>JACWEK010000001.1 GCA_014653535.1 Pelagibacterales bacterium SAG-MED43
AAATATAAAAAAAATAAATGATAAAAAGAATATATATAATGCTATTTGTTGCAATTTTATTTTGTTCTTGTGGCAAAAAAGGAGATCCTGTTTACAAAAATCAAAATCAAAATTCAGGAAAGATTAGTACACAAATAAGTGCTTTTTCATGATATATAAAAGAAATAAACTTACAATTGACCATTTTGATGTTGGTTCTATAGCAAAGAAATATAAAACACCAATTTATTGTTATTCTTTAAAAAAGATAAAAAAGAATATTCAAGATTTAAAAATTAATTTCAGAAATATAAATCCACTAATTTGCTATGCAGTCAAAGCAAATTCAAATTTAGGTATATTGAAAGAAATTAGGAAAAATAATCTTGGTGCTGACGTAGTATCAGGAGGTGAATTAACAAAGGTACTTAAAGCAGGAATTAAACCAAAAAAAATAGTATTTTCAGGTGTTGGAAAGACCAGTGAGGAAATAGAATATGCAATAAAAAGAAATATACTTTTAATTAACGCAGAGTCTAAAAGTGAAATATTAGAAATAGAAAAAATTGCAAAAAGAAAAAAGAAAATTGTTAATGTGGGTATTAGATTAAATCCTAATACAGATGCAAAAACCTTAAGCCAAATTTCAACAGGCAAGAAAGAAAATAAATTTGGTGTAAATCAAAAAATATTTTTACATTTAGTTAAAACTGTAAAAAAATCAAAAAATCTCAATTTAAAATGTTTGAGTGTCCACATTGGAAGTCAAATACTTAGTTATAAACCTTACCAAAGTATGCTTAGAGTAGTAAATAAAATCATTAAAAAATCTAATTATAATTTTGAATATATAGACCTAGGAGGTGGCATGGGTATTGATTATGATCACAATAAATCTAAGTTAGATTTAAAAAAATACTCTAAGAATATTGAAAAATTTTTAAAAACGAATAATTGTAAAATTATTTTTGAGCCAGGAAGATCCATAATGGGTAATTCAGCCGTTTTAATAACAAAAGTCATATACATTAAAGAGGGTTTTAAAAAAAATTTCATAATTTTAGATGCAGCAATGAATGATTTGATGAGGCCTGCTTTATATGGTGCAAAACACAAAATAATTCCTATTAAAAAAATTAATAGAAACTCAAAAAAAAGCTATGAGTTTGTGGGTCCTGTGTGCGAAAGCACAGATACATTTGCAACGGTAAAAAACTATCAGAAATTAAATGAAAAAGATTATTTGGTTATTTGTGATGTCGGTGCATATGGAATGTCATTAGCATCAAATTATAATGTAAGACCTAAACCTTTAGAGATATTAATCAAAGGCTCAAAAATTCAGATTTTAAGTAAAAGACAAAAAATATCTGATTTAATGTAGCATTGGAAATAATGTTAAGAAATATAATTTTTTCTGTAGTTTTCTTTTCAGGTATTGCATTTATTTCATTCATATTTTTACCTGCTTTATTATTACCTAAAATTGTAGTTTTAAATGGAGGTAAATTAATGGGTTACTGGACCGGATTGTGTCTTAAAAAATTCATGTCTGTTAACATTAAAATTTTAGGTAAAGAAAATATAATAACAAACGAAAAGTTTTTTGTTGCAGCGTCACATCAATCAATGTTTGAAACTTTTTATCTTCAAACAATTTTTAATTCACCTGTATTTATTTTAAAAAAAGAATTAATGCTTATTCCAATTTTCGGTTGGTATTTAAAAAAGATAGGATCAATTTCAATAAAAAGAAATAAAATTACTAGAGATAATCTGGGTTTTTTTTATGATATAAAAAATATAATTAATAAAACTGAAAGAACTCTAATAATTTTTCCTCAAGGGACAAGGGTAAGGTCTGAGGAAAGGCCACCCTTTAAAAAAGGTGCAGGTAGGATTTATGAAGAATTAAAAATTTCTTGTCAGCCTGTTGCTATTAACTCGGGTTATGTTTGGCCAAAACAAGGATCTAAAATGGCCAACAAACAAATAACTATATCTATATTGCCTAAAATAAAATCTGGGATGGAAAAAAATCTATTTGTAAAAACCTTAGAGGAAAAAATTTATACTGAATTAAATAATATTAATTAGCCCTTCATAGGCATAACAACATAAATGCTATCAAAATCTCCTGGATCTTTAACCAAAGCTGGAGATCCAGTATCATTAAAATATATTTCTACTTTTTCACCGTCTAATTGTGAAGCTACATCAATTAAATATCTAGAATTAAAACTAATTTCTAAATCATGATCAAATTTTACATTTAACGTCTCATTGCCATCTCCACTATTTGTATTATTTACAGTAAGATTCAAAGAGTCTTTTGTTAAACTAAATTTTACTCCATCTTTTTTATCTAATGATACTGATGCAACACGATCAACTGATCCTAAAAATAATTTTAGGTCTATCTCGAGCTTTTTTTGATTATTTTTCGGAATTACTTGGATATAATTAGGAAATTTTCCATCAATTAATTTTGAAATCAAAACACTATTATTTAGCTTAAATTTTATTTTAGATTTAACATTAGATATTTTTACATCACCATCGTAATTATCCAACAGAGAAACTAATTGAAAAATTGTTTTTTTGGGTAAAATTATTGGTTCAAAACTTATTTTGTTATCAAGTCGTATTTTTGAAATAGACATTCTATGACTATCAGTTGCAACAGCTGTTAAATAATTTTTATCTTCTACTTCTGTCTGGTGAAAATAAATACCACTTAAATAATGTCTAGTTTCATCATTAGAAACTGAAAATTTACATTTATTTAAAAGTTTAAGTAAGCTTTTAGAGTTAATAGAAAATTCATTATCATTAAAATTTTCATCAGTTAATGGAAATTCTGAGTGGCTAATACAATTTAAATTAAAAATTGATTTTTCAGACTCAAGTTGAAGTTTACTTTTGTCCGATAATGATAGATTTATTTTTTTTCCTGGAGAAAATTTTCTCACAATATCATACATAATTGATGATGTAGTGGTCGTTTTACCCTCTTCAATTACTTCGATGTTATCTATTTGATGTACAAATATTAAATCAAGGTCAGTCGCTGTAATTGTTAATTTTGAGCTACTTACATCTAACAAAACATTTGAAAGTATAGGAAGTGTGCTTCTTTTTTCTATTACTCCCTGACAATAATTAAGAGCTTGTTGTAAATCTTGTTGGTTGACGTTAAATTTCATTATCTTTATTGTTATATAATATCTGATTTTTTAATTTATTTAAATTTTCTACCATCAGAGAGTCTTTTTCTTTTAACTTTTCTATCGTTTTGACTGAGTGAATAATCGTTGTATGATCACGATTTGAAAATTCTCTTCCAATTTCAGGTAATGATTTTGAAGTAAGTATTTTGGTTAAATAAATTGCTGTCTGCCTTGGTCTTACAAGGTATCTTGATCTTCTAGAGGACAACATCTCATTTTTACTAATCTTGAAAAATCTGCACACCAAAGTTTGTATAAGGTCTATTGTGACTTTATTTTCCGATATATTTAATAGATCTTTTAAAACAACTTTTGTTTCTGCTAGATTTGGTGCCTTATTATAAATCCTTGAAAAGGAAACTATTCTATTTATCGCTCCAACTAGTTCTCTTATACTAGTAGTAATTTCTTTACTAATATAGTCTTGAATTTCTTTTGAAATACTAATTTGCTCAGAATAAAGTTTATTTAAATCTTCTGTTTTTTGTTCGACGATCTTTTTTCTTAAATCGTAGTCAGGTTTTTGTATATCGATCACTAAACCACCAGAAAATCTAGATTTTATTCTCTCTTGAATTCTTGATAATTTATTTGGTGCTCTATCAGCTGAAATTATAATTTGAGATTCTTTATCTAACAAAGCATTAAATGTATGAAAAAACTCTTCCTGCATTGCCTCTTTTCCATTCATGAATTGAATGTCATCTATCAACAATATGTCGGAGTTTCTAAAATATTCTTTAAATTTAACCATATCATTTGATTTAATAGATTTAACAAATTGATACATAAATCTCTCTGCAGAAATAAACATAACTTTATTATTTTTCTTTAACTCTAGACCTATTGCATTTAGTAGGTGAGTTTTTCCCATTCCTACACCACCATAAATATATAATGGGTTATAATGCGAAATATTTTCAGAAACCTTTATGGAGGCTTCATAAGCAAGCTTGTTACTTGGGCCAATCAAAAAATTGTCAAATCTTTTATTAGAATCTATTCGATTATATTGAAGATATGAGTCTTTAATAAAAGAAACATTCTTTTTATTTTCAAAGTTTTTATTTACTTCCTCTTTTTTATTTTCATTATCTATTTTTAGATCAGAAATTTTAAATTCAATTCTGATAATATCTTTTTTATAACTTCTAATTATTTGTAAGATTTGGTCTAAGTATCTTGATGTAATCCAGTCCCTTATAAACCTTGTGGGAACTGTTAACAATATATAATTATTAAACTCTTCTACAAAATTAATTTTTTTTAACCAACTCTCATAAATTTCAAATCCTATTTTATTTTTCATTTGAGATTGAATTACACTCCAATCTAATTCATGAGGCTTTAAATTTTTATTAATTGTTAAGTTATTCATTTTTAGGGGACAGTTCAGTTAGAACCTTAATAACTTATTTGCAACAAATAATTTGAAAATTTAAAAAATAAATTAAATCTATGATTGTGTTAAAATTAACAATCTTTAAAAAATACTTTGACAATAATTTTTTTTGTGTATCTTTTTTTAGAAGTTATTTGTAACAAATTATTGTAAAGAAAATTTAATTAATCTAAATATTGTAAATATGATTTTTAAAAACATATATAGTGCGTATCGTTTTAGTTGATTCAACTACAGGTGAAATAATTATAAAGAAGCTATTTTTTTAGAAATTCTAGAAACATTTCTAGAAGCGTTCTGTCTTTTAATGATTCCAGTTTTTGAGATTTTCATCAATTCAGAATTCAATTTAGGCAAGAATTTTAAAGCGTCATCCTTTTTTTTACTTTCAATCAGAAGGTTCATTTTTTTTAAAGCATTTCTATATCTACTTTTTCTTGCTTTATTTACAGATGTTTGTTTAGAAATTTTTCTAATTCTCTTAATCGCTGATTTTGTGTTAGCCATATGCGCAGGGGTATAACTTGAGAATTTATGTGGGTCAATCAAATAATTGTTTAATTTTGACAAAAATTACAAAAAAAAGTTGATCTATTGGTAATTACTTTTTTTATAATTATGCCACCACAATTCATTCGTTTACAACTTTTTCCCTCTCTGTGATAAACATTAAAATTATCTTGAAAGCCCCCTTTATTGCCATTTATATTTTTAAAATCTCTTATACTGGAACCACCTTTGTCAATAGCATCTAAAAGAACTTTTTTAGAATTTCTTATTATTTGACTGCATTCTTTTTCACTAAGAAGTTTTAATATTTTTTGTGGATTTATTTTGCTTAGAAATAATATTTCACTTGCATAAATATTACCTATTCCTGAAACAAATTTTTGATCAATTAAAAGATCTTTAATAGTTCTTTCTTTATTCTTAATAAATTTAAAAAAATATTTAAGATTAAATTTATCCTCAAATGGTTCTGGTCCTAGATGCATCAATCTTCTTTTTAAATCATCAGAATTTTTAATCATTTGAAAAAAACCAAAACGTCTTGGGTCGTTATATATAATCTTGAATTTATCAAAAATTATTTCTATATGATTATGTTTTTTTGGTAAAAAAGATGAATTATAAAAACTCAAATTAGTAAAATCTTTTTTATTGTTAGGGTCAATTAGATGTATAGTTCCAGACATCCCCAGGTGAATTAAACAAAATTTATTATTTGAGAGATAAATAATTAAATATTTTGAAAATCTAGAGACTTTATTAATTATTTTTTTTTCAAGAAATTTTTTAAAATCATTAGGAATTTTTACTCTTAAATTTTTATTTCTTATAATTACTTTTTTGACCTTTTTTTTTCTGATTTTTTTATCTAAAGATTGTCTTATTATTTCTACTTCTGGTAATTCTGGCATTTGATACTATATTGTTTATATAAAATTATTTATGCAACAATATCTTCAAAATAAAAAAGGGCTAGTTCAAAGTGTGTTTGATCGAGTTTATGACAAATATGATCTGATGAATGATTTTATGTCTATTGGAATACATAGGATTTGGAAAAAGAATTTAATAAATATGATGAGTCCGTCTTTAAAAAGTAATTTAATCGATGTTGCATGCGGCACAGGTGACATTGGAAAATTATTTTTAGACAATACTAAAATAGACTTACCAATTACTTGTGTTGATCCTAATAAGGGTATGATTTCTAAAGGAAAGATGAAATTGGAGAAATATAATAATATTAATTGGATCAACTCCAAAGCAGAAAAATTGCCTGTATCTGACAATACTTACGATTTTTACACCATTAGTTTTGGGCTTAGAAATACAAATAATATTAATAAAGCTTTATCAGAGGCTTATAGAGTTTTAAAGCCTGGTGGACGATTTTTATGTCTAGAATTTTCAAAAATACAAAATTCTAATTTAGATTTTATTTATAAAAATTATTCAAAATTAATTCCTTTAATTGGTTATTTTGTTGTTGGAGAAAAAGAACCCTATGAATATTTAATCGAAAGTATTAAAAACTTTGTAAATCAAGAAGAATTGATTTCTTTAATGGAAGAAAGCAAATTTAAAAAATGTTTTTACCGTAATTTATCTGGTGGCATTGTATCAATTCATAGTGGATGGAAGTTTTAATGATTAAAAAAATAATCACTTTATTTAAATTAGGTAGGAAAGTTGCAAAATCAGATATTTTAAAAATTACCTCAAAATTTCAAGAACCACCGTTTGCAATTAAACTTTTATTCAAAATACTCGCTTTCTCTTTTTCAAAAAATAACCAAATGAATATGGATAAGGATGAAGGTGAAAGATTATCAAGTACATTGGAATCAATGGGTACAACATTTATTAAACTTGGACAGTTTCTTGCAACCAGACCTGATATAATTGGCGAAGAACTATCACTAAAGCTTGAAAATTTACAAGACAGACTTCCTCCCTTTTCAATTTACCAGGCTAAAGAAATTATTAAAAAAGATCTTGGTAAGGATATTTTCAATTCAATAATAAATTTAAGTGAACCTGTGGCTGCTGCATCTATAGCTCAAGTTCATAAAGCTCAAATAAATGATAATGGTACCATCAAAGATGTGGCAATAAAAATTTTAAGACCAGATATTAAAAAAATCTTTAATGAAGAAATTGATGCGATGATGCTTTTTGCCTTTTTAATTGAGTCTGTAATAAAAAAAACAAAAAGATTAAAACTGGTGGAAGTTGTATTTTTACTAAAAGAAATAACTAACCTAGAGATGGATCTTAGATTTGAAGCTGCGGCTGCTAATGAATATGCGGAAAATACTAAAAACGATGTTGGTTTTCGAGTACCTGAAATCTACTGGAATTTTACAAGTGAAAATATAATGACCTTAGACTGGATTGACGGAGTTTCAATTAGAGAAACTGAAGAACTTAAAAAACAGAATATTGATACAAACAAAATTGCAGAAGATATTATCCAGCATTTTTTAACACATGCTGTAAGGGATGGTTTTTTTCATGCAGATATGCATCAAGGAAATATTTTTGTAGACAAAAATGGACAAATTATTCCAATAGATTTTGGAATAATGGGTCGTCTTGATAAAATGAGTAAAAGATTCTTGGCTGAAATTTTATTTGGATTTATTCAAAGAGATTATAAAAAGGTTGCCGAGGTCCATTTAATTGCAGGTTTGGTCCCAAAAGAAGTACCGCTAGATGACTTAGCACAAGCATTGCGGTCTATTGGAGAGCCAATCTTTGGTCAGGCAGTAAAAGATATTTCTGGTGGAAAACTTCTTAAGCAATTATTTGATGTGACGGAAAAATTTAATATGCAAACACAACCTCAATTATTAATGTTACAAAAAACTATGGTTGTAGTTGAAGGTGTTGCCAGAAAACTTAATCCAGAAACAAATATTTGGACAACCTCTAAGCCTGTTCTGGAAAATTGGTTAAAAGAGACTAAGGATCCTTTAAAAGCAATTAGTGAAACTATTCAAAATACGACTGAAGTTGTCAAACGTTTACCAGAATTTCCTGAGATTATGGATAAAGCAAATCAAGCTTTAACTTATTTGGCAAGTGGTCAAATACCTCAAAACTCAAATTCCTACACTGCTTTAAACAATAAAAAATCTGAAATGATAGCATTTAAAAATCAATCTATTATTGGAATTTTAGCAGTTGTAATTATAGGTCTATTAGTATTTTAATTCATTCGATGAAAAACTTAAAAGATAAAAAAATACTTTTAATTATTTGTGGTGGAGTCGCTGCTTATAAAAGTCTAGAGACAATTAGAATTTTAAAAAAGTGTGGGTGTGAAATAAAATCAATATTAACTAGTAATGCAAAAAAATTTGTAACTCCTTTATCGGTGGCGTCTTTATCACGAGGAAAGGTTTATGATGATTTGTTCAATGTTGAAAATGAAAGCGAAATGGACCACATTGCTTTATCAAGATGGGCAGATTTAATTCTTGTAGAGCCAGCTACTGCAAATACCATTTCAAAACTTGCAAAAGGTTCTTCCGAAGATTTAGCTTCTACTGTTATTTTAGCTTCTAATAAGCCAATCTTTTTAGTTCCAGCTATGAATGTGAGAATGTGGGAACATCCATCCATGAAAGAAAATTTAGAAATTTTAAAAACCTATTCGTATAAAATAATTGGTCCAGAAATTGGGGAAATGGCTTGTGGAGAATACGGTGAGGGTAAAATGACAGAACCGTTAGATATTGTTAATACAATTAATGATTATTTATTTCTTATAAACAAAAATAATAGATTAAAAGCACTTGTTACCGCGGGTCCAACTCACGAGTATATAGATCCAGTTAGATTTATTACAAATAAATCTAGTGGCAAACAAGGATATGAACTAGCAAAATCATTATCAAGAAATGGTTTTCAAACAACTTTAATATCTGGACCAACAAATCTCAAGGTAGATGACGAAATCAAACTTATTAAAGTTGAAACTGCAGAACAAATGTTTAAAGAAACTCAAAAAAATTTACCAGTTGATGTTGCTATTTTTTCTGCTGCAGTTGCTGATTTTAAAGTTTTTGAAAAAAGTGATATAAAGATTAAAAAAGAAGATAAGCTGACTATTAAATTAGAAAAAAATGTTGATATTTTGAATTATGTTTCTAATCATAATTCCATGCGTCCCAAATTAGTTATAGGGTTTGCGGCAGAGACCAATAATTTAGAAAATAATGCAGAAAAAAAATTGAAAAATAAAAATTGTGATATGATTATTGCTAATGATGTTTCAGATAAAAACATAGGATTTGACTCTGATTTCAATGAAGTAACAATTTTTTATAAGAATAATAAACAAGAAAAATTGTCCTCAAAAAATAAGATGTTAATATCTGAAGAAATTGTAGAAAGAATAAATAATCAATTGACTTGATGATAAAAGTGTTAATTAAAAAACTCTCTCCAGATGTAAAAATACCGACATATAAAACATCAGGCGCTTCTGGAATGGACTTAATGGCTTTTATCAAGTCAGCTATCACGATTGAACCAAAAACCTCTTGCTTAATTCCAACTGGTTTATCAATGGCGTTCTCTGAGGATTATGAGGTGCAGATAAGGCCAAGATCGGGTTTAGCTGCTAAGAACAACATAAGTGTGCTTAATACCCCTGGCACAATTGATAGTGATTACCGGGGTGAATTAAAAGTCATTATTTATAACCATGGCAAAGAAAATTTTGTGGTTAATAATAATGACCGTATTGCTCAGATGATCTTAACCCCAGTGATTAAAATGGAACTTCAGGAAACCGATAAATTGCCTGATACTGTAAGAGGTGATAGTGGCTTTGGCTCTACAGGAAAATGAGTGCAGAGTTAGATAAAATAGAAATTGAAAGATTTTCTAGGCAAATAATACTTAAAAATATTGGTCCATCAGGGCAAAAAAAAATTAAAAATGCCAAAGTTTTAATTGTTGGTGCTGGAGGACTAGGTTGTTCAGTAGCTGAATTTCTTACAAGGGCAGGGGTAGGAAATATAGGAATTATAGATAATGATTTAGTCAATGTATCAAATATTCATCGTCAAAGTCTTTATGATATTAATGACATAAATAAATCAAAAGTTAAATGTGCTAAAAATAAATTAAATAAAATTAATCCAAAAACAATTATAAAAACACATAACTTAAGACTAAATGAAAATAATGCTGCTAAAATAATTGAGCAATATAATTATATTGTTGATGGAAGTGATAATTTTAAAACTAAGTTTTTAATTAACGACACTTCTATAAGATTAAAGAAATTTCTAGTTGTAGGTGCAATAAGTAAATTCGATGGTCATTTATTTACTTACAATTTTAAGTTTAAAAAAACACCATGTTTAAGATGCTTTTTTCAAGAGGATAAAATTTCAGATGATATTTTAAACTGTGAGTACGAGGGGGTTCTTGGAACAGTTGCAGGAATTATTGGTACATTACAAGCTAACGAGATTTTAAAACAAATATTAGACATAGGACAAAATCTTGATAAAAAAATTCTTATATTGGATTTATTAAATTTAAATTTTAGAAAAGCTAAAATTACTAAAAAAAAAAGATGTAAATGTTAAAAAAAAATTTTATCATTTTAATAATATCATTATTATTTTTTCAAATGTCTTCTGTAGCGAGTAAAGATAAATTTTTATCTTTAAAAAAAAATAAAGTAAATGTTAGATATGGACCAAGTTTTGATTTTCCTGTAAAATATATTTACAAGAAAATAAATTTACCAATTAAACAAATTGATAAAAAAGAAAATTTTAGGAGAATTATAGATATTAAGAAAAATAGTGGGTGGATACATAAGTCTCAACTTAAAAAAGTTAATTCAGTAATTACAATTGAAGATAAGATATTATTTGAAAAATCTACAATTTTTTCAAAGCCAATTGCTAATATTAAAAAAGGAAGACTGCTCATTGTTAAAAAGTGTGAAGATGATTGGTGTAATGTTGAAACTGAAGGTTTAAAAGGTTGGATTGATAAAATAAACCTATGGGGTGCTGTTAACTAGTTATCTTAAGAATTTTTTGATCTACTCGCCCACCATTTATCTAAAATAAAATACCAGACGGAATTTGCTATTGGTTCTACTACAGCGTCTGTTAATGCTATTGCAAAAGATACATCTGCAACAAGCATCAAAACTGTAATAGCAATAATAAAATGACCTATCGTATAGACAATAGTTCTTAAAATTGAACCTTTATTATTTTTATATACGTTTGAAGCTGTATTAAAAATGCCTTTGGTTAATTCCATTACTTCTTAAAAGGACTTTCCAGTATACAGGCTACTAAGTGAATCCTAGCCTGTTCACCACCATTAAAGAAATTGTGATACTTGGTATTATTTGTTATCCATACCTTTCCATCTGCAGGAAGATGTTTAGCAACATTTTCTATTACCATCGAACAACCTTTGTTAGTTACAATCGGTATATGAAGTCTACACTCTGGGTCTTTATGCCAACTCAAAGTTGATCTAGGTTCCTTGAGTAATAACCTCACTCTTCCTAATTTAAATTTTTTACTTAATATCTCAAATACTTCTTTAAAGTAGGTTTTTTCAAATTCTGGAACTAATTGGGTATATTTCGACTCATCTATATCAATATCCCTTGCAACTTCCTTGCCAGTATCATCAGCAATTGTCCAATATTTGCCCCTTATATTATTACCTTTAATAGAATTCTCATCATTTGGAATTTGATTAATTGGTATTGCACCAAAATGTGTAACTCCTGGTGAGTTGAACTTTTTATTTTTTAGTATTTTATCTAAATCTGACCTTAGTTTTGAAATATCAAAATTTAGATTAGGCACTTCATAAAAATCTTCAAACTTAGCTTTTTCCATATTTTTTCTAGTAATCTATTTTAATTAAGTCTTAAATCAAATCTATCAGCATTCATTACTTTTACCCATGCCGAGATAAAATCACTTACAAATTTATCATGTGAGTCCTCGCATGCATAAACTTCAGCTAAAGCTCTTAGTTGTGAATTTGATCCAAAGATAAGATCAACTCTTGTACCTTTCCATTTTGTTTTTTTCGTCTTTCTATCTATTCCAACAAATGTTTGCTCAGATTTATCTGTTTCTTTCCATGTTGTATTCATGTCTAATAAGTTTGAGAAATAATCATTAGTTAATACACCAGGTTTTTTTGTGAAAACTCCATGTATTGAATTATCAAAATTAGTACTTAAAACTCGCATTCCACCCATTAATACTGTCATTTCTGGGGCAGTAAGACCCATTAATTGGGCTTTATCAATTAGCTTTTCTTCAGCTGATACAATTGACTCACCACCATTTAAATAATTTCTAAAACCATCTGCTTGAGGTTCTAATAACCCAAATGAATTCACATCTGTTTGATCTTGTCTTGCATCTCCTCTTCCAGGTGAAAATGGAACTTTTATTTTATATCCGGCTTTTTTAGCGGCCATTTCAACTCCCACTCCTCCAGCTAAGACAATTAAATCAGCCATTGAAACTGTTTTCTTTTTATTATCAAATTGTTTCTTAATTTTCTTTAACGCTGAGATAACTTTTGAGAGATTAGAAGGATTATTAACTTTCCAATTTTTTTGTGGTTCTAACATTATTCTTGCCCCATTAGCACCCCCTCTTTTGTCAGAGCCTCTAAAAGTTGAAGCTGAAGCCCAGGCAGTAGAAACTAAATCAGAAACTGATAATTTAGATTTTGATATTTTTGATTTCAAGTCACTTATATCTTTTGATTTTAATTTATACTTTGGTTTATCAATTGGGTCTTGCCAAATTAATTGTTCTTTTGGAACATCGCTACCAAGATAACAAACTCTTGGTCCCATATCTCTATGAGTTAGTTTAAACCACGCCCTAGCAAATGCATCATGAAATTCTTTTGGATTTTTATGAAAATGTTTTGTAATAGGCCCATAACTTGGATCAACTTTCATAGAAATATCTGTTGTTTGCATCATTGGAGGGTGAAGAACATTTTTATCGTGTGCATCAGGAACCATTTTTATCTTTTGTCCATTTTTCTTTGGTGTCCACTGATGAGCACCAGCAGGACTTTTTGTAAGCTCCCAATCATGCTCATAAAGACAATCTAAATAACCCATATCCCATTTTATTGGATTTTGAGTCCAAGCACCTTCTATGCCGCTACTGATTGTATCAACACCTTTTCCTGATTTGTAACCACTATTCCATCCCGTAGATTGATCTTGAATTCTTGAAGCTTCTGGGTCAGGGCCCTTATGTGACTCAGGTGCTGCTCCATGTGATTTTCCAAATGTATGTCCACCAGCCACTAATGCTGCTGTTTCATAATCATTCATTGCCATTCTACCGAATGTTTCTCTAATATCATGTGCTGCAAGTTTTGGATCTGGGTTAGCATCAGGACCTTGTGGATTAACATATATCAAACCCATATGTGAAGCACCAAGTGGCTGTTCTAAATCTCTTTTTTCAGTATATCTTTCCACTCCTAGCATTTCTTTTTCTGATCCCCAATAAATATCATCCTCTGGCTCCCAAATATCAGTTCTTCCAGCACCAAAACCAAATGTTTTAAATCCCATTGAATCTAACGCAACATTACCTACTAGGATAAATAAATCTGCCCAAGAAATCTTATTTCCATATTTTTTTTTAATTGGCCAAAGAAGTAATCTTGCTTTATCCAAATTGACGTTATCTGGCCAAGAATTAAGTGGTGCAAATCTTTGGTTTCCTGTTCCAGCTCCACCTCTGCCATCACCAGTTCTGTATGTGCCAGCTGCATGCCAAGCTAATCTAATAAATAAAGGTCCATAATGACCGTAATCAGCTGGCCACCACTCTTGAGAATCCGTCATTAATTTTTTCAAATCTTTTTTAAGAGCTTTATAATTAAGTTTTTTAAATTCTTTGGAATAATTAAATTTCTTATTCATCGGATTTGATAAATTAGAATGTTGACTAAGTATTTTAAGGTTTAAACTATTTGGCCAAAAATCTCTTACAGATTGACCTCTTCCTGCAGAAAATTTTGCGGGTGTTCCGGCTCCTGTGAAAGGACATTTGCTTAATTGATCGACTTTAAAAGATTTATTTTTAAAATTTTCAGTGCTCATTTAATTCTCCGTAAGTAAATTTTTTAGATTTTTGTAGTTTATAATGATTCTAAAAAAGTGTCAATTGGTTTAAAATGACGCTAAATTGATTAATAGATCAGTCTTCTAGCTTTACTAGAACTTCAACTGACTTTATTTTTTTTCCATTAATTTTTTTTAAAATATTTATTGGTCCTACATCTGAGTTCTCTAAATCAATCAACTTTTCCTCTTTTAAATCATAAAAATGATGATGATCCGTAACGTTTGTATCAAAATATGTTTCACTAGAATTAATAGGAATTTGTTTGAGATATCCTTTTTTTTCAAAAGCGTGGACTGTATTATAAACAGTAGCTAATGATATTTTGTTATTTGCTTGTTTCGTAATTTTTTGCTTTAATTCATTTATTGTAAAATGAAATGTTTTATCAGTGTTAAATAAAACCTCACAAATTTGAAGCCTTTGCTTGGTTGGTCTTAATCCAGAATTTCTGAGTTTTTCAATATATTTCACTATTTAACCATATTGTTAGTTATAATTATTCTAAACTAGTATTATAATTATATTATATAATTACAAAATCAAGTAAATAAGGGTACTCAATTTTATGAAAAAAAACTCTTACTCATATGATGAGCTAATTAATTGTGGTGAGGGAAAACTATTTGGTCCAGGTAATGCCAAATTACCACTTCCACCTATGCTCATGTTTGATAGAATTACTGAGATTACTGATGATAAGGGTGCTTTTAACAAAGGCTCATTGAAAGCCGAATTGGATATAAGAAAAAACCTTTGGTTTTTTGATTGTCATTTTAAAGAAGACCCTGTCATGCCTGGTTGCCTTGGTCTTGATGCTATGTGGCAATTGGTAGGATTCTATTTAGGTTGGATTGGAAATCCAGGAAAAGGAAGAGCCTTAGGAGTTGGGACTGTAAAATTTACTGGTGAAGTTTTACAAAATGTAAAAAATGTCAGATATGAGATTGATATGAAAAAAATTATGTCTCCAGGAGGTACAACTGTAGGTCTTGCTAATGGGGTGGTGTTAGCAGATAATAAAAAGATATATTCAGCAGATAGTTTAAAAGTGGGTTTATTTAAATAATGAGAAGAGTTGTAATTACAGGTTTGGGAGTAGTATCTTGTTTAGGTAATAATCAAGAAGAAGTTCATCAATCTCTATTAAATTCTAAATCTGGGATATCATTTAGTGAAGAATATAAAGAACATAATCTAAAAAGCCATGTCCATGGTAAACCAAAAATAAAACTTGAAGACCATATAGATAGAAAAACTATTAGATTTATGGGATCTGGTTCAGCTTATAATTATATTGCAATGAAAGAGGCAATTGAAGATTCTGGATTGGAAGAAAATGAAGTTAGTAATTTTAAAACTGGAATTGTTATGGGGTCTGGGGGTCCGTCGATTGAAAACGTTATTTTAGCAGCCGATAAAACCAGAGCTAAAACTCCAAAATTAATGGGCCCTTTTATTGTTCCTAGAACTATGGCAAGTACAGCTTCAGCTACGCTTGCAGTTCCTTTCAAAATTAAGGGAACAAACTACACAATGAGTTCAGCCTGTGCTACGAGTGGGCACTGTATTGGAAATTCAATGGAGTTAATTCAGATGGGCAAACAAGATGTTGTATTTGCAGGCGGTAGTGAGGAAATTCACTGGGCAATGACTGCCATGTTTGATGCTATGACAGCTTTGTCGTCAAAATACAATGACACTCCAAAAACAGCATCAAGAGCATATGATAAAACTAGAGATGGATTTGTAATTGCTGGAGGTGGTGGTGTTTTAGTGCTTGAAGAATATGAACATGCTAAAGCAAGAGGAGCAAAAATATATGCAGAGTTAACTGGTTATGGAGCAACTTCAGATGGATACGATATGGTTGCGCCATCTGGAGAAGGGGCTGTAAGATGTATGCAAATGGCCATGGCAACAACCAAAAATAAAATTGATTATATAAATACTCATGGAACTTCTACTCCAGTTGGAGATATTACAGAGTTAAATGCTGTTAAAAATACTTTTGGAGACAATATTCCAAAAATTAGTTCAACTAAATCTTTATCAGGACATCCTTTAGGAGCCGCATCAGTTCATGAAGCTATTTATTGTCTAATAATGATGAAAAATAATTTCATTGCTGGCTCTGCAAACATCAGTGAAATGGATGAAGAAGCTAAAAAATTTCCAATCGTTGCAAAAACTGAAACTGGTGTAACCTTAAACACAGTAATGTCTAATAGTTTTGGTTTCGGTGGAACTAACGCTGCTTTAATTTTTGAAAAGGTTTAAATTATGAGTTTAATGAAAGGTAAAAAAGGACTAATCATGGGGGTTGCCAATGAAAGATCCATTGCCTGGGGTATTTCACAAAAACTCGCAGAATCTGGTGCAGAGCTTGCATTCACTTATTTAGGTGATGCTTTAAAAAAAAGAGTAGTCCCTTTAGCAGAAAAATTAAATTCTACTGTTACATTTAGTTGTGATGTTGAAAAAAAAGAGGACGTAATAAAATTATTTGAGGATGTAAAATCTCAGTGGGGAGAAATTGATTTTGTAGTTCATGCAATTGCATTCTCAGATAAATCAGAATTGTCAGGTGAATATTTAAATACAACCAGAGAAAATTTTTTAAGAAGTATGTTAATATCATGTTTTTCATTCACCGAAGTTGCAAAAGAAGCTTCTAAAATAATGAAAGAAGGTGGAAATCTAATCACTTTAAGTTACGAAGCAAACAAAGCTATTCCAAATTATAACGTGATGGGTGTTTGTAAGGCAGCTTTAGAGTCAAGTGTTAAGTATTTGGCGAGAGACCTAGGGGCAAAAGGTATGAGAGTAAATGCTATTAGTGCTGGACCTATAAAAACTTTAGCAGCTTCTGCTATAGGAGATGCAAAATTTTTATATAAATGGAATGAAGACCATTCATTATTAAAAAGAAACGTTGATATTCATGATGTTGGAAATTCAGCATTATATCTACTAAGTGACCTTGCAAACGGTGTTACTGGTGAAATTCATTACGTAGATGCTGGCTATAACAAGGTTGGAATGCCAGATCCTAAAAATATTACATAATAAGCGGCAGGATTTGAGCCTGCCACTATGTAATTTTGATTATTCTACAGCTTGTTTAATAGAAAGTTTAACTTTACCTCTATCAAAACCAATTACTTTAACTTTTACTTCATCGCCTTCTTTGACAACATCGGTGACCTTGGCAACTCTTTTACCTGCTAGTTCTGAAATATGAACAAGTCCATCTTGTTTTCCTAAGAAATTTACAAATGCACCAAATTCCATAATTTTCATTACTTTTCCTGAATAAATTTTATTCAATTCAGCTTTTGCGGTGATATCTTTAATCATTTGCATAGCGATGTTTCTAGACTCTTCATCAGGGGCAGCGACTGTTACAACGCCTTCGTCATTCACATCAAGTTTAGCACCCGATTTTTCAACAATCTCTCTAATTGTTGCACCACCTTTTCCAATTACAGCAGCAATATCTTTTTTATCAACTGTAATCTGTTCCATTTTTGGAGTATGTTGTCCAACATCAGCTCTCGACTGACTTAAAGCTTTATTCATTTCACCCAAAATATGAATCCTCCCATCTTTAGCTTGATTTAAAGCCTGCTCCATGATTTCAAATGTAATTCCAGTAATTTTGATATCCATTTGAAGTGAAGTAATTCCATCTTTAGTACCTGCAACTTTAAAGTCCATATCACCTAGATGATCTTCATCACCTAAGATATCTGATAAAACGCTAAAATCATCACCTTCTTTAATTAAACCCATTGCAATACCCGCTACAGGTTCTTTAATTGGAACACCTGCATCCATCAATGCTAATGAAGCTCCACAAACAGTTGCCATTGATGAAGAGCCATTAGATTCAGTAATCTCAGATACAATTCTAAAGGTATATGGAAACACTTCTTTTGTAGGTAAGGACGAATTAATTGCTCTCCATGCTAGTTTTCCATGTCCAATTTCACGTCTCCCAGTTCCAATTCTTCCAGTTTCACCAACTGAAAAAGGAGGAAAGTTATAGTGAAGCATAAATCTTTCTCTATGTTGTCCGTCTAAACTTTCTAATCGCTGTTCATCGTCTGATGTACCTAAAGTGGTAACAACAATTGCTTGTGTTTCACCTCTAGTAAATAGTGCAGAACCATGAGTTCTTGGTAAAACCCCAACTTCACATGAAATAGCCCTTACATCTGATAAACCTCTACCATCAATTCTATTTTTATTTTTTAGAATATCAGTTCTTACAATAGATTTTTCTAAATTTTTTAATTGACTGTTGACATCAAGATCTGTGTAGTTTTCGTTTTCTTCATAAAGTTTTTTAGCCTTATCTGTAATTTCTGAAATTTGATTTGATCTATCTTGTTTATCTTTCGTTGCAAAAGCTTTTTTAAGATCATCTGTAAAAGTTACTTCAAGTTTTTTCTTAACTTCAGACAAATCTTTTTTCTCAACAGTCCATTCTGGTTTTCTACACTCTTTAGCAAGATCCTCTATCATCCCGATTACTGGAACAAAGCCTTCGTGTCCAAACTTGACTGCATTTAACATTTCCTCTTCCGTTAAACCATTTGCTTCAGACTCAACCATTAGAACAGCATCTTTTGTACCTGCTACGACTAAATCTAAACTGGAGTTCTCTAGTTCAGTTTTTGACGGGTTTAGAATGTAATTTCCGTCAACAAAACCTACTCTAGATGCACCGACAGGACCCATAAAAGGCATTCCCGAAATTGCTAACGCTGCTGAAGAAGCAATAATTGCCAAAATATCTGGTTGGTTTTCTTTGTCGTATGAAATCACAGTTGGTAATAACTGTACTTCATTTTTAAATTCATCAGGAAACAGAGGTCTGATTGGTCTATCAATTAATCTTGAGATTAATGTTTCACTTTCAGTTGGTCTAGCTTCTCTTTTAAAATATCCACCAGGTATTTTTCCACCTGCATAATATTTTTCCTGGTAGTTTACAGATAATGGAAAGTAATCCATATCTGGATTAATTTTCTTTGCTCCCACTACTGTTGCTAAAATAACTGTCTCACCAGATGTTGCTATGATTGCTCCGTCTGCCTGTCTTGCTACTTTACCTGTTTCTAAACTTATCTTTTTACCTGCTACTTCTATTTCCTTCTTATATACTTTAAACATTTCATTTCCATTTCGTTTCATTCCATTTCGTTCTATCTAACTTGATCTTTATTTTCTTAAATTCAATTTCGACAGTACATTTTTGTAAGAGTCCATTTTATTTTTTCTTAAATACTCTAACAATTTCTTTCTTTTATTTACCGCTCTTAACAATCCAACTGAAGAATGTTTATCTTTTTTGAATTGTTTAATGTGTTTTGAGAGAGTTTCAATCTTCTCTGTTAGCAATGCAATCTGGATTTCTGAAGATCCTGTGTCTTTATCATGAATTGCTAGTTCTTTTGCCCTACTGTTCATACTTTTTTTCCTTATTTATTTGTTTGTTTAATTAAATTTTCTATTTTTTCTGCATACTCAAATGACTCATCTTTTTTAAACAGTAATTTTGGCAAAAATTTCATAAATACTTTTTTAGATAAAATTTTTCTTATTAAAAAAGAATAATCTTTCAATTGTTTAATTACTTCGTCAGCATTTTTTCCACCTAATGGCATCACATAAGCTTTAGCAATTTTAAGATCTTGGCTCATTTTTACTTCAGTAACTGTAATTATATTGGTCTCTAAGTTAGGCACTTTTGCCTCATTTTTAATAAAAATCATGCTTAAAGATTGTTTTATCATTTCACCAACTCTTAATTGTCTTTGTGAAATTGGTTTTCCTATCCTATCAGCCATTATATTGTTCTTTCTTTAGAAATAACATTAAATGCCTCTATTGTGTCATCTTTTTGAAAATCCATATAGTCTTTTACTGTAATTCCACATTCCTGACCATTACTTACCTGTTTCACTTGATTTTTCTCTCTAAACAAAGTGCCTACTTTTCCAGTATATATAATTCCTCCATCTCTGATCAATCTTACATCTGAAGTACTATTGATCTCACCCTCTATAATCTTGCATCCTGCTACTTTTCCAGCACCTGATACTTTAAAAATTTCTAAAATTTGTGCTGTACCTGTTATTGTTTCTTGAACATCAGGTGAAAGAAGACCAGACATTCTTAGTTTAATATAGTCTAAAACTTCATAAATAATATTATATGATGAAATTTTGATATTTTCATTTTCTGCAAGTTTTTTAGCTTCTTTGCTTGGTTTTACATTAAAAGCTATTAGCACAGCATTAGAAGCTTTAGCTAAAGTTACATCTGTTTCTGTGACCATTCCAATATCCGCTAAAATAATTTTTGGTTTTACTTCATCATGTTTAATTTGACTAATTGCACTTTTAATTGCCTCTGATGATCCATGAACATCTGATTTTATAATTAAATTTAATTCTTCTGTCGATTTATCTGAAAAAGCAGAATCTTGAGTTGCAAATGATAATGGATTTTTTCCTTCTTTTGCCTCTTGTGCTCTATTTTCACTTAAAGTTTTAGCTTCTTTTTCATTATCTAAAACAATAAAATCATCACCAGCTTTTGCAGCACCATTAATACCTAAAATTTCTACTGGTGATGAAGGAGGAGCATCGCTGATACTTTTTCCTTTATCGTTTATTATTGCCCTAATTTTTCCCCATCTTAATCCACTTACAAAAAAATCACCTTTTTTAAGTGTACCAGTTGTAACAATTATAGTTGCTACAGGGCCTCTACCAATATCAATTTTAGATTCTAAAACAACTCCTGTAGCTTTTGAATCAAAATCAGTTTTTAAATCTAAAATTTCTGCTTGAAGCAATATGGCCTCAACTAGTTTATCTAAATTTAATTTGGTTTTCGCAGAAATTTCAACTATTAATGTCTCTCCAGACAAATCTTCTGCTATTAATTCATATTCAAGTAGTTGATTTTTAATTTTTTGTGGATCCGCCTCAGGCAAGTCACATTTATTTATTGCAACTACTATAGGAACTTTTGCAGCTTTAGCATGTTTAATTGACTCTACTGTTTGTGGTTTGACTCCATCATCAGCAGCAACTACTAAAACTACAACATCTGTTAATTTAGATCCTCTTGCTCTCATCTCTGTAAAGGCTGCGTGACCTGGTGTATCAATAAAAGTTAGTTTATTAGACTGACTTTCAATTTGATAAGCACCAATATGTTGAGTAATTCCACCAAATTCACCAGAGACCACATTAGCACTTCTTAGCACGTCAAGAACTGAAGTTTTCCCATGATCAACATGTCCCATTACTGTTACTATTGGAGGTCTATTTTTTAAATTTTCAACTCTAGTAGCTTTTATTTTTTGAATTATTTCTTCAACTTTTTCTTCACGAATAGGGTTGTGTCCAAATTCTTTAACTAAAAATTCAGCTGTATCTGCTGCTAGTGTTTGATTAATTGTAACTGTAACGCCCATTCCAAAAAGATATTTAATTACATTACTTGATTGCTCTGCCATCCTATTTGCAAGTTCTCTTACTGTGATAGCCTCTGGTATATTAATATCTCTTTTTACAGGTTTTAAACTTTCTTTATTATCATCTTTGATTAAATTTTTTTGTTCTTTTTCTCTTGCTCTTTTGACTGATGCTAAACTTCTTTCTCTAGCCTCAATTTCATCGCTTAATGCTCTTGATACTGTTAATTTAGTCTCTCTTTTTTTTGTTCCCAGTCTAAGTTTTTTACTATCATTATCTCCTTTTAATCTTTTTGTTGCTCTTTGCTCAGCAAGTTTTCTTCTTTCAAAATCATTTGTTGTTGATGGTGTTTTGGCTCCAAAAGTTGGTTTTAAAGGCGCTCCACGATTAAATGATGAATTAGGTTTTGATCTTGTATTTGTTCTCATTCCTGAAGTTCGAAAAGAACTTCCTTTTTTAATTAAATTACTTTTTTGTTTTTCGATTAAAACTGAATTTTTTCCCTGAGTTTTAGCAATCTCAATATTTTTGATTGATTTTTTGGTTGAACCAGAAATTGTTAATTTTGTTTTTTTGTTTTCCATAACTCATCACTCAATCTTTATAAACAATATTTCTTGCAGACATAATTAATTCATCTGCTTCATCTTTTGATAGAGCAAAATCCTCTAAATAGCCTTGAATTTTCACTCTTTCACCTTTTACAACATCGTATCCACCAGTTAATTCATCTGACGCTAAATCAGCAAAATCCTCTAAAGTTAGAATTTTTTGTTCTCCCAAAGTAACTAACATTCCCGGTGTTAAACCTTTTAAATTTATTAAAGTCTCTTCAAGTCCAAGATCTTTAATTCTTTGAGATATATCTTCTTGATCTTTTTCATGAAATTCTTTTGCTCTTTCAATTAATGCCTTTGCAGTATCTTCTTCTATGCCCTCTATTTTCATTAGATTATCAGCATTACTATCTTTAATATCATCGATTGTTGAAAAACCCTCTGCAACTAATAATTGACCTAATGTTTCATCAAGCTCTAAATTTTTAACAAAATTCTCTGTTTTTTCTTTAAATTCTGACTGTCTTCTCTCAGAGTCTTCAGCATCAGTCATTATGTTAATCTCATAATTTAATAACTTAGTTGCCAATCTTACGTTTTGACCTCTTCTTCCAATTGCTTTACTTAAATTTTCTTCAGTAAGAATTACATCTAATTTTTTTCTTTCTGAGTCTACGTTTACTCTTTGAACTTCAGCAGGGGACAAAGCATTTGAAACTAATATAGCAGGATCTTCTGACCAATTTACAATATCTATTTTTTCACCTTGAAGTTCATTTACTACTGCTTGTACTCTAGACCCTCTCATACCAACACAAGCTCCAACAGGATCAAGTGATGTATCAACAGCTTTAACACAAATTTTTGCCCTACTTCCTGGATCCCTCGATGAAGATTTAATTTCAATTAAACCATCATAAATTTCTGGCACTTCTTGAACAAATAATTTTTCCATAAATTTAGGATGAGCTCTTGATAGAAATATTTGTTGACCTCTAGGTTCTCTTCTAACATCGTTACAAAATGCTTTAACCCTATCTCCGGCTTTAATATTTTCTCTTGGAATCATTTCGTTCTTTTGAATTATCGCTTCAGTTCTTCCTAAATCAACAATTACATTTCCAAATTCTAATCTTTTAACAATACCACTTAAGATTGTTTCTTTTTTATCAATAAAGTCATTAAACTGTCTTTCTCTTTCAGCCTCTCTTACATTAGTACTAATCACTTGTTTAGCAGTTTGGGCTGCTATTCTTCCAAAATCAAAAGACGGAAGTGGTTGTAAAACCTCATCTCCAACTTTTTTTTCTTTATTAGTTTCGTTAAGTGTTATTGCATCTTCAAGTTTAATTTCTGTATTGGCATTCTCAGGATTTTCAGAGATTACTAGTTTTCTAAAAAGTTCAATATCACCATTTTCTCTGTTGATTAAAACTTTAATTTCATTGTCTTGTCCAAATTTTGATTTCGCTGCTTTAGCAATTCCAGTTTCCATTGAACTAATTATTAGCTCTTTATCAATAGATTTTTCTAAAGCTACAGCTTCTGCAATTCTCAAAAGTTCTAATTTATCTGCTCTTTTATTTAACATGTTTTTTGTTTACTCCAAAAAAAAATGGGCTAAAGCCCATTTTGTAATTTCAATAATGTAAAGGCAATATATTAAAGTTTTTTTTTAATTCAATAAAAACTATTTTAAAAAAACCTTAGTTTTATCAGTATTTTCCCAAGAAAAGGCTCCGTCACTTTCCGGTGTTCTTCCAAAATGACCATAAGCTGCTGTCTTTTCATAAATTGGTTTATTAAGATTTAACATTTCTCTTATCCCTCTAGGGCTTAAGTCAAAGTTTTCTCTAATCTTTTTCTCAACAAATTTATTTTTTTCTAAATCATCATCAAATAAGTTTACATAAATTGAAAGTGGTTTTGAAACACCAATTGCATAAGCCAGTTGAATTAAACATTTATCAGTAATTTTTGATGCAACAATATTTTTAGCTATATATCTTGAGGCATAAGCTGCTGATCTATCAACTTTAGTAGGGTCTTTTCCTGAAAATGCTCCTCCTCCATGAGGGGCAGCTCCACCATATGTATCAACAATAATTTTTCTTCCTGTCAATCCACAATCACCATCAGGTCCACCTATAACAAAATTTCCTGTGGGGTTAACATAAAATTCATCTTCATTAAATCCATCTAAAAAGTTTTTTGGGATTGAATTTAACATATAAGGTCTAAGTAGTTCTCTAACTTTAGCTTGATCAACATCAGCTGAATGCTGTGAAGATATGACAACAGATTTTACTTTTTTGGGTTTTCCATTTTCATATTCAAATGTCACTTGGCTTTTAGAGTCCGGTTCTATATTTTTTAATTTTCCTGATTTTCTATCTTCTGCCATTAACCTTAAAATTTTATGTGAATAATAAATGGGTGCTGGCATTAGTTCATCTGTTTCATTACATGCATATCCAAACATAATTCCTTGATCTCCTGCTCCTTCATCTTTATTACTTGAAGAATCTACGCCCATTGCAATATCAGACGATTGAGAATGTAAATAACTTTCTATTTTTGTTGCTTCTTTCCAGGTAAAACCTTCCTGGTCATAACCAATATCTTTAATACAAGTTCTTACTTTTTGAACTAATTCATCTTTTTTTATTTCAGGGCCTCTAACTTCACCAGCAAGAACAACTTTGTTTGTTGTCGTTAATGTTTCACAAGCCACCCTTGAAAAAGGATCATTTGATAAGTAGCTATCTACAACCATATCAGAAATTCTGTCAGAAACTTTATCAGGATGCCCTTCAGAAACTGACTCGCTAGTGAATAAAAAATTTTTTAAATTACTCATTAAGAAATTCTATTAAATGAAAATATCAAAAAAATATATAACAAAATGATAGTCAAAAACATTTTATTCCCATATTTTGAAAATACTGTTTCATTAAAAACTCTTGTTTCAAAAAAATCTATATAACCAGATTGACCAAATTCAATTTTATTTTCAATTATGCCTATAGGATTGATTATAGCAGAAATTCCGTTATTAGCAGATCTTAACAAATATTTTCCACTCTCGATCGACCTAAACACGCTATGCACAAAATGTTGATGTGGTCCAATAGAGTCACCAAACCATCCGTCTTCTGAAACATTTATTATAAAATCAAAATTGGATTCTTTAAAAATTTTACCTGAGTAAATTATTTCATAACAAATTAATGGTAATAATTTTATATCAAATTCTCCTTTACTAATTATTATTATCTCTCTATTTTTTCCATTACTGAATGACTGATAATTATTAGTTAGAGATTTTAAGCCTATTTTTGTTAAAATTTTTTCAAAAGGCAAAAATTCACCAAAAGGAACTAATTTTACTTTTTTATAATCAGTAATAAGATTAAGTTCATGATCATAAATTGAAAGGGTATTAAAATATTTATTTTCATTTTTATATTTTTGTAGACTATTTATTCCAATTACTAATAAATGATTTTTTTCAAACTTCTTATTAAATAAAAATTTAAAATTTTTTATCTCTGATTGATTAATGTTTGGTATTACTCCCTCAGGCCATATAAAAATTGTTTTGGTATCTGGTTTAGGTTCACTTAAGTTAATCAATTCATTAATAACTTCAGTTGTGTCAGATTTTCCATAAAATCTCTCCAAATCTATTTTTGAACCAACTATTCTTATTGTGTAGTCGTTAGTAATAGTATTTGATAATTGAAAAGATTTTATTTTAGATGAACCAATAAAGAATAAAATAATTGGTGATAGTAACAAAAATATACCTATAAAAACCTCTTTTCTATTTTCTCTTAAAATAAAAATCGCTGGGCTGCTAAAAAGCGATATACATAAAACATTAAAACTATAAGTCCCTATAAAAGATATAATTTGTAATATTTCAAGATTTTCAGAAAAACTATATGCAATTAAATTCCATGGAAAACCAGTTAAAATATTTCCTCTTAAAAATTCTGCCAAACCTAATAAAAGTGAAAATAAAAATAAATTACTAACAGGTTTTTTAATTTTAATTAAAAAAAAACAATAAGTTGCTAAACCATAAAAAAGTCCAAGAAATAAAGGAATCAAAACTAGAGCTAAAGGTATTAGATAATTAAAATTTTTATCAAATGTTAAAGAAATTGTAATCCAATATAAGTTGGATAGAAAATATCCAAACCCAAACAACCAGCCATAAACGAAAGGATACTGTATTTTAACTGATTTCTTTTTCTGGAATATAAAAACAAAAAATAGACCTATTGTAACAAAATTAACAAATAAATAATTATAGGGTGGCAAACTCAAAGATGTAAAAGCGCCAAGAAAAATTAAAAATAAGAATTCTAAATAATTTTTTTTTTTCAATTTAATTAATTTTTTTAATTACTGACTGATAAATATTTTGTTCTTCTTTAAACATTTTCTTGTAATCGCGAAGTTTAATATGATCAAAACTTAATAAATGCAAAAATCCATGAATAAATGTTTTAATAACCTTATCTTTAAATAATTTAATTTTTTGGTTTTTAGGCTTATCCATGAAGTTATAGCTAATTACAATATCGCCTAAGTATGATTTATTTTTTATTTTAATTTTTTTCTCTGATGGAAAAGACAAGATATCAGTTGGCTTATCTTTATTTCTAAATCTTTTATTTAATCTTTTAATATTCTTATTATTGGATAATAATAACGTAAAAGATATCTTTTTATTTATAAACTTATATTTTTTTGGAAAATATTTACAAATAGAAGTAAAAAAAACATCAATTTTTTTTATCTTTTTTGACCAATTTTTCTCTTCAGAAACAACCTCAATACTAATCATTATGATTGCTATAGGCTTTAACAATCTTAGATACTAATGGATGTCTAACTACGTCGGAATGATCAAAATCAATTACAGAAATTTCATTTAAATGAGATAATAATTTTTTAGATCTATCGAGGCCTGACATGTTTTTGTTAGGTAAGTCTATTTGTGATGGATCTCCATTAACTACTATTTTAGAATTTTCTCCAATTCTTGTAAGAAACATCTTAATTTGAGTGTCAGATGCATTTTGTGCTTCATCTAAAATGGCAAATGAGTTTTTCAAAGTTCTTCCTCGCATAAATGCTAATGGTGCAATTTCAATATCTCCTATTTCAATCATTCTTTGGATTTTCTCAAAATGAAATAAATCATATAAAGAGTCATAAAGAGGCCTTAGATAAGGATCCACTTTCTCTTTCATATCACCTGGCAAAAAGCCTAATCTTTCTCCAGCCTCAACAGCTGGTCTTGATAAAATGATTCTTTCTATTTTTTTTTCTAGCAACATTGTTAAACCAACTGCAACGGCTAAAAATGTTTTTCCTGTGCCTGCTGGTCCTGCTGAAATTACAATATCACTCTGTCTTAATGCTCTGACATATTCTTTTTGTTTTTCTGACCTTGGAATTATAGACTTTTTTGGAGTTTTAATAATATCTGTTACATTTTGATTTTTTACTTTTTCGTTAATCATAAACTTATCTATAGAGGATATTATGTCTTTATTCTCTATATTTCCATTATTAATAAATTGATTGGCTAAAAATTGTATTGCATTTTTGACTATTTCATTTTTATCACTTGTTGATTTTATTAAGATAGAGTTTCCTCTTGAATACAAATTTGACTCTGTAATTCTTTCTAATTCCTTTAAATTTTTATTAAATTCTCCAACAACACCCATTAGCAAGTTATTGTCATGAAAAATAACACTTAGAGTATTGTTATCAGAGTATACAAATTTTAAATTATTATCGAAATTTTTTTTTATGCTGATACTCAAGTTTTTAAGCTACCTTTTCATTTAATTGCTCTACAATCTCACCAAATAAAGTATTTCGATTACAATTTTGAATTCTTACTTTTACGATTTTGCCAATTAAATCATCACTACCATTAAATAAAACCGATGTCATATATTCAGATCTACCAAAGAGTTTAGATTTATTATCCATTCTATTTTCAACCAAAACATTTATTATTTTATTTTCAAGTGATTCATTCATTTTTATTTGATTATTAAATAATTTTTGTTGTATAATTTCCAATTTTTCAAGCGATTTTTTTTTATTTATGATAGGTAAATCTGAAGCTACTGTTCCAGGTCTTGGACTAAAGATAAATGAAAATGAATTTATAAATTTTACTTCATCAATAAGTTTTAAAGTATCATTTAAGTCATTCTCATCTTCTCCTGGGTAAGAAACAATAAAATCACTTGAAAATTTAATTTCAGGATTAATTTTTTTGAGCTTACTGAATATTTCTAAATAAGTTTTAACTGTGTGTTTTCTATTCATTAATTTTAAAACTTTATCAGAGCCGCTCTGAATGGGTAAGTGAACTAGAGGCATTAATTTTTTCGAGCTTTTATAAACTTCAATTAAATCATTTGTCATATCTTTTGGGTGTGACGTCATATATCGTATACGTTTTAAATTTGAAAATTTTTCTAATTCTAAAATTAAATTTGATAAACGTAATCCCTCAAAATCATAAGCATTTACATTCTGACCTAAAAGTATAATTTCTTTTGAACCACTATCAACTAACTGTTTAGCTTCCTCTAAAATTTGATCAAATGGTCTAGAATATTCTGGTCCCCTTGTGTATGGAACTACACAAAAATTACAAAATTTATCACATCCCTCCTGTATCGTTAAAAAAGATGAAATTTTTTTTGTTTGATTTTTAATTTTGCTTAAATACTCAAACTTAGTAATTACATCAAACTCTGTTTCCTCTTGTTTTCTTTTTCTAATTTTATAATTTAATATTGTATCATTAATTTTATGATAAGCTTGGGGGCCTATTACTAAATCGATATAAGGTTCTCTTTTTAATATTTCTTCATTTTCTGCCTGAGCCACACATCCAGCAACAATTACCAAGGGTTTAATTTTAAATCTCAAATTTTTTTTTAATCTTCCTATTTCATGATAAACTTTTTCTTTTGCTTTATCTCTTATATGGCAAGTATTTAAAATATAACAATCAGCATCTTCATATTGATCTGTTTTTATAAAACCAATTTTTTTTACAGTGTCATAAATTCTATTTGAGTCGTATTCATTCATTTGACAACCAAAAGTTTTTATAAAAATTTTTTGACTCATTTTATTTAGTTTTTTTTTTTACACCATAAAGTTCTAACTTATGATCTACTAAAGTATAACCATGTTTTTCTGCTACCTTCTTTTGGAGTTTTTCTATTTCGTCGTCTACAAACTCAATTATCTCACCTGATTTAATATCAATTAGATGATCGTGATGACTTTCTATCATTGCTTCATATCTTGCTTTTCCACCCTTAAAATCATGCTTTGTGAGGATTCCTGCTTCCTCAAAAAGTTTTACAGTTCTGTAAACAGTTGCAATACTTATTTTTGGATCAATTTTTGAAACTCGATTGTAAAGTTCATCAACGTCTGGATGATCTGACTTACCATATTCTATCTTTGACTCTGAAATAATTCTTGCAATTATTTT
The DNA here is from genome assembly GCA_014653535.1 of Pelagibacterales bacterium SAG-MED43. GTDB lineage: Bacteria > Pseudomonadota > Alphaproteobacteria > Pelagibacterales > Pelagibacteraceae > Pelagibacter. Next base: position 29,912 of record JACWEK010000001.1, read on the forward strand.
TCTTTGTTCTGTAAGTTTAACTCCTTTAGATAAGCATTTTTGTTCTATTGTATCTCTCATAGTTAATTCTAACTTATATAAATAGGGTTAATCAAATTCTTTTTAATCTTTAATCTATCACATAAATTAGGAATATTTTCATATCTATTGTCCTTTAATTTATCAAAATCATTAAAACTAAAACAATAGTAATCAATCTTTTTTGCAACATAAATTGCTTTAACAACTGCAAGAGAATTCCTAATACCCGCAAAACTTCCAGGACCACGATTTACATATAATTTTGAAATTTTATTAATCTTTAAATCATTTTTTTTAAGAAAATCATTAATTAAGATAGTTAATTTTTCATAATTAGTTTTACTATTTTCATGACTAGCACTATAAATATTTTTATCCTTAATGAGTATTAAAAAAATCTTTTTATTTGCAGCATCAATTATTAATTTGTTCATATTAATTTTTTTATTAACTATAAATTCTAAAGCAGAAGATAATAATATCAAACAATATTCAGCTGATGAGGGTGTTTTGTCAATTATGTATCATAGATTTGATGAAAATAAATATCCATCAACTAATATTAGAATGGAAATTTTTTTGAAACATATTCAATTGATTAAAGATTTGAATTATGAGTTTATTCATCCCGAAGACTTTCAAAATAGTTTTAATAATCCAAAAAAACAAAAAAAAATTCTTTTAACTGTTGATGATGGTTTTCAATCTTTTTATGAAATTGCTTGGCCTTATTTGAAAAAAAATAAAATCCCATTCATTTTATTTGTTTCTACCGAACCTGTAGGAAATAAAGGTTATATGACTTGGAGTCAAATAAAAGAAATTGAAAAAGAAAGCTCCGCTATAATTGGTCATCATTCTCATACACATGAATATCTTATTGAAAAAAGCAACGAAGAATTTATAAATGATATAGAAACAGCAAATTCTATTTTTGAAGAAAAGCTTGGGTACGTGCCTAAATTATTTTCTTATCCATTTGGAGAATATTCTGAATTTATGAGAAGTTATGTTTCTAATAATTTTACTTATGCTTTTGGTCAGCACTCTGGGGTGATAGATATTAATAAAGAAAAATTTCAACTACCTCGATTTCCAATTAATGAAAATTATGGAGAAATGAAAAGATTTACATCAATCATAAAAACTTATCCCCTTGAGTATAAAAGTCTAAATCCAATTGAAAAGAAACTTAATAAGAAAAATAATCCTCCAATTTTTACCGTAGAATTTTTTGATAATCAAAAGAATATTGAAAATATAAATTGTTATTCTAACGAGGGAGATGAATGGGAAAAGTCTAATACAATATTTCTAAATAATACTTTGAGTATAAAATTTAGGGAAGCCTTTGTTCCTAGAAGAGGACGGGTTAATTGTTCCTTAAATGATGCTGGTAAATGGAGATGGTTTGGTGCTCAATTTATAATTACCAATGATTAAATTAAACTCTCTAACTCTAAACTAGATGGTAAAAGTTTTGCATTGTCAAAATCTTTTAAACTATTTTGCTTAATAATTTTTCTCAAAGTTTTAACATATTCCTCTCCAGTCTCAGCATACTTATCTAAATACTGTGAAAGAATAATGCTATCCAGTGGCTTACCTTCATCTCTTAATTGTGCTCTTGCCAATCTAAATTCTCTATAAGTTTTGTGGGTATTTAAATTTCTTTGATAGGCTCTTACTGAAGCTTGTAAAACATTAAATTTCATAACTTTGTGCCCTTTATTTTCATCTGCTTCTTTAGGTTTCAAGCCTTCACCTGACCAAGTCCATTGGCCAAAAAGAGCATTCCCTTCCTGCGCAAATCTTGAAGTTCCCCAGCCTGTTTCTTTTGCTGCTTGAGCTAGTGCTAATGAAACTGGAACCTCATCCATTCTAACTTTTAAAGTAGATAGATCTTTAGATGGAATTCCATATTGTTTATATTTTTTATTTAGCCATTTTTTTTCTAAATCATTGTTATTACTTTTATTAATTATGCTAAAAAGCCTTTTTCTATCTAATCGAATATTATTATTTTCTTGAAGAATTAAAGGTAAAACAATTTGTAAAAAAAACTCTTTTCTCTTTTTTGTATTTTCAATCATTTTGATTTCACGAGGGAATGAATCAAGAGCAACTGGTTTTACTAGTTTATTTTTTCTAATATCGTCTAATTTATAACCAGTATCCTCATAAAGTTGTTTTATAGTTGAAGCATCTAATCTTACCGCATCAGTTTCTTTGTCATTAAGACTATATATATCAACTAATAAATCCCTCTCATTAAATGTTTCATTAGCATCTAATGATCCATTTTTTTTTTTATCTAATGTATATGCCAAAACTTTTTTAGAATTATTTCTAAACTCCTTAGAATTTAAAATATTTTCATCAGTAAAATTAATTAACAGCGGTAAAGAATAAAATGTTAAAATTACTACCATGCCACTTAAAAAGGTTCTTGCTATAGAGCCTAAATTATTATTATCAATAACTTCTAAAACTTTATTTTTTCTTTTTTTCATTTTTAAATCGCCACAACCTCTTTAACTTCAGGCAAATAATGACACAAAAGATTTTGAACTCCTTGTTTAAGAGTCATTGTTGAGCTTGGACACCCGGAACAACTACCTTGCAGTTGAACCATTACAACCCCATCTTTGAATTCTTTAAATTTAATATCCCCACCATCTTTTGCGACAGCTGGCCTTATTTTCTGATCTAAAATTTGAACAATTTTTTTTTCTATTTCTCCAAGATTTTCATCAATTTCAAAAGGACTTTTATCTATTATAAATTCTTTACCACTCGAATAAAAATCATTAATTAAAGAAATAACAATATGTTTAATTTCATCCCATGATGTATTGTCATATTTATTGATTGAAATAAAATCTTTTCCCAAAAAAATTCCTTCAATACCATTTACTGACATCAAATTTCTAATTAATTCATTTTTTACATCATCTCTTTTTGTAATTTCAAAAGAACCACTATTAGATACTATTTTACCTGGTAAAAATTTTAATGAATTTGGATTTGGTGTTGTTTCAGTTTGAACGAACATAATTTATATATAGTCAATAATTATGAAATTGGAACTTGTTTAGTAAATTTAATCAAAAACCTACAATTTCTTGCATTTTTTTAAGTTTTTTTGACGCAATATAGTTAGCTTTTTTTTGACCCTCTAATAGTATTTTATCCAAAAAACTTTTATCGTCTGTTAACCTTTTTATCTCCAAAGAAATAGGATTTAATTTTTCAACTAAAACTTGGGAAAGCTTTTCTTTAAATTCTGAAAAATTTTTACCATTAAACTCGTTAACAGATTTATCTAAAGTAATATTATTAATACTTGAATATATACCTAGAAGATTCCTTGCCTCTGGTCTATCAACTAACTCATCGGTATTAGCTGGTAGAGGTAGTGGATCTGTTTTAGCTTTTTTAATCTTATTTATTATATCCTCGTTATTATCTGTCAAATTTATCCTACTTAAATCTGATAATTCAGATTTGCTCATTTTTTTTGATCCATCTTTAAGACTCATTATTCTCGAAAATTCTTTTTGAATAAGAGGTTCTGGGACTTTTAAAAAATCATCAACATTGTAGTCATTGTTAAATTTTTGAGCAATATCTCTACATAATTCTAAATGTTGTTTTTGATCTTCACCAACCGGCACATGCGTCGTATCGTAAAGTAAAATGTCAGCTGCCATTAAAATTGGATATGAATATAGTCCGATACTTGCTTTCTCTTTATCTTTTCCTGCTTTTTCTTTAAATTGTGTCATTCTGTTCAACCAGCCCATTCTTGCAACACAACTTAATAACCATGCAGCCTCAGAATGTGCTGAAACTGTAGATTGATTGAAAATAATACTTTTTTTAGGATCGATTCCACAAGCAATAAATGTTGCTACTGTTTCTCTAATATTGTCTCTTAGTTTTTTTGGATCTTGTTTTACAGTGATAGCATGCAAATCCACTACACAAAATATGCAATTATTTTCATTGTCATCATTTAATTCAACAAAATTTTTAATTGCACCCAAATAATTTCCTAAATGTAAATTACCTGTTGGTTGAACGCCTGAAAATATTTTTTTAATCATAATTAATACTTTAATTTAATATCTTCAAATTTAAAAGCTTTGATCAAATAAGCTACCAATAAGTAAAAAACAAGGCCAAAAAAAACTGAAACTATTAGGTAAACAGATTTAAAAGAGTTTTCAAAAGACAACTGATTGTTAAATAAAATTATCAAATAGTTAAAAAATAGTCCCATTAAAATCGTAGACAATAAGATCTTAAAAAAACGACTAATGAAAATTTTATTAAAACTAAATAGATTTCTTTTTTTAAGAAACAAAAATAATAGTATCAAATTGACCCATGAAGAGATGGTTGTAGCGATAGGAATAATAATAAATCCAACCGACCTGAAATAATAAATACTGATAAATAAATTTAATAAAACTGACATTAAGGAAATATAAAAAGGTGTTTTAGTATCATGATTAGCAAAGAAAAAATTTGAAAAAACTTTAATCATTGCAAAAGCAGGTAGACCAAGACTAAAATAATAAAGAGCTTTAGCAGAATTTGAAACTGAACTTTCATTAAATTGCCCATATCCAAACAGTGCAGAAACAATTTCATCTGGTGCAATTAATAAAGCTATTGATGCAGGCAAACTTAAAAATAAACTTAGTTCTAAAGCTTTATTTTGAATTAAATCAATTTTTTTTTTATTTTTCTCACTTATGTGTTTTGATAATTGTGGAAGCAAAACAACACCAATAGCAATACCAGCTATTGCTAAATTGATTTGGTAAATTCTATCAGCATAATAAAGATAAGACACAGCACTTGCTTGAAACGATGCAATTATTGTTCCAATTAAAATATTAATTTGAGTGACACCAGAAGAAAAGATACTAGGTAATAATTTTTTAAAAAATAGTTTTGCTTTATTTGATATTTTGAATTTAATTTTAAAATTAATTTTAAAATATTTTTTTACATAAAAGTATAAAAATATAAGTTGAAATAACCCAGCAAAAGTAACTCCATAAGATAAATAATAAACTAAATTATCACCTAATAATTTACCAAAAAGTAAAATAATTATTAAAACAATATTTAAAATAATTGGTGCTGCAGCTGCCTCTGCAAATCTATTATGAGAATTAAGTATTGCTGAAAAAAAGGATGCTAAAGAAACTAGTATTAAGAAAGGGAAAGTTATTCTTGTTAGATTGATAGCAAGTTTTATTTTTTCAACATCATCAATAAATCCCGGTGCAATTAGTGAAACAAAAGCAGGCATGAATATTTGAATAATCAAAATTAAAATTAATAAGATCAAAAATAACAAATTAAAAATTTCTGAAGCCAACCTCTTTGATTTATCTTTTCCTTTAACTAGTTCTGATGAATAGCTAGGTACAAAAGCTGCATTGAAAGTCCCCTCAGAAAATAACCTCCTAAAAGTATTTGGTATTCTAAATGCCACAAAAAAAACATCAGCTAAGAAACTGGTACCAAGAAAAATTGCAACTAAAATATCTCTTAAATAACCTAGCAACCTACTTATTATTGTAAAAAAACTAAAAGTCCCAGTTGACTTAATTAAGTTCATAAATCATATTAGTCTTAATTTTACCCTATTTGTACATCTAATTATCACCAATGAAAAAAACTAAAATAGATCATTACACTGAAAAAGAAGCTTTAGAATTTCACACTCATAAAAAGCCAGGAAAAATAGAAATTATATCTTCTAAAAATATGACTACAAAAAGAGATCTTGCACTAGCATATTCTCCAGGCGTTGCTGCTCCTGTTAAGGCAATTAGTAAAAATCCTGAAGCTGCTTATGATTATACTAGTAAAGGAAACCTTGTGGCAGTTATTAGCAATGGCTCTGCAATTCTTGGCATGGGAAATTTAGGGGCACTAGCATCAAAACCTGTAATGGAAGGAAAGGCAGTTTTATTTAAAAGATTTGCTGACATTGACTCTATTGATCTAGAAATTGACTCAGAAAACTCAAATGAAATAATAAATTCTATTAGAAATTTTGCACCAAGCTTTGGAGGAATAAATTTAGAAGATATAGCAGCACCAGATTGTTTTGTGATTGAAGAAAAGCTAAAAGAAATTTTAGATATACCAGTTTTTCATGATGATCAACATGGAACTGCAATTATAACAACTGCTGCTCTGATCAACGCACTAGATATTAATAAAAAATCAATCAGCGATATTAAAATTGTTGTGAATGGAGCAGGAGCATCTGCAATGTCTTGTGCTAATTTATTTAAAAAGATTGGTGTTCCACAAAAAAATATAACAATGATAGATAGAAAAGGTGTTATTTACAAAGGCAGACAAAATTTAAATCAATGGAAATCTAGCCATGCAATAGACACTAAAGATCGAGAGTTATCAGATGCAATTAAGAATACAGATGTATTTTTAGGTTGATCTGCAAAAGGAGTATTAACAAAAGATATGGTTAAAAATATGTCAAAAAATCCAATTATTTTTGCATGTGCTAATCCAGATCCTGAAATAACACCAGAAGAAGTTGAAGAAGTTCGTAGTGATGCAATTATTGCAACAGGAAGATCAGATTATCCTAATCAAGTAAATAATTTAATTGGATTTCCTTATATTTTTAGAGGAGCATTAGATGTTAGATCTAAAACTATAAATGAAGAAATGAAAATTGCTGCAGCTAAAGCTATCGCAAATTTAGCTAGAGAAGATGTGCCTGACGAAGTTGTTGCTGCAATGGGAGGAGAAAGACCTCATTATGGAAAAGATTATATAATACCATCAACATTTGATCCAAGATTAATTAGTGTAATACCAGCGGCTGTAGCTAAAGCTGCGATGGAAAGTGGCGTTGCAAGAAAACCTATCAACAATTTTGAATTATACAAAGATCAACTTAAACAAAGATTAGATCCAACTGTAACAATCATGCAAGGTATCAACAATTATATTAAAAAAAATCAAAAGAGAATTGTGTTTGCTGATGGAGAAGATGAAAATACATTAAAAGCAGCAATTGCCTTTAAGAATTCTAAGCTAGGTATTCCAATTTTAATTGGTAAAGAAGAAACGGTTAAAGAACAAATAAAAAGAATTGGTTATGATCAAAACTTTGACATAGAGATTGTTAACTCTAAAGATGCTAAAAAAAGAAAAAAATATGTAGAATATTTATTTGGAAAATTACAAAGAGAGCGAGGTTTATTAGAATGGGATTGTGACAGACTTGTAAGAAATGATAGAGTTGTTTGGGCATCATGTATGGTTGCTTGTGGAGATGCTGATGGTGCTGTTACAGGAAATACTAGAAGATTTGGTGCTTCACTAGATAAGTTAAAACTAGTTGTTAATCCAAGAAAAGGCGAAATAATGTTTGGTTTAAATTTGGTAGTTCATAAAGGAAAAACTATTTTTGTTGCTGACACCAGTGTTCATGAGTATCCATCCTCAGAGGAAATGTCTGAAATTGCAATTTCAGCAGCAAGAGTTGTGCGTTTGTTTGGTTTTGATCCAAAAGTTGCCTTTGTGTCTCATTCAACATTTGGACAACCGATAACTAGTCGTACTAAACATATTAGAAAAGCTGTAGATATTTTAAAAGAAAAAAAGGTAGATTTTGAATTTGATGGTGATATGCAGCCAGATGTAGCTCTTAATAAGGAGTACAGAAATTTATATCCTTTTTCTAATATAGTGGGTAGTGCTAATATACTAATAATGCCTGGCCAACATAGTGCCTCGATATCTTATAAAATGATGAAGGAATTAGGTGACACAAAAGTCATAGGACCCCTATTAATTGGATTGGGTCTGCCTATCGAAATTGCACCATTAAGAACTTCTACATCAGAGCTTATTAATTTAGCATCTATAGCAGCATATTCTGCTGATGTTATTGATTATGAAAAATAATTAATCTTTTTGAATTCTTAAATCATCTACCAGAATAATACTAGTTATTACATCTGCTACATCTAAAATTTCCTTAGCTTCATTTATAACCAAATTTTTTTCATCTAAAGTTAATGCTATGCCATATATATAAATTTTTTTCTTATAAGTATCTATTTGATAATTAATTGCTTTGATATTTTTGTTAAATATCATCGCTGTTTTAAGTTGAGATGAAATTAAAATATCCTTTGCAGATTGTTTAAAATTGAAATCTTCTTTTATTTTTATATCATTTCTAACAGATCTTACTCCGTTTGTTTCCCATGCTAATTTTGTAAGTTTAAGTTTTTCTTCAGGATTATCAACTTTTCCCGTTATAAAAATTCTTCCATCTAAAACCTTTGTTTTTACAGATAATAGGTATTTCTTATCCATCATTAGCATTCTAGCTGATAAGTTTTTTTGCATAATTGAGTCATCCACCTGCGTACCAACTGATCTAGGGTCAAATGCAACACTTACACCTGTTCCAAAAATACCTTTTGAAGCAACTCCAGCACAACCTGTTAATATTAAACTTATAAATAAAAATATTAATAATTTATTTTTCATTTTTTAATTTAAGACAATATTCATAAATTTTTTTTTTTGAAACATTTCTATTCTGGTTGATTATTTCTGTAATTTCTTTTGTACTTAATTTATTAATCATTGTTTTAATATTCTTTTTATCTGATTCACTTAATATTTGTGAAGTATTTTTATTAAATTGTTTTTCTGATAAAACGATTGTTAATTCACCTTTTGGTTCAGTCTTAAATAGTTTTAAATCCTCTAAATCAGATCTTATGTACTCCTCATAATATTTTGAAATTTCTCTGCAGATTAATATTTTTCTATCATTAAAATAACTCTTTAGATATGGAATGATTTTATTTATCTTTTTTGGAGAAACAAAAAAGACAAGACAAAAATTTAAACTAGATAACTTTTCCAATTCCTCTTTTATCATTTTTTCTTTTTCTGGAAAAAAACCATAAAATATATATTTTTCTTTAAAACCACTTACAGATATAGCTGTTGTTACCGCTGATGGACCCGGTAAAGGAATAACATCAATACTTTGTTTTAAGCACTCATTAATTAAGATTGCACCTGGATCTGATATACCTGGCGTTCCAGCATCTGAAATAATTGAAACGATTTTGTTGTCTTTCAATATATTAATAATCTTTGTTAAATTTTTTATTTCATTAAATTTATGATTAGAGATTAGACTTGTTCTTATTTCAAATTTATCTAATAATTTTTTTGATACCCTTGTATCTTCGCAAAGTATAAAATCTGAGTTTTCAAGTAATTCTATTGCTCTAAGAGTGATATCACCTAAATTTCCTATTGGGGTAGGTATCAAATATAACCCTTTTTTTAATTTACTTTTATGCAATTTAGGGTTTACCATAATTTAAACAGTATTAGATTAAAAATAACATTAAATGAATAAAATTTTTACAATTCTTTATATATCTTTTTGTAGTTTATTTTTGATTATAAGTTCAGCAACATCAGAGGATAATAAAGTTAAGATAGGTCTTCTCGTACCATTAACCGGAGATAATGCTAAGATTGGGAAACAAATTGTAAAGGCCACGCGTTTAGCTTTGAAAGATATCAGTTCTGAAAAATTACAATTGTTTCCAAAAGACACTCAATCAGATCCGAACAAAACTTTAAAATCTGCAAATGAACTCAAACAACTTGGGGTAAATTTAGTTATTGGCCCTGTTTTTTATAAAAACTTAATCTATCTAGATGAGGTTAAAGATTTAACATTTTTATCATTTACAAATAAAACTCTTAATTTGCCAAAAAATGTAATCAGCACTGGGGTAAACTCAACATCACAATTAAATACAATAAAAGAATTTATCCATCAAAATGAAATAAAGAAAACTATATTTCTTACACCCAATCTAAATTATGATTTGGAAATAAAAAAAGGAATAAAGGAGTCTAAAATAAAAAGTTTTAAACAATATTTTTATGATACTGAACCAACAAAACTTACAAAACAAATTGAAGAAATTACTAACTATGAAATTCGTAAACAAAATTTAATTGACGAAATTACTAGATTAAGAAATTCTGATGAACCAAATAAAGAAAAAAAAATAAAAATTCTTGAAAAAAAATACACTATTGGGAATGTAAATTTTGACTCAGTTATAATTGCAGATTTCGATGAAAGCCTAAAGAGTGTAATCACTTCATTGCTTTACACAGATGTATCGCCAAAAGATAAATATTTTATAACTTTTAATCAATGGTTTGACGAAAGCTTATTAGTCGAGTCTGCTTCACAACCAATTTATTATCCTTCTGTCAATAAAGCAAATTTGGAAAAATTTGAGAAAAAATTTTTTGAACAATTTAACGAAAAACCTAATCATTTATCTTTGTTAAGCTATGATTTAGTTGGTTTAGTTTATTATCTTTCATTTACAAATAATATAATTGAAATTAACAAAGCTTTTAAGGCTAAAAGTTCTTTTAAAGGAAAAATAGGTATTTTTGAAATAGAAAATAACAAAATCAACCATAAATTAAATTTTTATAAAATTGAAAACGGCTCTCTTAAAGAAATTTTTTAATCTTTTTGAAGGCTCTAAATCGGTGATCTATTTTATATTTCAAGTTTGGTGAAATTTCTCCAAACGTAAATTTTTTTCCAGTTGGTATAAATATGGGATCATAACCAAAACCATTTTTTCCCTTAGGTTCAAAAGAAATTGACCCTTCTACTTTACCTCTAACACAAACGATTTTTTTTTCTAAATAACTAATTGATAGTGCACAAATAAATCTTGCTTTAATTTTTTTGTTTTTCCAATCTTTATCTTTTTTATTTAATTCTTTATAAACTCTTTTAATTGCTCTTTTGAAATTTAAATTTTTTCCACCCCATCTTGAAGAATGAATTCCTGGTGATTTATTTAGAATATCTATCTCCAAACCAGAGTCATCAGCAAGACATGGTAAGTTAGTTTTTTTTGAGAAATATATTGATTTTATAACTGAATTTTCTTCAAATGTTTTACCATTTTCTACGGGACTTTTAAGATTGAAGTTTGAAGTAGAGTAGATCTTGATATGTTTCGGCAACAATGCTCTGATTTCTTTTAATTTTCCCTTATTATTAGTACCAATTAAAAGATTCGAAAATTTTTTCATTTAAAGCTAGCAATTTATAAATTTCTTACCATATAAGCGTTTATGGATAAAGAACAAGAAACTTTACAAAAAGGCAATACATCTAAAGACACTAAAGTGAAAACTGTTGAAGATGATCAAAATGATACTGTACAAACCTCTGATCAGAAAAAAGAGATTACATCTGAAGAGAAAATTAAAGAATTAGAAGAAAAGTTGACAAGAACTTTTGCAGAGATGGAAAATCAAAGAAGACGTTTTGAAAAAGAAAAGGAAGATGCATTCGAATATGGTGGATTTTCATTAGCGAAAGAAGCATTGAATTTAATCGATAACTTGGAAAGATCTAAACAGGTTTTGAAGAATGATGATAAATTAAAAAATACAGATGCGTTGAATAAGACTCTGGAACATTTGGATATTATTAATAAGGATTTAATTTCAATATTCAGTAAAAATAATATTAAGACAATAGATTGTTTGAACAAAAAACTTGATCCAAACTTTCATCAAGCGATGATGGAAATTCAAGATGATCAAAAAGAACCAGGAACTATTATACAAGAAATTCAAAAAGGCTTCACTATTAAAGATAGGTTGCTAAGACCTTCTTTAGTAGCCGTTTCTAAAAAGACTGAAAATGAAAATCAAGAATCCATTAAAAACCAAGAAAATAAGGAAAATAATTAATGTTTATATTAACTTGTAGAATTAAATTTAACACCTATATGAAGAAGGAGAGAATAAAATATTATGAGTAAAATAATTGGAATTGACCTGGGAACTACAAATTCATGTGTCGCAATCATGGAAGGTACTCAACCAAAAGTATTAGAGAATGCTGAGGGAGCAAGAACAACTCCGTCAGTAGTAGCCTTCACAGATGATAGTGAAAAACTGATTGGCCAGCCAGCCAAAAGACAGGCTGTAACAAATCCAGAAAATACAATTTTTGCAGTAAAAAGATTAATCGGAAGAAACTTTGATGATCCAACAGTAAAAAAAGATATCGAAGCTGCACCATTCCAAATTGTTAACTCTGAAAAAGGTGATGCTTGGATTGAAGCAAAAGGGGAGAAATATTCTCCATCACAAATATCTGCTTTTATTCTTCAAAAAATGAAAGAGACAGCTGAAAAATATTTAGGTCAAGCTGTATCAAAAGCAGTAATAACTGTTCCAGCATATTTTAATGATGCTCAAAGACAAGCAACAAAAGATGCAGGTAAGATAGCTGGACTAGAAGTTTTAAGAATTATAAATGAACCAACTGCAGCTTCATTGGCTTACGGGCTAGAAAAAAAACAAAATAAAAAAATAGCTGTGTATGATTTAGGTGGAGGAACATTTGATGTTTCAATACTTGAACTTGGTGATGGCGTTTTTGAGGTAAAATCAACTAATGGGGATACCTTTTTAGGTGGTGAAGATTTTGATAATACTATTGTAGAATATTTAAGTTCTGAGTTTAAAAAAGATAATGGAATTGACTTAAAATCAGATAAATTAGCCTTACAAAGATTAAAAGAGGCAGCTGAAAAAGCTAAAATTGAATTATCTTCTGCTGAGCAAACTGATATTAATTTACCTTTTATTACTGCAGATAAAACAGGTCCTAAGCATATAAATATTAAAATGACTAGAGCTAAATTAGAGGCTTTAGTTGAAGACTTAATAGCAAGAACAATACCACCATGCAAAACAGCTTTGAAAGATGCGGGCATTACAGCAAATGAGGTTGACGAGATTGTTATGGTTGGTGGAATGACCAGAATGCCAAAAGTGGTGGAAGAAGTTAAAAATTTTTTCGGTAAAGAACCTAACAAAAGTGTTAATCCTGATGAAGTAGTTGCAATGGGAGCAGCGATCCAAGCTGGTGTTTTACAAGGAGATGTAAAAGATGTTCTTCTTCTTGATGTTACTCCTCTATCATTAGGTATTGAAACATTAGGTGGTGTATCAACAAAATTAATAGACAAAAATACAACAATACCAACAAAAAAAAGTCAAGTTTTCTCTACCGCAGAAGATAATCAACCTGCAGTATCGATTCGAGTTCTACAAGGTGAGAGAGAGATGGCGACCGATAACAAAATATTAGGTAATTTTGAATTAGTAGGTATTGCTCCAGCTCCAAGAGGAATTCCTCAAATTGAAGTAACATTTGATATTGATGCAAATGGTATTGTAAATGTGTCTGCAAAAGACAAAGGAACTGGTAAAGAACAAAAGATACAGATTCAAGCTTCAGGTGGTTTGAGTGATGAAGAAATTGAAAAGATGGTTAAAGATGCTGAGGCTAACAAAGATTCAGATAAAAAGAAAAGAGAATCAGTTGATGTCAGAAATCAAGCAGATACTTTACTCCATTCAACAGAAAAAAATATTAAAGAACATGGATCTAAAGTTTCAGATGCTGAGAAAAAAGCTATAGAAGATGCATCCACTTCGTTAAAAGAAGCTTTAAAAAGTGAAGATATTGATGACATTAAAAAGAAAACTGAGTCATTAGTTCAAGCTTCTATGAAGCTTGGAGAAGCTATTTATAAATCTCAGCAAACTGCTAAACCTGAATCTGATAAAGATGATGGTAAAGAAAATAAGGATAAAAAAGACGATAATGTTGTGGATGCTGATTTTGAAGAAGTTAAAGAAGAAAAAAAAGAAGGAAATCAGGAAAAAAGCGCTTAACTAACATCTAATTGTCTGGGTTAAATAAATGGCAAAAAGAGATTATTACGATGTTCTTGGCATCAACAAAAGTGCTAGTCCAGAGGAAATTAAATCCGCTTATAGGAAACAAGCTGTAAAATATCATCCAGACAAGAATCCAGGAGATAAATCTGCTGAAAACAAGTTTAAAGAGGCAAGTGAGGCTTACGGCATACTCTCTGACAAAAGCAAGAAAGAAAACTATGATAATTTTGGGCATGCTGCGTTTGAAAATAGTGGCGGTCAAGGAGGAGGTTTTGGGGGTTTTGGAGGTTCAGATTTTTCAGATATTTTTGAAGATTTTTTTGGAGATTTTGGTCGAGGAGGAAGAAGTAATAGAGGAAGTAAAAATAATAGAGGTTCAGATTTAAGATATGATTTATCTATAACCCTTGAAGAGGCTTATTCAGGTAAAAAACAAAATATACAGTTCTCTTCAGCTGATAAATGCAATACTTGTAAAGGTAATGGTTCAAAGCCTGGTTATTCAGCCGAAAGATGTACTTATTGTGGCGGAAACGGAAAAGTTAGATCCAACCAAGGTTTTTTTACAGTTCAACAAACTTGTCCTCAATGTTCTGGTAGTGGAGAGGAAATCACAAATCCATGTAATGATTGTAGTGGGAGTGGTAATAAACAAACGTCTAAAAAAATATCTGTAACTATTCCAAAAGGTGTTGACGATGGGACTAGAATAAGATTGGCCGGAAAGGGTGAAGCTGGAAACAGAGGAGGAGCAAGTGGAGATTTATATTTATTCATAAATATAAAATCTCATGATCTTTTTAAAAGATCAGATGTGAATTTATTTTTTGAGTTCCCAATTTCTATAGCTGACGCTGCACTAGGAACGACAATAGAAATACCCACAATAGATGGTAAAAAAGCAAAAATAAAAATACCTGATGGAACTCAAGATGGTAAACAATTCAGATTAAAGGGCAAAGGAATGCCATTCATGCGAAGAGGAGATTTTGGAGATTTATATGTTCAAGTAAAAACAGAAGTACCTGTATTTTTAAATAAAGAGCAAAAAGATTTATTAGAAAGATTTAGAAAAATAGAAAACGAGAAATCTAATCCAAGTATAAGAAAATTCTTCGAAAAAGCTAAAAGCTTTTGGAAAAACTAAGCTTTAATTACATCAAAAGATAGTTATAAATTTCTTAATGAAAAAGATTAATTTAACTATAACAGGTTGTATAGGGCGTATGGGCAAACAGCTTATACAAAATTCTAAGAAAGATAAAAAATTTAGACTTCATAGCCTAACAGAAGGAAAAATTATTTCAAAAAAAATTGATAATATTAAACCTCAGCTTAATACTGAAGATGCTTTTAGAAATACAGATGTAATAATAGATTTTACAATTCCTAAATGTACTCTTGAAGTTTTGAAAATAGCCTCAAAATTTAAAAAAAGAGTAGTTATTGGTACTACTGGTTTTACCAAAAAAGAAGATAGTCTAATTAAAAAATATTCAAAAAGAATCCCAATACTAAAGGCTGGTAATATGAGCCTAGGAATAAATCTTCTAATGTATCTAACTGAAATTGCCTCTAAGTCATTGGGCAAGAAATACTTAAGCAAAATTTATGAAGTTCATCATAAATATAAAAAAGATTATCCTTCTGGTACCGCTTTGATGCTAGGAAAAGGAATAGCTTTTGGTAAAAATAAAGATTTTTATAAATTAATTGGTAAAAAATATTTAAATAAAAAATCGTTTCCCTATGGAAATAAGATAAATTTCAACTCTATAAGAAAAAAAGAAATTATAGGTGAGCATGAGGTTTTATTTTCAAGTGGAAAAGAAAAAATTAGACTAAATCATGAGGCCTTTGATAGAGCTTTATATTCCGAAGGTGCTCTTACAGCAGCAAAATGGTTAATGAATAAAAAAAAAGGATTTTATTCAATGAGAGATGTGATGAATTTCAAATAATGAATGAAATTCGAAGAGCAAAAAAAGTATTAAAAATACTTAATAAAACTTATCCAAAAATTGATGTTCCATTAAAAAGTCGAAATGTATTTACTCTGCTTATTTCTGTCCTTCTTTCCGCACAATGCACTGATGTAAATGTAAATAATGTAACCAAAAATATTTATCCTAAATATTATAAACCTGAACATTTTATAAAATTAGGACAGAAAAAAATTGAAAAATTAATTAAGAAAATTGGTATTTTTAGAATTAAATCAAAAAGTATTTATAATCTCTCAAAAATATTAGTTGAAAAATATCAAGGCAAAATTCCAAAGACGTATGAAGAACTTGAAGGTTTGCCTGGAGTTGGTCACAAAACAGCTAGTGTAGTTATGTCACAAGGTTTTGGTAATCCAGCATTTCCTGTTGATACTCATATTCATAGGTTGGCACAAAGATGGGGTTTAACTAATGGTAAAAATGTTGTTCAGACAGAACATGATTTAAAAAGATTATTCCCAAAAAAAAATTGGAATAAACTTCATCTACAAATAATTTATTATGGAAGAGAATACTGTAAAGCACGAGACTGTTATGGATTAACTTGTAAAATTTGCACAGCTTGTTATCCTAAAAGAAAAAAACCTTTTATCGCTAAAAAACCATAATGAAAATTTTAGGAATTGGAAATGCTATTGTAGATGTTCTTTGTAAAGTATCTGACGACTTCTTAACAAAAAACTCACTAAAAAAAAGTACAATGAAATTAGTTGATGAAAATGAATTTAAAAGATTATTATCTTCTTTAAAGATTGAAGAGACTATTTCAGGTGGCTCTGTTGCAAATTCGATTGTTGGTTTATCACAACTTGGAAATAAAGTTGGATTTTTAGGAAAAGTAAATAGTGACGATTTAGGTCAAAAATATGAAGATGGATTAAAAAAAGAAAATGTTCAGTATTTGTACAATAAAAAAAATGAATCTATACCAACTGGATCTTGCTTAATCTTAATTACTCCAGACTCTGAAAGAACAATGTGTACATTTCTTGGAATAGCTGGGAAAATTAATGACAAAGATATCGAAAAAAATTATATCAAAAATTCTGATTTAATTTTTTTAGAAGGATACTTGTGGGATGAAGGAGAACCAAAAAAAGCTTTCGACAAAGCAATAACATTTTCAAAAAAAACAGTAATGTCCTTATCTGATTTATTTTGTGTTGAAAGACATAAACCTCATTTTTTGGATTTAGTTAAAAATAAACTAGATATAATATTTGCAAATGAACAAGAGATAACCTCGTTAATTAATGCACAATCTTTTGAAGAAGTAATATCTTTCTCTAAACAAATTAAAAAAAAAATTATCATCACACGAGGGGATAAGGGAGCTGTATCAATAAGTAATGGCAAGCTTGAAGAATGTAATGCAAAAAAAAATTTAAAAATAAAAGATTTAACCGGTGCAGGTGATCTTTTTGCTGCAGGCTATTTACACGGAATGATTAATGATTTATCTGAAAAAGAGTGTTTAATAAAAGGGACAGAATTATCAGAAAAGATTATTCAAAAAATTGGAGCTAGAATTTAATTTTTTTATAAATAGATTAATCTATAAAATATCCATATTTATCATGATTAATAAAATTATTATCTTTAAAAATTTCTAAAATTTTCTTTCTTAACCTATAAATATGAGTTTCGACTGTATGTGTTTCAAGATTAGATGAATACCCCCAAACGTTTTTTTGAAGATCTTTTAAATTAACTTTTTTTTTTGAACTAATAAATAATATCAAATTACTCTCTTTTTCAGTTAGATCTAAACTTTTACTTTTTAGATAAATTTTTCTTGAGTTTAAATTTAATATGTATTTTCCGATTTTAATATTAGACTGATTTGAATACTGATTTTTTAAAAAATTTTGATTAATTATTTCTAACAAATTGGATATTTTTTTTGGAAAATTGCTAATTTTTAAACAATCTTTAATCTCATCATTATTGTTAGTTGAAATTATGAGATAATTATTAAATTTTTTAAAATCTAATTTCTTATACTCTGTTTTATCAATATGATGTATTTCAAAACTTAAGTAATCTTTAATTTCTTTCAATATCTCAAATAATTTATAAGATTCGTATATAAATAATTTTTTAGAATTCATATTTAAAAATGCACATTATTATTAAAAATCAAAATACACTTTTATATGATAAATTTAAATTTAAATGTTCAGTTGGAAAAAAAGGAATTTCGTCCAATAAAAAAGAAGGAGATTTAAAAACACCTAGAGGAGTCTTTTCTTTAGGGGCATTATTCTATAGGAGAGATAAATTTACTACAGTATTTACTAAATTAAAAAAAATACCCATAAAAAAAAATATGGGATGGTGTAATGACTCAAAGAGCAAACTATACAACAAATTAATAAATACCAACTTAAAAGTAAGCCATGAAAAAATGTTTAGGGAAGATAGCAAATATGATTTGGTAGTCTCAATAAATTATAATACTAGGAATATAATTCAAAACAAAGGCAGTGCTATTTTTATCCACTTAACAAAAAATTATAAAAAAACACAGGGTTGTGTTGCGTTAAATAAAAAAGATCTTTTAATATTATTGAAACTTATTAACAAAAAAACAAGAATTAAAATTCTTTAAACTCTATCACCAAATATCTTTGATCCAATTCTTACAAATGTAGATTTATGTTTTATAGCGTCCATATAATCAGCAGACATGCCCATACTAAGCTCTTCAAGACCTAACGAAGAATTTAAATTTTTCATAGAACTAAAATAAGTATTTATATCAATTCCTTGTGGGGGAATGCACATCAAGCCAATAATATTTAAATTAAGTTTAGTTTTGCATATTTCATAAAAATTAAATAGCTCCTCGGTATTTACTCCTCCCTTTTGTTTTTCATTTCCAATATTTACTTGAATAAATAATTTTAAATTTTTATTTTTTTTCTTTTGTTCTATGAAGATCTTCTCCGCCAACTCTAAACTATCTAAAGAATGAATATAATCAAATAGAGGAATTACATACTTAACTTTATTTTTTTGCAATTTGCCAATCATATGTAATTTCAAATTTTCATTTGAAGTTTTTAAAGCTGTCCACTTATTAACTGCTTCTTGAACTTTATTTTCACCAAAATGAATATGTCCATCATCAATTAAAGGGGTTATTTTATCCATCTTAAAAGTTTTTGTTACAGCAATTATTTTAACAGAATTATTATCATTAATATTTTTTGAATATATTTCTTCCTTAATTTCTTGTAGATTTGTTAAACTATTATGCATTTTGTGAAGACTAATTTATATACCTTTATAGATGATTTTAATGAAAAAAAAATTTTGAGTTTAAAAAAAAATAATAGTGTCATATATAGAAACTATCAAAAGAAATTAGATTTAAGAACAGTAATAAAATTTAATAAACTGTGCAAAAAGAACAGATTAAAATTATATTTAGCAAATAATATAAAACTTGCGTTACAAGCTAACCTGGATGGGGCCTATATACCATCATTTAATAGGAGTCTTAATTTAAATAATTATAGAAATAATAGAAAAAATTTCACAATTCTGGGTTCAGCTCATAACATTGTAGAACTTAAATTTAAGGAAAAACAGGGAGTAGATTTCATTTTTTTATCACCTTTATTTTTAACGAAAAATTATCAAAATAATTTGGGTATTATAAAATTTAATCTAATTTCAAAGGAAACAAAAAAACCAATAATTGCACTTGGAGGTATTAGAAAAAATAATCTAAATAAAATTAAGTTAATTAAAGCAGTTGGTTTATCTGGTATAACCTTATTTAACTCATGATATGAAAAATAATTTTTCAAAAAAAACAATCCAAATTTTAATTAATAATTTTAATGCGAACAATAACAAATTTGTTATTTCTAAAACGAAAAATTATTTAAAAAAATTCCCTCGCGCTGCAATTTTATACAATCTTTTGGGTTCCTCTTATCAAAAAATAGGTCAACAGAATGAAGCCATTAATGTATTTAATGCTGGCTTAAAAATTCATCCAAATAACTTTTCTTTTTCTAACAATCTTGGGAACTCTTACAAATATTTGCTTAATTATAATAAAGCAGAAATGATATTTGATGAAATAATAAAAGAAAATCCACAATATGTAAACGCTTACATAAACTTAGGTAATTTAAAAAGAGATGTGAATAATTTTGATGAAGCTATAAAATTATATGAAAAAGCTAATAAAATTTCTCCAAATAATCACCTCATCTTATATTTATTGGCGTTAGCCCATCAAGGTATAGGTAATTTTCAAACTGCAATAAATTATTCAAAAGAAGTTTTATCTTTAAACCCTAAATTTACAAAAGCTGATTATCTTATTAGTCAGTCAATAAAATACAAAAATGATAACTGGCATTATAAAGATTTAGAAAAAAAAATAGAGAATAAAAATTTTGGAGATACAGAAAAAATAAATTTATATTTTTCAATGGCTAAAGCAAATGAAGACATGAATAAAATTGAAGAGTCTTTTAAATTTCTAAAACTTGGAAATACTTTAAGCAAAACTTTAAATAAATATGACTTAAATGAGGATAGAAAATTATTTGAAAATATAAAAAAAGTTTTTAAAGATATTAACCTTCATTCATTCCATAATAGTGGGCCTATTAAAGTTATTTTCGTTTTAGGGATGCCCAGATCTGGCACATCTCTTGTGGAACAAATTATAAGCTCACATGATAATGTGATTGGAGGAGGTGAAATGCCAATCTTGCCAAATATAATAAAAAAAAACTTTTTAAACGATAATTTATTAAAAAATAATTCTGTTGTAGAAATTATTAATAACTCATTTGAAAGACAAAATATTCTAAATCAGTATAAAAATTATGTAAATTATTTTAGTATCGGCGAAAAATACATTGTAGATAAATCTTTATTAAATTTTTTTTGGATTGGTTTTATTAAAATATTTTTCCCAAGTGCAAAAATAATTCACTGCTTTAGAGAGCCTAAAAATAATTGTCTTTCAATATATAAAACTCTTTTTGAGGAAAGCTTGAAATTTTCATATGATCAAGATGATTTAATTGAATTTTATAAGATGTATCAAGATTTAATGAAATTCTGGCAGACTGAAAAAAATATAAATTTAATAAATGTAAGTTACGAGTCTTTAATTGCCAACAATGAAACTGAGATTAAAAGAATTATTAAAGAATGTGATCTAAATTGGAATGATAAATGTTTATTACATCACAAAAACAAAAACCCCGTAAAAACTATGAGCACTTCTCAAGCAAGACAACCTATATACAAAACCTCAATCAATAACTTTGGTAAATATAAAATTTTCTTAAATAAGATTAATGATCGCCTATAAAAAAAGCCCCAACTCTAAGAGTCAGGGCTTTTTAAGAATTAACTTTTTGCTTAATTAAAATGCAAAAGATAATTTAATTTCTGTGTCAACGTCTTCTGCTGTAGCAACACCACCAAGTTTTTTACCTTCGTTTCTGTTACCAGCAATTTTCATTGATCCCATAGTGAATGATACACCTACACCATCAACTTCTTCTTCAACTGTAGCTGCCGTAGTTGATGAAAATTCAGTATTTTTTTCACCATAAGAGATAGCAAAGTTTTCGTTTACGTTGAAAGCTATAGAGTAGATATCAGCTTCTTGTTCTGTTGCTCCAGCTGCACCACCTGTAATTTCGTTTCTTTGGAAACCAACGCTTACAGATCCCATTGCATATGTAGCAAAAATTGCTGTATCTTCATTGTCATCAACACCAGCGCCAGCTTCGGTTTCACCGTAACCACCACCAATTGTTAATCCATCCACACCAAGTGTGTCTCCAGATACAACTAAACCTACACTGTATCCTCCACCTTCACCTGATCCAGATGTAGCACCATCAGCATTGTTAGTAGCTGATCCTACTCCGTATGCAGCATCGATTGTCATACCGCCAACACTTTTTACGTATTGGATTCTACCGCTACTTCCAAGAGTACCTACTAAACCACTAGCTGAAGTGTCTAGACCATCCCAAACTTCTTCGTTCGCTTTAGGCGTCATGTCATCGTAGTTTGCAAGTCCTGATCCAGATCCTTGGTCAAATGCAATTTTACCCAAGTCACCCATATCAACAGATAATTTAGCAGAGTCCATTCCGCCAGCTTGCTCACCCATGTTCATCATGTAAGAAACAGCATAACCGTTATCCATCTCACCAGATATGTTCATGTTAAATTCATTATCCATACCTAATGGGTTACCAGTTACTTCTGTCGTATCTTGATTAGTGTATGTTACTGCTAGACTTCCAGTTACTGATACGTCAGCTGCATTCGCTGAACAAACTGCAAGTGATCCAGCTAAAGCAGATACACCTATTTTTTTAAAGTTATTCATAAAACTCCTTTGTTATTTTTCATATATGAATGGCTCGAAATTAACCCAAATACAGAAAAAACCTCATTTTATTTCATATTTATATCGAAATTATATTATACTGTTGCTTTTTTATCACACTATTTAATTAGCAATATGGGTGAAATGAGTTAAATACGTCTTTAATTTCAACCTATAAAGTTTTATTTAAAATCTTATGAAATTTATATCTATTATAATAATTTGCATTTTATTACTCAATTCCTGTGGAATTTATAGACCTACAGACGCAAGAGAAATTTCTCCTAATGCAGACGAAAGAGTTAAAAAAAATATTGAAGAAGGTAAAGGATTTAGACTTATGGGATTGAAAAATAAAGGTAGTGGAAATTTCTTATTTGCTTCATCTAATCCACTGTGGAGAGCAAGTTTGGATAAACTTGCATTTGTGCCTTTAAATGTTGTTGATTACAGTGGTGGAGTAATTATTACAGACTGGTATAGTGATAACACTGAAAATGAGATAAAAATTACAGTTAGATTTTTATCTAATGAAATAAGATCAGATGCGTTAAAAGTTATTATACATAAAAAAAATTGTGAGACTTTTAATAATTGTTCAATTTCAGAAATTAACAACTCTACCAATAATGAAATTCGATTAGCAATTCTAAAAAAAGCAGCTGAAATAGAAAAAAGTGATATAGCCATTAATAAAAAAAAGGTTGGTGACTACAAAATTAATAAAAATTAAAATTTAAAACTAAATGTCTGATGTGCCTAGATATAATTTTAAATTGATAGAAAATAAGTGGCAAAGCTTTTGGCAAAAAAATAAAACTTTTTCATCCAAGATAAATCCTCAAAAACCAAAATTTTATTGTCTTGAAATGTTTCCTTATCCTTCGGGAAGAATACATATGGGGCATGTAAGAAATTATGCTATTGGTGATGTGTTATCTCGTTATAAATCATTATGCGGGTATAACGTTTTGCACCCAATGGGTTGGGACTCTTTTGGTATGCCAGCAGAAAATGCTGCTAAGCAAAATAATATAAATCCTAAATCTTGGACAGAACAAAATATTAAGAACATGAAAACTCAGCTCAAACAACTTGGTTTGTCAATTGACTGGGATAGAGAAATCTCAACATGCTCATCTGAGTATTATAAACATCAACAAAAACTTTTTTTAGAACTATATGATAAAGGATTGGTGTATCGAAAAGAAAGTTATGTAAACTGGGACCCGATTGATCAAACTGTTTTGGCTAATGAGCAAGTTATAGATGGTAAGGGGTGGAGATCTGGAGCAATTGTAGAAAGAAAAAAATTAAACCAGTGGTTCTTTAAAATAACACACTTTTCAGAGGAATTACTTAAAGAATTAGAGGCTTTAAAAGAATGGCCTAAAAAAGTTAAAACTATGCAAAAGAACTGGATAGGTAAGTCTTTTGGTTGTGAAGTTGATTTTAAAATTGAGGGACCAAAAGATGTTAAGACTATAAAATGTTACACAACTAGACCTGACACTTTATTTGGACTTTCATTTTTAGCTTTATCAATTGATCATCCTGTCTCTAAATATTATTTAGATAATGAAAATTTTATAAAATTTAAAAAAGAATGCTCAAAAGCTGGGACAACAGAAGAAGCTATTGCTCAAGCAAAAAAAATTGGTTTTAAAACTGATCTAACAGCTTTAAATCCATTTAACAAAAATATAAAAGTTCCAGTATTTTTTGCCAATTTTGTGTTAATGGATTATGGACTTGGGGCTGTTTTTGGATGTCCTGCTCATGACCAAAGAGATTTTGATTTTGCAAAAAAATATAATCTTAATATAAAAACAGTTGTAAAACCAAATGATGCAGATGAAACTTATCAAGTGAAAGAAGAGGCTTATACCGGATCAGGCGTTTTATTTAACTCTGATTTTTTAAATGGTCTGAAAGTGCCAGAGGAGGCTATTTCAAAAACAATTGATTTGCTAGAGGAAAAGAAATTAGGAACAAGAAAAACTAATTATAGATTGAAGGACTGGGGGGTGTCTAGACAAAGATATTGGGGTTGTCCTATTCCAATTGCATACGATGAACAAAATAATATTGTTAAAATTCCTTTAGATCAACTACCAGTAAAATTACCCCAAAACGTAAATATAAATACGAATGGAAACCCATTAGACAAAGAAAATAATTGGAAAAACATTATCATAGACGGAAAAAAATGTGTAAGAGAAACAGATACATTAGATACTTTTGTTGACTCATCATGGTATTTTTTAAGATTTTGCTCATCTAATAATGAAATAGAGCCATTTGATAAAAAAGAAATTAATTATTGGATGCCTGTGGATCAATATATTGGGGGAGTAGAGCACGCTATTTTGCACCTTTTGTATTCTAGGTTTTTCATGAGGGCTATAAGTTTAGAAAATGAGGAGATACAGTTAAAAGAACCATTTAAAGGTCTTTTCACTCAAGGAATGGTTTGCCATGAAACTTACAAAGATGAAAATAATAATTGGCTTTATCCCAATGAAGTTTTTTCTGAAAATGGAAAAGAATATTTTTTATCAAAAAATCCAAATCAAAAAATAAAAATTGGTCCCTCTGAGTCAATGTCTAAATCAAAAAAAAATACGATCGATCCAGAAGTAATGATTAGCCAATATGGCGCTGACGCAGTAAGATTTTTTATCTTATCAGATAGTCCACCCGAAAAGGATGTTCAATGGTCTGATGAAGGAATGATTTCATCTTTTAAATTTATACAAAAATTTTGGTCGCTAAATGAAAAAATAATTGAAATAACCAAGTTACAGAGTTTTTCTAATAATTCAGAATTAGATATTTTTACAAATCGAGCAATAAATAAAATTGATCAGGCTTTAGAAAAATTTAGGTATAACTTAATTATAGCTACGTGTCATGAAATATATTCTTTTTTTAATAAGATAGCTGATTCAAAGAAAAATTTTAAAAATTTGAGAGATAATTTTGAAAAAGTTTTGATTATTATGTTGCCCGTGATGCCACACATATCAAATGAATGCCTTGATAAACTTAATCATAAGAATACCATTAAATGGCCAGAGGTTTCAAAAGAAAACTTAGTAGATGAGAAAATTGAGCTAGTTATTCAAATTAATGGTAAGAAAAAATATACAATTCAAGTTGAAAAAGATATCGATGAAGAGAAAGCAACAAAAAAAATAAATCAAGCTAGTTTGTTAAAAAAATATGATAATACTAAAAAACTTATTAGAACTATTTATATTAAAAATAGACTAATTAACTATATTTATAAATAAGTATGAAAAAAATAATAATAATTATATTTTTACTTTTTACAATAAGTTGTGGTTACAAACCAATATACTCAAGTAATGATCAATTAATTCTAAAATTTGATAAAATTATCTCAAGTGGTGATGAAAAAATAAATAGGCAAATCATCAATATACTTGGTCTAGAAGAAGATGCGTCAAGTAAACATGAATTATTATTAACAACAACCTATAACATAGAAAAAACTTCTAAAAACCTCAAAGGTGAAGTTGAAACGTACCGGTCTATAATTAAAACACAACTAAAAATAAAAAAAGGTGAAAGAATTGTAAAAAGTAAAAATTTCTTAAATGAATTTTCTTACAATAATAAGGATAATAAATATGAACTTACAAAATATCAAAATGAAATTAAGAGTAATTTAGTCAATGATTTGTCAGGAGAAATTATTTTATTTTTAAAACTATTATGATTGTAAAACTCTTGGATCTGAGTAAAAATTTAACACATACTCAAAAATTTTATCTATTATATGGCACAAATACTGGTCAAATTGATGAAACTATAAACAACATTTTAAAGCCAAAATTATCAAAAAATATTTATAACTATGATGAAAGTGAGATAATTGCTAACGCTAATGAATTTGAAGAAGATATTTTAAATAGTTCATTTTTTGACGATGATAAATTAATAATTATAAATCGTGGATCTGATAAAATTTTAAGTGTAATTGAAAGTTTAATCTCAAAAAAAATATCAGAGACTACAATTATCATTAAAGCAAATATTTTAGAAAAAAAATCAAAACTAAGAAACTTTTTTGAAAAAAATAAAGAGACTATTTGCACGCCATTTTATGATGATAATTATCAATCTTTGTTACTAATTGCACAAAATTTTTTTTCAAAAAATAAAATTAAAATTTCAATACAAAACATTAACCTTATCTTAGAAAGATCTAAAAAGAATAGGATCTATCTTAAAAATGAATTAGAAAAAATTAAAATATTTTATCAAAAAAAATCATCAATCGAATATGAGGACATTGTAAAACTTACCAACTCAGCTGAAAACTATAATATATCTGAGCTAACCGATAAATGTCTCATGAGAAATAAAAAAAAAACGATCAATATATTAAATGAGAATATATCTACACCGGAAGATAATATTTTAATTTTAAGATCTCTTTTGTTTAAACTAAAGAGACTAAAAAAACTTAAGGAAGAAATTAAAAAACAAAAAAATCAAGAACAAGTTATTTCTTCATTTAGACCAACAATTTTTTGGAAAGACAAAGATATTATTAAACAACAACTCAAAGTTTTAACTATAGAAGATATAAAAGTATTTTTAAAAAAGATTAATAATTTAGAAATCATAATAAAACAAAATTCAAATTTATCTAATGAGATTACTAATAATTTTATCCTAGAAACAATAAATTATTCTAATAATTCAATTTAATTATTTCAATTAATTTGTTTAATTGGTCGATTTCTTTAAAGGAAAATGAAATTGTTCCTTTATTTCTTTTATTACTTTTAATGACTACACTTAATCCAATTTTTTCTGATAAAGATTTTTCTAAATCAATTATATTTATATCCTTCTGACTTTTTGTTTTACCTTTTTTATTTTTAAATATTTTAACTAAATTTTCAGCCTGTCTCACTGAAAGTTTATTATCAAAAATTTTTTTCCCCAAAAAACTAGCATTTTCCAATCCAACTAAAATTTTTGCATGACCTGCTGAAATTTTTTGTTCTTCTAATAATTGCATTACATCATTAGGAAGAGTCAAAAGTCTAAGGGAGTTAGAAATGTGACTTCTGCTTTTTCCAATAAACTTAGAAACCTTTTCTTGATCATACGAAAAATCATCTATCAATCGCTTATACCCTTGAGCCTCTTCTAGTGGATTTAGATCATGTCTTTGTACATTTTCTACGATTGCAAATTCTAAAGATTTTAAATCATCAGCCTGGGTGACTAATACTGGGACATTATGAAGACCAGCTTTTTGGGCAGCAAGCCATCTTCTCTCACCTGCTATTATTTCAAATTTAGATTTATCATCATTTGATTTTCTAACGATAATTGGCTGTATCATACCTCTTTCTTTTATTGAATTAGTTAATTCTTCTAAATTAGTCTCGTCAAAATTTTTTCTTGGTTGATATTTGTTTCGAATTAAATCAGAGACTAATAATTGATTATTTTGAGACTCAACTTTAGTTTCGCCAATTAGTGATGATAAGCCTCGTCCTAAACCTTTTTTTATTTTATTCATTAAGCAGCGCTCCCTATTGTTGATTCTTGACTTATGAACTCATCAGTAAAATTAAAATAAGATTTGCTTCCAGGACACAATTTATCATAAATTAAAACTGGCATCCCATGTGAAGGGGCTTCAGACAGTCTTACATTTCTAGGAATTACAGTAGAATAAACTATCTCATTAAAATGATCTCTAGCTTCTTTCTCAACTTGAGATGAAAGCTTATTTCGTTTGTCATACATTGTTAAAAGAATGCCTCTTATTTTCAAATCTGGATTTAAACTTATTTTTATTCTTTCAATTGTTTTCATGAGTTGGGTTAAACCCTCGAGAGCGAAAAATTCAGTTTGCAAGGGCACTAGAAGTGAATTTGAACTTACAAGAGCCATCACGGTCAGTAAACTCAGTGAGGGAGGACAATCGATGAGAACATAATCATAAGATCCTCTAGAATTGTTTAAATATGCGGTTAATTTCACCTTCAATATAAAGGCCCTATTACTATCATCAGCTGTTTCAACTTCCAATCCAGATAAGTCTACATTCGAGGTAATAATATCTAGATTTTCAAACTCTGTTCTTTTAATTATCTCACCAATCTCTTTGGTTCCATTTAACACCCCATAAATTGTATCACTTGAGTTTTCCATGTTTGACAGCCCTAGACCTGTTGTTGCATTTCCTTGTGGATCAAGATCAATTACTAAAATTTTTTTATTTTGTTGAGACAATCCAGCTGCGAGATTTATTACTGTAGTTGTTTTCCCTACCCCTCCCTTTTGATTAATAACTGAAATTATTTGCATTTGGTTTTTTTTTTATTTTTTTAATATTTATTAAAAATGAATCTTTGTTCGTTAAACTTTTTTTTTCAGTGTACCCAAGTTCCCAATTTTTTTTAGAATTTTCAAAAACTTTTTTTCCACTTTCTCCCATGAAGAAAATTAAATTTTTATATTTAAAAAAATTTTCGTATACTAAGTCCAAAATTACTGGCATAGGTTTGAACGCCCTTGACATTATCGTTCCCGTTTCTAAATTTTTAATTTCAAAAATATCTTTTTGAAAAACTTTCGTATTTAAATTTAATTTGTTTGAAACTTCTTTTAAAAAATGGCTTTTATGGTAACTTTTTTCATATAAGTGCACATTCATCTTATTTTTCATATTTTTAAGTAAAATAGCTACAATGATGCCAGGCATTCCTCCCCCTGATCCTAAATCTGTGGTTGTATCGCTATTTAAATCAACAAAATCAATTATTTGTGCAGAATCTATAATATGACGGTCAATTATAGACTTTTTTGATGCCGTATTTTGTCCAATTATATTAATTTTTTCATTTTTTTCTAAAATCATGGATATATAGTTTTCGAAATCTAAAAATGTTTCACGTGAAACATTTAAGTCATTGAGTCTTGAGTAAGAATTTAAAATTTCTAGATCCATTAAGCTATATGCTTAATAGACTTTCTTTTAACGTGTGACAACAAAATATATACGGCTGCAGGGGTAATTCCATCGATTCTTAGAGCTTGGCCCATAGTTTTAGGTCTTATTTCCTTAAATTTAGCTTTAACTTCGTTGGAAAGGCCTGAAAATTGATCATAATCAATATTATCAGGTATTGATAAATTCTCGTCCCTTTTAAAAGCAAGAATATCTGCTTTTTGTCTTTTTAAGTATCCACGATAATGAGAATTAATCTCTATCTGTTCATCAATCTCAATACCATGATTTTGGATTTCTGGCCAAATGTCACGAATTTTCCTCATATTGACATCTTTTTGTGTTAAGATTTCCTCTGCTGATCTAAAAATACCATCTTTAGCAATTTTTACTCCAAACTTATCTGCTTTAGTCGGTGAAATACTCAAATTAGCCATTTGCAGTGATATTTTACTTAACTTATCAAATTTATCCTCAAATATCTCTTTTCTAAAATTTGATAATAGTCCGATTTTTATTGCTTTATGACACAATCTTAAGTCTGCGTTATCAGATCGTAAACTTAATCTATACTCAGCTCTAGACGTAAACATTCTATAAGGCTCTGCAACACCCTTTGTAACGAGATCATCTATCATTACTCCAATATAAGCATCTGATCTGTCCAAAATAAAAGGTTCCATATTTTTTAAAGAAAGAGCAGCATTAATGCCAGCTATAAGGCCTTGTGCAGCTGCTTCCTCATATCCCGTAGTTCCATTAATTTGACCTGCAAGATATAAGTTTCTGATTTTTTTTGTTTCTAGAGTCAAAAATAACTCTCTTGGATCGATATAGTCGTATTCTATAGCATATCCTGGTCTAATAACCTTTACATTTTCTAAACCATTGATATTGTTAAGTATTTCATATTGAACAACCTCTGGTAGAGACGTAGAGATACCATTTGGATAAATTGTGTAATCATTTAATCCCTCAGGTTCTAAAAATATTTGGTGTCTAGTCTTATCAGAGAATTTTACTATTTTATCTTCTATTGAGGGGCAATATCTTGGGCCAACACCTTGAATACTGCCGGAGTACATGGCACTTTTAGATAAATTCATTTCGATAATCTTGTGAACCTTCTCGTTAGTATAAGTCATTGAACACGACACTTGTTTATTTAAAGTTTTTTTTGTTAAGAAAGAAAAAAAATAAGGGTCTTGATCTGCAAATTGTTTTTCTAAATTTTTAAAATTAATAGTTCTGGAATCTAACCTTGGAGGTGTTCCAGTTTTTAATCTACCTATTTTAAAGTTATATCTTTTCAACTGTTCACTCAGACCAGTACTTGGTTTCTCATTATATCGACCTGCAGGAGTTCTTTCGTCACCAATATGTATCAATCCATTTAAAAATGTGCCGGTTGTTAGAATTAACTTGCTACTACTTACTTTATTACCATTAGCTGTTACAAATCCACTTATTTCATTATTTGTAAAAATAAATTTAATTACAGGATCTGAAATAATCGTTAAATTACAATAATTTAAGAGTTTTTCTTGCATAAATTTACGATACAATGATCTGTCTGATTGAGTTCGTGGCCCTCTTACTGCTGGTCCTCTACTTCTATTTAATAGTTTAAACTGTATCCCGGACTTATCTGCCACTTCTCCCATAACCCCATCTAAAGCATCAATCTCTCTTACTAAATGACCTTTTCCCAAACCACCTATGGCTGGATTACACGACATTTCCCCTATAGTATTTTTATTGTGAGTAAATAAAGCAGTGTTCATTCCAAGACGCGCCGATGCGGCAGCTGCCTCGCATCCTGCATGGCCTCCACCGATTACTACCACATCAAAAGAAAAATCATTTTTCATGATGTAAATTTATATTCGTTTAAAATATTTACAAGATTTGTGTTTTTTTTATTAAATAAGCGTTAATTACCAACGAAAATCATCAAAAAGAGGCCAAAAATCCAGTAAAATGTCAATTATTTTCCAATACAAAAATCGTTGAAAATACTACCTAATATCTCCTCTACATCAACTTTTCCAACTATCATTCCTAAATGTCTAGTTGCTAACCTCAAATCCTCAGCTGCTTTATCAAAATCCTTTTTATCGTTTTTGTCTGAAAAGTTTTTTAAATGATCTACACACTGTACTAAATGTTGTCTATGTCTTTCCCTTGTGATTAGAATATCTTCGTCTGATATAAATTTATTTTTTAAGTTATTTTTTATTTTTAAAATTAAAAGATCTATATTTAGATTATCCTTTAATGAGATTAAAACATGGTTGAACTTAAGAATTTCATTATCCAATTTTTCTTTTAAAAGATCTGATTTATTAATTACTAAAATCGCATCATTTTTTAACAGATCGTTCAAAAAAGCGCTTAAATCAATACTTTTCGCATCAACTACTACTAATTTTAAATCAGCATTTTCAGCTTTTTTAAGAGATAACCTTATGCCTTTTTTTTCGATTTCATCTTTTGAGTCTCTTATGCCAGCTGTGTCTGAAATAATAACAGGGTATCCATCTATATTTAAGTGTGTCTCAACAACATCTCTTGTTGTGCCAGCAATCTCAGATACTATGGCAACTTCTCTGTTTGATAAATTATTTAATAGACTGGATTTACCAGCATTAGTTGGCCCTATGATTGCAATTTTAAAACCTTCACGAATTATCTCTCCAACCTTTTGATCATTCAAAATTTTATTAATCTCGTTTAATACTTCAGAAGAATCTTTTTTTATTTTTTTTAAGTTTTCTTCCGGTAGATCTTCCTCAGGAAAATCTATTTTTGCTTCAACAAATGATAAAATTTTGAGTAATTTTTCTCTCAACTTGTTAAATTTCTCTGAAGATTTTCCTCTCATTATTTTTACAGCTTGTAATCTTTGAATTTCAGTTTCTGCTGAGATAAGATCAGCTATGCTTTCTGCTTTTAACAAATTTATTTTTCCATTTTGAAAAGCAATCTTCGTAAATTCTCCAGGATCGGCTAATCTACAATTTTTTACTTTCGATATCTCTTTTTGTACGGCTAATACTACTGCTTTCCCACCATGTACATGAATCTCTGCCATATCCTCACCTGTGTAGCTCTCAGGCCCCGGAAACCATAAAATTATACCCTCATCAATCAACTCAGAAGTGTTGATATTGTTTATTTTTCGAAGGGTAGCCATTCTTGGCTTCGGAATTACATCACCTGTGAGAGATTTTATAACACTCGATGCTTCTGGGCCTGAAATTCTAATTATTGCAACGCCAGAGACACCTGGGCCAGACGATAAAGCATAAATAGTCATAAAATATTATAACTTTTATTCTGCGATATTGGAAAACTTAATTAGGCTGGTTTATTCATTGAATTAAAGAACTCAGCATTATTTTTTGTATCTTTTAATTTTGAACTTATAAACTCTATTGCATCCATTGTGCCCATTGGGGCAATTATTCTTCTAAGCACATTCATCTTTTGTAAGTCATTTTTATCAAATAATAATTCCTCTCTTCTAGTACCTGACTTCGTAATATCAATCGCTGGATAAATTCTTTTATCAGCAATTTTTCTATCTAATACCGTTTCACTATTTCCTGTTCCTTTAAATTCCTCAAAGATTACTTCATCCATTCTACTTCCAGTATCTATTAAGGCTGTAGAAATAATGGTTAACGATCCACCTTCCTCTATATTTCGTGCTGCACCAAAAAATCTTTTTGGTCTTTGAAGTGCATTAGCATCTACACCACCTGTTAAAACTTTTCCAGAACTTGGTATTACAGCATTATAAGCCCTTCCAAGTCTAGTAATGGAGTCTAAAAGTATAACAACATCTTTTTTATGCTCTGTTAATCTCTTAGCTTTTTCAATTACCATCTCTGCAACAGCGACGTGCCTCTGAGCTGGCTCGTCAAAAGTTGAGCTTATAACTTCCCCTTTCACCGTTCTTTGCATATCAGTAACTTCCTCGGGTCTTTCATCAATTAAAAGTACAATTAAATAACACTCAGGATAATTCTTGGCTATTGAGTTTGCTATACTTTGTAAAATCATAGTTTTTCCCGCTTTGGGAGGTGAGATTATAATTGAACGTTGGCCTTTACCTATAGGACTAACTAAATCAATCAACCTTGGAGTAAGGTCTGGTTTTTTTTCAATTTTTATAGTTTCAACTTCCATAACTAATTGTTTATCAGGATATAAAGGGGTTAAGTTATCAAAGGCAATTTTGTGCCTTGATTTATCCGGTTCCTCAAAATTAATCTTACTGACTTGAAGCAGAGCAAAATATCTTTCGCCCTCTTTTGGTGCTCTTACTGGTCCTTCAACAGTATCGCCGGTTCTTAGACCAAATTTTCTTATTTGGCTTGGACTTACATAAATGTCATCCGGTCCAGGCAAATAATTAGACTCCATTGCTCTGAGAAAACCAAATCCGTCTTGCAATAATTGTAAAACTCCAGCACCTGTAATTTCTTCTTTTTCAGCTACTTTTTTTAATATAGCAAAAAGAATTTCCTGTTTTCTTAAAGTGCTGGCATTTTCTATCCCAAGCTCTTCTGCTTGTGTAATAAGCTGTTCAGATGATTTAAGTTTTAGTTCTTGTATGTTCATGGTTAAAAATTATTAAGGACTTAATAACATGGCTAATATATATGCAATTTATAAATATTCAACCCTAGATAGGCTTAAATATCACAACAAAAATGATTAAAATAAGCAATAATGTGGGTATTTCATTTATATATCTATAAAATTTATGTGAATGCCTGTTTGAATCTAGTTTAAATTGACCAAGAATTTTCCCAAGGTAAAGATGATAAATCGTTAATAAAACTACAAAAATTAATTTTAAAATCATCCATTTTTGACCCAATTTATCAAATCCAATTTCATGAATTAATATTAAACCAAATATCCATGATAAAATCATTGCTGGAGTCATAATGTAATAGAAAAGTTTTTTTTCCATCAATTTAAATACTTCTGAAATGATTGGTTGAGTATTATTTTGGGAGTGATAAACAAAAATTCTTGGTAGATATAATAATCCGGCCATCCAAGAAATTACCGCTATTAGATGTAATGATTTAAAAAGTAAGTAAGTATTCATTAATTATATACTTTTTTGAATTAAGTATTTTAATAACGCAATATGGTCGTCACTATCGTTTAGGCATGGTACCATGTCAAAATTTTCACCCCCAGAATTTAAAAAACTCTCTTTGCCCTGAATAAGTATTTCTTCCAGAGTTTCAACACAATCAGAAGAAAAGCCAGGACAAATGGCCAAAACATTTTTTTTTCCTTCAGCTGGTAAGCTTTCTAAAGCCTTATCAGTATAAGGTTGAAGCCATTTTTGTGGACCAAATCTAGACTGAAATGTAGTCTTCATTTCAATGGAGTTAAATTTTTCAGATATTAGTCTCGTGGTTTTATGACAGTAGCAATGATAAGGATCTCCTTTATCAAAATATTTTTGAGGAATTCCGTGATAGGAAGCTAATATTAGATCTGGTTTCCAATTAATTTCTTTAATCTTCTTATTCAAGGAGTTAACTAATGCTTCTATATATAAGGGATCAGACTCATAATGAGGAATTATTTTAAGAGACGGTTGCCACCTCATTTTCATAAGTGTTCTATATACTTCGTCACAAACAGTGGCTGTAGTGGCGGCAGCATATTGAGGATATAACGGAAGTATTACTAAATTTTCACAACCCATTTGGTGAAGGGTTTTGATTTTGCTTCTAATGCTTGGGTTTCCATACCTCATAGCATAATCTATTACTAAATTTTCTTTAGATATTGAGATTGATAATTTTTCTGCTTGTTTTTTTGTATAATATAAAAGAGGAGAAATATTTTCTTCGTTCATCCATATTTCTTTATAAGCTTTTGCTGTTTTCGAGGGTCTTAAATTTAATATAAAAACATTTAATATAATTTGCCATATTATAGGATTCACCTCTATTACTCTTCTGTCAGATAAAAATTCTTTTAAATATTTTCTTATGTCTAACCAACCTGTTGAGTCTGGGGTTCCTAGATTTATAATTAAAACTCCAGTTTTTCCAAAATTTATAGGGGGATGTTCTAAATTTTTTTTCATTAATAATCTTTTACGGTTTTAACTAGATATTCCATCATTTCTGGATTTGTTTGTGGTAAAACTCCGTGACCCAGATTAAAAATATATGGATGATCTTTAAATATATCTAGATATTTTATTGCTTCTTTTTTTATATTTTCTTTGTCTGTCAGTAAAACTTTTGGGTCCATGCCACCTTGTATAGGTACGCTTATCTCTTTTTCTATTTTTACTGGATCAACTTCATAATCAATACAAATTGTATCAGGTTTTATAAAATCACAATATTTTTTATAATCCTTAA
The DNA here is from genome assembly GCA_014653535.1 of Pelagibacterales bacterium SAG-MED43. GTDB lineage: Bacteria > Pseudomonadota > Alphaproteobacteria > Pelagibacterales > Pelagibacteraceae > Pelagibacter. The sequence goes on from JACWEK010000001.1 coordinate 65,609, forward strand.
TATTCCTTGGAAAACATATAACAGGCGTATTTAAAGATTGAACAAATTTTACCAAATTTAGTGTTGGGTAATATATGTAATGCGGCAAATCCTTATCCTCTAATAATCCTGCCCAACTATCAAATATTTGAATTACATTTGCACCATTATCTATTTGATTTTTAATGTGAATTTTTAAAAATTTCTCAATAATTAATAAAACGTTATTTATTAAATTTTTATTTTCAAAAAAGTCTTTTTTTAATTGTTTTTTAGGAGATTGTTGATTGATCATATAGACCAATATAGTCCAAGGAGCGCCTACAAATCCAATAGTGTTTTTGTTTTTTAAAATGTCATTATTACTTACATTTTTTATAACTTCATAAACTTGTTTAACTTTTTCAACAAAATCAATTTCTTTCACTTTAGATATTTTATTTAAATCAAGCTGACCTAAAATGGGACCAAAATCTTTTTTAAATTTTACACTTTGATTTAAACCATAAGACAACATTAATATATCTGAAAAAATAATTGCTGCATCAAAATCAAATCTTTTTATTGGTTGAAGAGTAATTTCAGTAGACAAGGTTGGGTTTAAACATAACTTTATAAAATCCGTATTTTTAGATCTAATATCTCTAAATTCAGGCAGATATCTACCTGCTTGTCTCATTATCCATATAGGATTTGTTTTAGTATTTTTATTAATTATTACTTCGTGAAGAGGGGTCATATTAAAATAATATATATTATTATTGTATTAGTATTATGTAATGTGAATAACGATAATTATTTCTTATTAACATTATATTGACAGTTTAATAACATCTAAAGATTAATAATATTGTTTAAAATGTAGCTTTTTAGTATTTTATTATATTTAATGTATTATTTTATTAACTAATTTATTAATGTTAATAAAACCCTTATTTTACAACAATAATTAAGCAATATTTAAATTGAGTAATTTTATTAAAATAATACAAATTTATTAACAATTTATGCATGAGTAATACATATCAAATTTATTTGATTTCGGATTCTACGGGTGAAACCTTAGATAGAATTTTTTTAGCTTTAAAAGCTCAATTTAAAAATATTGAGTATAAAGTACATTCTTATTCTTTTACTAGGACTGAAAATCAAATTATACAAATTTTAGAAACAGCAAAAAAAAGCAACAATTCTATTATTTTGTATACAATAGTTGACAACAGCCTTGCTAAATTCTTGGCTAATAAAAGTGAAGATAAAGGTTTACCTTGTTTCGGAGTACTTGGTAACTTAATACTAAGTTTTTCAAAGTTATTAAACCAAAAAGCGTCTCACGAACCGAGCGGCCAACACGTATTGAATGAGGAATATTATCAAAGAATAGAGGCCATACAATTCACCATGAACCATGATGATGGTAACCTAATTAAAGAAGTAGGAAAATCAGATATAATATTATTGGGGGTTAGTAGAACAAGTAAAACACCAACCTCGATTTATTTAGCCAACAAAGGATATAAAACCTCAAATATCCCATTGATCAATGAATATTCTATTCCGAAGATTTTAAAAGATAATCCAAAAATAAGTTGTGTAATTGGTTTAAATACAGAAGCAGAAAGACTTGTTGATATTAGAAAAAACCGGATGAATTCACTTAAAGAAAATGAAAATAAAAAATATACAAACTTAGAGAATATTCAAAAAGAAGTAGAGGACGCTAAAAAAACTTTTAAGAGATATAGTTGGCCCAGCATAGATGTCACAAGAAAATCTGTAGAAGAAACGGCAGCGTCTATTATTAAAATTTACGAGATTTATAACCAAAACAATGAATGAAATTATTTTAGCCTCAAAAAGTAAAGTTAGAAAAAATATTTTAGAGAAAAGTGGTATTTTTTGTGAAGTTGTTCCATCAAATGTGGACGAAGATAGTGTTAAGGAAACTTTGGTAAAAGAAAATGCATCACCAGAAATTATTTCAAAAAATTTAGCAGAATTAAAAGCTAACAAAGTTAGCGCAAAATTTACTGACAAATTAGTAATTGGTGCTGATAGCGTAATTGACTTAAAAGGGAAGATTATTTCAAAACCAAAAGACAGAGGAGAGGCAATTGAAATTTTAAAACTATTAAACAGCAAGTCACATTATTTAATAAGTTCTGTATGCATATCAAAAGCTGGTAATATGATCTGGAATTATACAGACAAAGCGATATTAACTATGAAAGATTTTTCAGATAATGAATTAGAATTATACTTATCTAAGATATTAGATGAGACCTTATACGCTTACAATGTTTATCAAATTGAGGGTGAAGGCAGAAATTTATTCTCAAAAATCGAGGGAGATGAAGACACAATAATGGGCTTACCTATTAAACAAATTAAAGAATATTTAAATAATTTTAAATGAAAAAATATTTAGTTATTGGAAACCCAATTGAACACTCGCTTTCACCTAGGTTACATAATTATTGGTTTAAGGAAAATAATATCGAGGCTATTTATGAAAAAAGGCAGATTAAAGAACCAGATATCAAAGGAATAATTTCAGATATTCGAAATGGAAAAATAGAAGGTATTAATGTTACTGTGCCATTTAAGAAATCAGTTATTCCTTTTTTAGACAAGTTAGAAATCCCAAAAAAAACCCAATCAGTAAATACAATTTATATAGAGAAAAATAACAAAACGGGCTCAAATAAAATAATAGGTGAAAATACAGATATATTGGGATTTAAATATTCATTAGAGCACATTAAATACAGTGTAACAGGAAAAAAAATTTTTATTTTAGGTGCTGGTGGAGTAACTCCATCGATTATCTATGCTTTAGAGGAAATGGAACCCTCTGTTATCATGTTAAGTAATAGAACTAAGGAAAAGGCTAAAGATTTAGTAAAATTATTTCCTAAAATAGAGCTTGTAGAGTGGGGAGAGATTAAAAATTTTGACATGATCATTAATACTACAAGTTTAGGTCTTAAACAAAATGACAAACTTCCAATTAATTATGATCAAATAGGTTCAGGGAAGTTTTTTTATGATGTTATCTATAATCCAAAAAAGACAAATTTTCTTTTGGAGGCTGAAAAACGCGGTCATCAGATTGAGAATGGTAAAATGATGTTTGCCTATCAAGCTCAAGAAGCTTTTAGATTATTTACAATAGATCCCAATATGAGGTCGGGACTATTACCCACGATAAATAAACAAGTACTTCAACTGTTAGATAATGATTAGAATTGGAATTCTAGGTGATATTGGCTCTGGCAAAAGCTATATAGCAAAAAATTTCGGTTATCCTGTATTTAACGCTGATTTAGAAGTGGGTAAATTGTATAAAAAAAATAAAAAAACTTTTAAAAAGTTAAATAAAATTTTGCCAAATTATATATATTCATTCCCAGTTAACAAATCTGAATTATCAGAAGCAATATTGGCAAATAAATCTAATCTAAACAAAATTGTTAAAATTGTTCATTTAGAAATAAGAAAAAGGATGACTATTTTTTTAAGAAAAAATAAAAATAAAAAAATTGTAATTTTGGATATCCCTCTTCTGTTAGAAAATAAAATTAATAAAAAGAAAGATATTCTAGTTTTCGTTGAGTCTAAAAAATTAGATATTTTACAAAGATTAAAAAAAAGAAGTAATTTTAATAAGGAACTTTATAGAAAATTACATAATATTCAGTTGCCACTTAAATATAAAAAGAAAAAATCTAAATTTGTTATAAAAAATGATTTTACAAATAAATCTGCTAAAAGAGCTATTAAAAATATTTTAAGCAAGATTATTTAAATGAAGGAAATAGTATTAGATACTGAAACAACAGGTATATCAGTCAAAGAGGGTCACAGAATTGTTGAAATTGGATGTATTGAGCTCGACAATTTAGTGCCTACAAAAAACAAATTTCACTGTTATTTAAATCCAGAAAGAAAAGTTTCTGAAAAAGCCTTTAAAGTTCATGGTTATGCTGATGATTTTTTATCTAAACAAAAAAAATTTAGCCATGTTGTAGAAGAATTTTTAAAATTTATAAATGGAAAAAAACTTATAATTCATAACGCTGAATTTGATTTATCACATCTTAATCATGAATTAGAAATTTTAGGAAAAGACAAAATTAATAATGAAATTATTGATACACTCGTCTTAGCTAGGGACAAATTTCCAGGCTCATCAATTAGTCTTGACGCTTTATGTAAAAGATATCGCATAGATAACTCTAAAAGGACTCAGCATACAGCATTAATAGACTGTGACTTGCTTTCTAAAGTATATATAAACCTTATAGATCAAAAAGAACCAACTTTGGATTTTAAAAACTCAGATGACAAAATACAAGTATCAAAAATTGAGAAAATTCTGTATTTTAAAAAGGTGGTTAAAGTATCTTCAGAAGAATTAAAAAAACACAAAGACTTTTTAAAAAAGGATTTAAAGAAAAATTTTTTTAATTAAATCTTTCATTATAAAGTTTGTTAAAATCAATTTTTTTCTCTAATTTTATTGATGGATGTCCCGAATTATGAATCAGATTGAGGAATGAATTTTCTAAGTCAGGATATATTTGTGTAGGAACATCACACAAAATAATTTTTTCTAGATCCTTTTTTTCTTTGACGTTATCATCAATTCTTATAATGGTTGCATAAACTACTTCATAATATGATTTTTTTTCGTTAGGTTCCTTATCTTCAAATTTCAAAGTTGTATTAACTTCAATTAATTTATTTTTCAACGCTTTAGATGTGATATCAATATTCAGTTGATATTTTGAAATATTATCTTTTACAAATAGAAATGTTTCAATGTCAGGAGTTTCACTTGATAAATCTTTAATATACTTTGCAAGAATTTTAAATTTTTCTGTCATCATTATCCTCTATTTCTTCGTATTCACCATCTATGAAATTATTTTTTTTAGGTTCTTGTTTTTTAAACTTTTTTGTGAGATTTCCAAAAATCAATTTTCTAGTTATTGGAAAAATTATTAAAAAACCTAAAAAATCTGTTGCAAAACCAGGTAGAATTAACAGGATAGCTGCAAAGGCGATTGCGGCACTAGAGATTATTTCATAAGCAGGTGTCTGATTTTTAAAGATCTGTACAATCCCAGATCTAATGGTATTTAAGCCCTCATATTTTGCGTAATAAACACCTATGATTGCAGTTAAAAATATTAATATAATAGTATTAAAAGCCCCAATCTGGGAGCCAATTTTAATAAATAGGTAAATTTCTAAAGCAGGAATTAAAATTATAGATAGTAATACTGGGTTCATTTGTCCTTAATGTAATTGTTAGTTGAAATTAATCAACATAGTAATTACATTTAACTAATGAATTATAGTTTTGAATATATCGATATAATATTACTTGCAATGATTGCAGGATTTATCTTTTTAAGATTAAGAGGTATTTTAGGAAAAAGAACAGGATTTGAGGGAAAAGCACCATCACAATTTGAAAAAACATTAAATAACATTAATCTTAAAAAAAAAGTAATTATTAAGGAAAATTTTGACGACGCTGCGCAAAAAGAATTTATAAATGGAGCAAAAATTGCTTATGAGACAATTATTACTGATTTTAGCGATAATGACAATAAGATTGTAGCAAGCAAGACTCTGTTGAGTAAAAAAATTCATGATCAATTTGAGGAAGCCCTAAAAGAAAGAAGTAAAAGAGGTCATTATGCAGAAATTACTTTTATTGGAGTTAATTCAGCAAAAATTAAAGAGCACAAAAGAATAAATCAAATTTTAAATGTAACTGTTGAATTTGTAAGCGAGGTGATAACTTGTATTAAAGATAAGGATAAAAAAATTATTTCAGGAGATCCTGAAAAAATTAAAAAAATCTATGACACCTGGGTATTTTCCAGAGATACAAGATCAAATAATCCAAACTGGCAATTAGTTGACACTTTAACATAATTGAACGATAAAATTTCAGATAAAGATAAAAAAGATTGGGATAATTTTTTATCTAGTAATGAAAAATTACCTAATAAAGACTCTCAATTTACCATAAAAAAAGCTTTAAAAATTAAAAATATAGATTTACATGGTTTTACTTTAGAACAGGCCAATAAAACCATAGAGAAATTTATTAATATTTCTCATGATAATGGAGTTTCAAAGATTATAGTAGTTACAGGTAAAGGGCTTCATTCAAATGTTGAAAAAGACCCTTTTGTTTCAAAAGATTTAAGTATTTTGAAATATTCAGTTCCTGAATATATAAAAAATAGTTCAGATCTCATGAAGAAGATTATTGAAATCAAGGATGCAGAAACTGAGGATGGTGGTTCTGGAGCTTTTTATATATTTTTGAAAAAAAAATTATAAAATAAATTTTGAAAGGTCGGTATCTTTCACCAAGTTGTCTAAATTCTTGTTTATATACTCTTTGTTAATAATAATTTTTTCACCAGCCCTATCAGTAGCAGTGAAGCTAATGTCATCTAAAATTTTTTCTATAATTGTGTGAAGTCTTCTTGCACCAATATTTTCTACTGTAGCATTTACTTCTGAGGCTATTTTAGCAATAGTATCAATCCCATCATCAGAGAATTCTAAATCAACATTTTCTGTCTTTAATAAAGCTACATATTGTTTTATTAAACTATAGTCCGGTTCTCTAAGAATTCTCTTAAAATCATCACTTGTTAAAGCTTCTAACTCGACCCTTATTGGCAATCTTCCTTGAAGTTCAGGCAATAAGTCAGACGGTTTAGCGAGTTGAAAAGCTCCTGATGCGATAAATAAAATATGATCTGTTTTAATTGGACCATGTTTTGTATTAACTGTTGTCCCTTCTATTAGTGGTAATAAGTCTCTTTGAACACCTTCTCTAGAGACATCTCCACCAACTCTATCAGTTCTTGCTGATATTTTGTCAATTTCATCTAAGAAAACAATTCCATTATTTTCAGTTGATAGTTTCGCTGCTTTAATAATTTTATCTTGCTCTATTAATTTATCAGACTCATCATTTATTAAAATTTCATGGGACTCTTTTACCGTCATTTTCTTTTTTTTTTCTTTAGATCCCATAGACTTACCCATTATTTCACCAATATTTATCATTCCTACATTAGCTCCTGGCATACCTGGGATTTCAAATGATGTACCTCCAGACCCTGTATCACTTACAGCAATTTCTATTTCGTTATCATCCAAATCTCCATCTCTCAGTCTTTTTCTAAAACTTTCTCTCGTTGCCAAACTTGCTTTTTTACCAACTAACGAATCTAAAACTTTTTCTTCAGCAGCTTTTTGTGCTTTAGCAAAAACTTCTTTTCTTTTTTTTACTTTTTCCATTGAAATAGCGATTTCAATTAAATCTCTTACTATCTGCTCAACATCTCTTCCAACATAACCAACCTCCGTAAACCTTGTTGCTTCAACCTTTACAAAAGGGGCTTCTGCAAGTTTTGATAGTCTTCGTGAAATTTCTGTTTTTCCAACTCCAGTTGGACCAATCATTAAAATGTTTTTTGGTAAAACCTCGTTCTTCATTTCACCTTTTAAGGCTTGTCGTCTCCATCTATTTCTTAAAGCCACTGCAACAGCTCTTTTAGCATTATTTTGTCCGACAACAAATCTATCTAGTTCTGACACAATCTCTCTAGGAGACAAAGAGCTTACTAGAGAGGCCTCTCCTTTTTTACTCTTATCTTTTGGGTGTAGTTTTGTTACGTTCGAATTATCCATCAGATTTTTTCAATTTTAACATTGTCATTTGTAAAAACACAAATATCAGCAGCAACTTTGATAGCTTTTTTTGCAACCTCTTCTGCTGAAATATTTCCTTCCATTAAAACTTTTCCAGCAGCTAAAGCATAATTTCCACCTGAACCTATTCCAATCACATCTCCTTCTGGTTCTAAAACATCTCCAGTTCCTGAAATTATATAACTGTTACTTTTATCGCCAACAGCCATTAAAGCCTCCAGTCTTCTTAAATATTTATCAGTACGCCAATCTTTTGCTAATTCAACAGCAGCTCTTGACAAATTTCCTGCATGTTTCTCCAGTTTTCCCTCAAGTCTTTCAAATAAAGTTAAAGCATCAGCAGTTGAACCCGCAAATCCCGCAACAACATCTCTTTTTTCAATTTTCCTAACCTTAGAAGCTGTACTTTTAACAACAGTATTCCCCATACTTACTTGCCCATCACCAGCAACTACAACTTCATTATTTTTTCTGACTAGTACAATTGTTGTCATACTCAATAAATGGTAACTATTTTTGATACTTCAAGTCTTTACACTAATATTGATATAGTAAGATTATGTATGTATACCATTAAAAATATATGGCTAGAAAAGGAAAAGTATCTAGAAAAACCAAAGAAACAAGCATTAATGTTGAAGTAAATATTGATGGCAAAGGCAAGTATCAAATTGACACTGGTATAGGTTTCTTGGATCACATGCTAGAACAGTTGTCAAAGCACTCACTTATTGATCTAAAAGTTAGAGCAAAAGGAGACACACATATTGATCTCCATCACACTACCGAAGATACAGGAATTGCAATTGGAGAAGCTCTAAAAAAAGCTGCCAAAAAATTTGTGGGTATAAAAAGATATGCACATGCGATGATACCAATGGATGAAACGTTGTCACGTGTAGCGGTAGATGTTTCCAACAGACCCTATCTGATATGGAAAGTCAAATTGAAGGTTGAAAAACTCGGAGAGATGGATACTGAATTATTTAAAGAGTGGTTTCAGGCTTTCTCACAATCCGCAGGAATTACTTTACATATTGAAAATATTTATGGTGATAATAGCCATCACATTATCGAATCTTGTTACAAAGGCCTAGCAAGATCTTTAAGAGCTGCTTTAGAGATGGATCCAAGAAACAAGAAGGGTGTCCCATCCACTAAAGGCTCGTTATAAGTTTAATGAATGTTACAATTGTTGATTATAACTCAGGTAATATAAGCTCAGTAATTAATTCTTTTAAGGAAGTTGCTAAAAATAAAGTAAATATCGAAGTTACTTCAGATTTAAATAAGATTAAATTAAGTGATAAAGTAGTTTTACCAGGACAGGGTTCATTTAAAAGTTGTGTTGATGCTTTAAATAAAATTGAGGGCCTTTCAGATACACTTAACAATTTTGTAAATACTGATAAAAAACCTATTCTTGGAATTTGTGTTGGCTTACAAATGTTTGCTGATATTGGGTATGAGGAAACTGAAACAAAAGGATTAGGATGGGTTCCGGGCAAAGTTTCAAAAATAAATAATCAGAATGGAAAATACAAACTTCCCCATATTGGTTGGAACCAAATTAATATAGTTAAGGATAGTAAGATCTTTCAAAATATAGAAAATAACTCACACATGTATTTTGTTCATAGTTATGAATTTATTCCAGAGGATAAAAAGGTGATTTCAGCAACAATAGATTATTCATCAAATATTGTTTGTTCCATTGAAAAGGAAAATATTTTTGGAACCCAATTTCATCCAGAAAAGAGTGATAAAACTGGCTTAAATTTAATTCAAAATTTTTTAAATTTATAATAATGAAAATATTTCCAGCCATAGATATTAAAGATAAAAAGTGCGTAAGACTAATCAAAGGAGATTTTGACAATAAAACCGAATATAAAATGTCTCCTGTTGAACAAGCTAGAAAATATAGCGATTATGGATTTAAAAATTTACACATAGTTGATTTAGATGGAGCTTTAACTGGTGAAACAATAAATCTAGACATAATTCAGGATATAGTTAGTAAATTTGATTTAAAGGTTGAGATAGGTGGTGGCATCAGAAATTTTGATAGTATTCAAAAATATATTGATGCAGGCGCTGAGAAAGTGATTTTAGGAAGTGCTGCAATAAAAAATAAAAATTTTTTAAAAGAAGCTTGTGAAAAATTTTCAAAAAAGATTGCATTAGGTTTGGACTCAAAAAACGGATATTTGTCAGTGTCAGGTTGGAAAGAAAGCTCAAATCATTTAACTTTAGATTATTTGAAAGAAATTAATAATTATGGTGTCAGCAGAATAATTTATACTGACATTAATCGAGACGGGATGAAGCAAAGCCCAAACTTTGAAGAATCAGAAAAGGTTGCCAATATTTCTAATTGCCCAGTAATTATATCTGGTGGTGTCTCTTCAATAGATGATATTAAAAAAGCCAAGAAATTAGATAACAAGAATATCGAAGGTATAATAATTGGAAAAGCTATATATGATGGTGATATTAGATTAGATGAATTAGTAAAAGAATATGCTTAAAAATAGAATAATTCCCTGCTTAGATGTGAAGAACGGTCGTGTTGTTAAGGGAATTAATTTTGTAGATCTAAAAGATGCAGGTGATCCTGTAGAACAAGCTAAAATTTATTCAGATGGAGGAGCAGATGAAATTTGTTTTTTAGATATTACTGCTTCAAATGAAAATAGAAACACTATTTATGATGTAGTAGAAAAAACATCAAAAAAATGTTTTGTTCCATTAACTGTTGGAGGTGGTGTCAGAAGCGTTGAGGATATTAACAAATTACTTAATTGTGGAGCTGACAAAGTTTCTATAAACACTGCAGCAGTTGAAAATTCAAAAGTCGTTATAGATAGTTCAAAAAAATTTGGGTCTCAATGTATTGTAGTAGCAATCGATGCCAAAAAAAATGGAGACAAATGGGAAGTATTCACTCACGGAGGAAGAAATAATAGTGGTATTGATGCACTCGAATATGCAAAACAAATGGAAGAAAACGGTGCTGGGGAGTTATTAGTAACTTCAATGGATAGAGATGGAACGCAGGTTGGCTATGACATTGAATTGATGTCAAAAATTTCATTCAAAGTAAATATTCCAATAATTGCATCTGGTGGTGTAGGGAATTTAGATCATTTAGTTGATGGGATAAAGTTAGGAAATGCAAGTGCAGTTTTAGCAGCTTCAATTTTTCATTATGGAAAATTTAGCATAAAAGAAGCAAAGGAGTACCTTTTAAAAAAAAATATTCCAGTAAGAATTTAAAGTGAAACAAAAAATAAATTACAGAAGTGATATTGATGGATTAAGGGCTATAGCTGTTATTGGTGTAATTTTATACCATTCCGAAATAAATATTGGTGATAATTTAATATTTTCTGGAGGATTTTTAGGTGTAGATGTTTTCTTTGTAATCTCAGGATATTTAATTACATCCATAATACTTAAAGAACACCTAATTAAAAATCATTTTTCTTTCTTAAATTTTTATAAGCGTAGAGTAAGAAGACTAGTACCCGCACTTTTATTTGTTTTACTAGTAAGTTTTATACTTGCTTATGTAGTATTATTACCAATTCAATTTAAGTCCTTTTTAAATTCTATTTTATCTTCAATTTTTTTTTATTCTAACCTCTATTTTCATTATTCAGGACAAGCTTATGGACAAACAATTTTATCAGATCAACCATTACTTCATACATGGTCTTTATCAGTAGAAGAACAATTCTATATTTTATATCCTATTATATTTATTTTCCTACTTAACGTATTTAAAGAAAAGGTAAAATTCATATTTTATATATTCATAATTACTTCAGTAATTTTTTCATCATATATAAGTGAATCTCACTCTTCATTTAATTTTTATATGATTACAAACAGAGCCTGGGAATTAGCGTGTGGAGCATTAATTTCTATCAATCATTTTCAAAACCAACAAAAAGAAAAAAATGATTTTTGGAAAATTTTGGGTTTTATTTTAATAATTTTTTCATTTTTATATTTTGATAGTGCTAATAGCCATCCATCATACCTTACACTAATACCTGTTTTGGGTTGTTGTATGATAATAGATAACTACAAAAAAAAAAATTTTATTGATAAAATTTTGACAAATAAATTTTTTGTTAAAATTGGTTTAATTTCCTACTCACTTTATCTCTGGCACCATCCAATCCTTTCATTTGGTAAAATTTCAGGATTTACAGAAAACTCTTTTTTAGCAAAATTAATATTGATATTAATTTCATTTTTTCTGTCAATTTTAACTTTTAATTATATTGAAAAATATTTTCGAGACCCTAAAAAAGTAAGTTTTAAAAAATTAACTATTCTTATTTTACCAACTGTATTATCATTTTTTTTGTTAACGAATATTTTTGTTGAAAGGCAAAAAAACAAATATCCTGAAATATTAAAAAATTTATATGACCGAACTTGGTTTACAACAAAACAATATTATAAACCGTGTTTCCAAAGAAAAAAATTTTTCTGTTTTTTTGGCAACTCTAGTAATGAATATACGGTTTTTTTAATAGGCGACTCTATATTAGCATCATTGCAAGAAGAATTAAAAAACAACTTAGTCAAAAAGAAAATGAATTTCATCCCAATGACAAATGCTGGTTGTGATTTTCTAGACTCAAAAAAACAAAATAAATTTTGTAATCAAAATATTCAATTTAATAGGGATTATAAAATTAGACAATATAAGGAGTCTATAATTATTATGCACTTAAATTATAGAACTAATGGTGATGATATTGATAAAATTACAAGTTATATAAATAATATTAATAAATATCTAAGCTTAGGGTATAAAATTATAGTAATTAATCCAATTCCCCAATGGAATCAAAATGTATCTCAAACAATTCATACAATTTATAAAAATAACAAAAAAAATTTTTTAAAAAAATTAAATCAAAAAGGATATATAAGTATAGATTTTAGGGATTATTATAATCAAACACTTAAAATTACTGATAAATTGAATAAATTATCTCATAAAAATTTATTTTTCATTAATCCTGATAAAATTTTTTGCAATATTAAAGAAAAAAACAAATGTTTAGCCAACTCACTAGAAAATATTTATTTTACTGATGCTTCTCATCTAAGTAAAGTGGGGTCAGAAATGATAAATTCTGAATTAATAAATTTAATAGAAAAAATAAATTAAAAAATGTTAAAATCATTAGAGGAAATAGTTAACATCACTAGAAATCGTAAAAAAAATCCAAAAGAGGGCTCATATACTAATAAACTTTTAGGTGAAAAAAATTTGAGCAAAGCAAAAGTACTAGAAGAAATTAATGAACTTATTGAAGCAGTGGAAAAAAATACAAACAAGATACATGAAAGTGCAGATGTCCTTTACCATCTCATCGTTTATTTAGAGGCAAACAATATTCAGATCGAAGATGTAATGGATGAACTTAAAAAGAGGAAAAAATAGAACTGGTTATGAATTATGATAATAATAATATTTTTGCTAAAATTTTAAGAGGCGAAATTCCTTGCAATAAAATATATGAGGATAATTTTGTATTGTCATTTCATGATATCAATCCTCAAAAAAAAATTCATGCTTTAGTAATACCAAAAGGTAAATATATTGATCTAGATGATTTTAGTGCTAATGCTTCGTCAGAAGAAATAGTTGGATTAATTAAAGGTATTAATATTGTTGCAAAAAAACTTGGCATCTCTTCAGACTTAGGAAAAGGGTATAGAGCTTTATCTAATATAAATGAGTATGGTGGCCAGGAAGTACCTCATTTACATTTTCATTTATTTGGTGGAGAAAAAATAGGAAAAATGGTCGTGTGACAGAAACCATAGATAGAAATTTTTTAGAAATAAAATCTATTGAAGCTTTAAATGAAAGTAAGTTTCCTCAAATAAATAATTCAATTCAATTAGTAAAACCTGCTGATTTTCAAATTAATAAATTTTTTTATAAGAATATTGGGAAAAATCATAGATGGACAGATCGTTTAATTTGGTCCGAAACTGATTGGAGGAATTATGTTTCGAGTTCAAAAGTAGAAACGTATTTATTAAAAGTAGAAAATGATCTAGCTGGTTATTTTGAATTAATTAATCATATAGATCTTCAAGAAATTGAAATAGCATATTTTGGTTTATTAGAGGAATATCACAATAAAAAGCTTGGAGGTCATTTGCTTTGTGAGGCTATTAAAAAAGCTTTTTTAAAAAAGAATATTAAAAGAGTTTGGGTACACACGTGCACCTTTGATCATAAAAATGCATTAAATAATTATTTGGCCAGAGGAATGAAAATTTATAAAAAAGAAATTATTAAAGTTTAATTTAAAGTTGGAAGTTCAAAAATATTCTTTTTTAATGTTTGATTAACCTTTAAAGAAAAAATGTAGGTAATACTCAAATTTTGATAAACATCTAATGTTTGCCAACCAACAAAGTTTAAATTTTTTTTATCAAAAAAAAATATTTATTTCATTGTTTTCTTTAATAATTGTAAAATTTATGAACTGGTTATCAACAATTCTCTCTTTAAGATTTTTGATTTGATCAATTAAAAAATTTTTATCTAAAATAAAATTTAATGGTGTCTTCTTCATTGAGTATCGATAAAAATTGTTATTTCTTGTCTTAATAACTAGCGATTTACCATTCGAGACTAAAATTTTTTTATTATCATACTCACAAAAAATTTTCTTTGGGTATTCAATAATACAATTTCCTGTTTCAATTTTTCCATTAATATTTTGCTCAAAGTTAAAACTTAAATTTTTAATATTAATTAAGTTATTAATAATTTCTTCTTTAATAGAACCTAATGCAAAACTATTAATATTAATTAAAAAAAAAATGAATAAAATTTTAATCATTAAAGGACATCTCTTTTACCCACATGATTTGCTTTACTAACTACGCCTTCTTCTTCCATCATATCGATAATTCTAGCTGCTCTATTGTATCCAATTTGTAGTTTTCTTTGCAAAAAGGATGTTGAAGCTTTACCCTCAGATTTAATTATTTCTAGTGCTTGTGGATAAAGTTCATCCTTATCACCATTACTTTTAGATCCATCGTTAATCTCTTTCTCATCAACGAAATTTAAAATCTCATCAATATAATCTGGTTCTGCTTGAGTCCTTAAAAAATTATTTATCTTTTCTATTTCATTATCAGATACAAAAGGAGCATGAATTCTTAAAATTCTATTAGCTGATGACATATAAAGCATATCACCTTTTCCAAGAAGTTGTTCAGCACCTTGTTCTCCTAGAATTGTTCTGCTATCTATTTTTGAAGTTACTTGAAAAGATATTCGTGTTGGAAAATTAGCCTTAATAGTACCAGTTATTACGTCAACGCTTGGTCTTTGAGTGGCCATTATTATATGAATTCCTGCAGCTCTTGCCATCTGCGATAATTTTTGAATATAATTTTCAATTTCTTTACCAGCTACCAGCATTAAGTCTGACATTTCATCAACAACTACAACTATGTATGGCATTGGTAATTTATGCTTTACATTGTAAGTATCTATGTTTCTAACTCCCTCTTTTGTCATTAGTCGATACCTACTTTCCATCTCTTTAACTACCCAGCCAAGAACTGATGCAGCTTTTTTAGCTTCTGTAATTACAGGACATAACAAGTGAGGAATGCCTTCGTAAGTAGATAATTCTAGCATTTTAGGATCTATCAAAATAAATTTGCATTTTTCAGGAGTATGTCTGTAAAGAAGAGATAAAATAATAGTATTAATACAAACTGATTTCCCAGAACCTGTAGTTCCAGCTATTAGTAAATGAGGCATTGAAGCTAAGTCACCAATAATAGGAGTGCCAGAAATATTTTTTCCTAAGGCTATTGGTAGCTTAATATCTCTTTTTTTAAAATCATCCTTACTTAATATTTCACTTAAATAAACATTTTCTCTTGAAGAATTTGGTAATTCAATACCAACCGTATTACTTCCAGGAATTGTTGCAATTCTAGCTGACTCTGAACTAGTATTTCTTGCTATATCATCTGATAAATTTATTATCTTTGATACTTTAACACCTGCCGCAGGTTCAAATTCATTTAAAGTGACCACAGGTCCATGACTTATCTTTTTAATATTTCCATTAACACCAAAATCTAATAAAATTTTTTCAAGAAATGCAGGATCTCCAGTTTCTTCTTTTTCAGAATTTTCTCTTTCTTTTTTTGTAGGAATTTTTAATAAATCAAGTCCAGGAAGATTAAATTGATTAATTTTATTTTCTTTTATCTTTTCTGCTTTGATAAAAGGAAGATCTTCTTGAATTAAATTTTTAATTTCGTCTTGGGGAATATATTCATTAATAATTTCGCTTTTATCAGTATAAGTTTTATTTTTAGTAAAATAATTTATTAATTTTTTTAAAAAATTCCAAACCTTTTTTAGATTAAAATTAACACTTATTAAAAAAAAACTTATAATTAAAATTATAAGAAAATAGTATGAAACAGTTGCTTGCAAATTTATAATATTACTAATAAAACTTTGATTTAAATATTGCCCTACAAATCCGCCATTTCCATTAATGTATAACTCAAAAGCAGTTTGATGAAAAAAATCAAAGAATATAGATCCAAAGATACAATAAAAAATAGAAAAAAATATATTTTCTATGATTAAAAAAATATCCTTGCTTTTGAAAATGTTTATACCTGTTATGAGAAATGTAAACGATATCAGGTAGGATATAATTCCAATTGATTGAAAAAATAGATCAGAAACATAACTACCTTGAAATCCTAAAATATTTTTGATTTTAGTGTTTTCTGGAAATATAAAATTAGGATCATTAGCAGAATAAGAGATTAGAGCTATGAGAAGTAAAACACCAATTATAGTTACACATATACCAATGATTTCTATTAATCTATTGATGCCAAATTGAATAGAAGTCTTAACTATTTTTTTAATGCTCATTTTAATGAATCAAATATAATGCTTTGTATCATCTAATTTTTGTTGTTAAAATTAATTTGTTATGAAAGTTTGTATTATTGGTAACGGATTAGTAAGTTTGACCCTTGCTAACGTCCTAATCCAAAAAGATATATTTGTAGACATTTTAATATCAAAAAAAAATAATCAATACGATTCTTCGAGAACACTTGGTATTTCAAAATCAAATATAGATTATTTTAATAACAAAATTACTAATATTAAAAAAATTTTATGGCAAATTAAAAGTATAAAAATTTTTACAGAAAAAGATTTTAAAAAAGAGCTGCTTAAATTCAATAACGAAAATGAACAAATGTTCTCAATAATTCGAAATAATCAATTACAAAAATTATTACTGAGTAAATTAAAAAAAAGTAAATTTATTAAATTTAAATATAATTATAATAATTCTAAAATTAATCAGTATGAATATAAGTTAATAATTAATTCAGACCCAACCCACCCATACATGAAAAAATTTTTTTCAAAAAAAATAGAAAAAAAATATAATAGCTTCGCTTATACAACTACTATTATACACAAAAAGATAAATAATAATATTGCATTTCAAAATTTTACAAAGAATGGCCCTCTAGCATTTTTGCCTATTTCAGATACAGAAACTTCTATAGTTTATTCTCTAAAATCTCTTAAAAAAAAAAATACCTTTGAAATGAATAATTTAATTAAAAAATATAATCCAACTTATTCTATTAAAAAAATTAATAGTTGGAGTAGTTTTGAATTAAAATCTTCTAGTCTTAGGAATTACTACAAAGAAAATATTTTAGCTTTTGGAGATTTACTGCACAAAATACATCCACTAGCAGGTCAAGGGTTTAATATGTGTTTACGTGATATAAGATTATTATCAAACTTAATTGATGAAAAAATTAATTTGGGTTTGGATTTTGACTCTTCAATTTGTCAAGAATTTCAAAAAAAATCTCAAGATAAAAATTTAATATTTTCAACAGGTATTGACTGGATTTATGAACTATTTAATTTAGAAAATAGAATAAATTCAAATTTATTGAGTAACTCAATTAATTTCATTGGCAAAAAAAAATTTGTAAATAATTTTTTTAAAAAATTTGCAGATAGTGGTATTAGATATTAAAAATTATTGAACAGTTGTATTATTATATTCATCAAAGGTATATGTGGATAAAATTTCTGCTATTTTATTTTTTCTTAAATCTAAACTTACTGCTTCCAACAATACTTGCTTTTCTTCTAAACTAAATGGTGATGCCATAGCCAAAGCATTAATAGTCTCATCTAGACTTTGTTTCTCTAGCGCTTTCCAATTAATTATAAAACCTCTTTTTTCAAATAATTCTTTTAAATCTTTAAAAATTAATTCAAGATCTGAAAATTTTGAAACCTCTTTTATTTCACTTAGATCATTTTTATAATCGTCAAAATTAACTTCAAATTCCCTGTATGATTTATCACTTTTGATTTCTTTCAAAATTTTGAATCTGATAATCCCTTTTAAATCTAATAAATATCTTCCATCCTCGGTTTCTTTAAAACTTGTTATTTTACCTAAACAACCAATATGATGTAAATCAAGGGAAGTTTTTTTAATTGAAGATATTTTTTTTGGCTGAATCATTCCTATAAATTTATTAGTCTTCATACTATCATTGACTAAATCTATGTATCTTGGTTCAAATATATTTAGAGGAACTGTAGTTTTAGGAAAAATTATGAAATTACTTAATGGAAAAACTGATATAATTTTTGGTAAGTTATTCATGAATAATTTTATATAAATGAAAAATTACAATCATCTAATAAAAAAAGCAAAAGCTTATTTTGACACAAGTCAATTTGAAAATGCGCATAACTGTTTACTAGATATATTAAAAAGCGGTGAATTAGACTTAGTAAAAAAATCTAATTTATATCTATTGCTCGGAGACATTAATATAAAATTAAATAATTTCAAAAATTCTAATGATTATTTTTTAAAATATTTGGAAATTAGCCCTAATGATCCAAAAATATTAAACTTATTAGCTAACAATTGCTCAAAAATAAGACAATACAAAAAAGCAGAGGAATATTATTTAAAAGCAATAAACTTTAAAGCAAACTATGAAGTGGCTATTATTAATTTAGCGGTACTATTCGATAACTTAGGAAATAAATTAGATGCATTAAAGTTTTATAAAAAGGCAATTAAAATTAATCCAAATAATCTAGGTGTTCTTTTCAATATGTACAAATTAGAAAAAAAAATTCTTGATGCAAATAAAATTTCCTTAATAAAAAAATATTTAGACAATAATAAAGAAAATTTTTTTAATATTGCATCAGGATATTTTTTACTAGCAGAAAATGAAAACAAAAAAAAAGAAATTAAAAAAGAAATTTTTTTTTTAGAAAAAGCAAATAGCTATTCTTTTAAAAGTAAAAAAAAAATCAATGAGCAAGCTTTAAATTATTGGCTAAATATTATACCCAAAAAATTTGATAATTTTTCGTTTAAAATGAATCCAAAAAATTTGGAGAAAACAAAAAGTTTTAGACCAATATTTATATTTGGTCTTCCCAGATCTGGCTCAACATTAACTGAAACAATTATTTCATCAGGTAAAAAAAATATTTTATCATTTGGTGAGTCAAATTTAGTTAATTGGTCACTTCTGAATACTCATAGACAATTTTTGTTTAGTGATAATCTTAAAGTAGCATTAGATATGGATTTAATACAAAAAAAATTACTTAATTCTTACAAAAATCTTAATTATAATAAAAAAGATCAAGAGATAAGGTTTATAGATAAGTCTTTAGAAAATTTTTATTATGTAAATTTAATTTTAAAAATTTTTCCAAACGCAAAATTTATACATACCTATAGAAATTTAGAGGATAATATTTTTTCTATTTATAAAGAGTTTTTACACAAAATTTCATGGTCACATTCTCTCGATAATATATTGTCTTATATAGATAATTACCTGAAAGTAATTCAGAAGGTTAAAAAAGAAAATTTTGATAATATCATGTCTGTATCATTAGAGAAATTAACAGCTAACCCAATAGATACTTCAAAAAATATTTATCAATTTTGTAATTTAGAATGGGACGAAAATTGTTTAAACTTTCAAAAAAGAAAAAATTTATATTCAAGCACAGCAAGCAATAATCAAATTAGAGCAGGCATTCAAAGTTATAACAACAAAAAATATCAAAATTTCCGTTTTCTAATAAATAGTTATAAGTCCAAATATGAATGGCTTTAACCGGTAATGCTCAGTTATAAAAAGTACCCTTTTTAATTCTCTAAATTTCTTAATACACTCAAGACACACTTAACGATTAATTTGAAAGAATTTGCCTCTTGCTTAATTTCTAAAAAGCAACTAATTTTAACACTAATAGAACAAGCGGGCATAGCTCAGTGGTAGAGCGTCTCGTTGCCAACGAGAAGGTCGAGGGTTCGACCCCCTTTGCCCGCTCCAAATAAAAAAAAATGAGTGACTTATTAAGTAAGAAATGTATGCCCTGTGAAGGTGGAGTAATCCCTTTTGACATATCTGAAATTCATAAGTATCAAAAAAAAGTAGATGGATGGGATATAGTAAAAGGCAAAGAAGAAATTTATTTTTTATCAAAAAAATTCAAATTTGAAAATTTTTTAAAAAGTCAAGATTTTGTGAATGAAGTCGGTAAAATATCTGAGGAAGAAGGTCATCATCCTGATATTTTTTATGGATGGGGGTATGCTGAAATAAAAGTTACTACTCATGCCATAAAAGGTCTTTCTGAAAATGATTTTATCTTAGCTGCAAAAATAGATAAAATATCTAATGTCTAAAATGTCTAGTTTTTGAAAAAACTAAAACAGTATCAGTCTCATTCGCAAATTTAATTATCTCTTTGTCTCTAATAGAACCTGATGGTTGAATTATAGCTTTGATGCCTGACTGAACTAGTTTTTCAATTCCATCAACAAATGGAAAGAATGCATCAGAGGCAGCCACAATATCTGAAGATGGCATTATAAATTTTTTCATTTTGTCAATTGCAATTTGACAACTATCTAATCTGCTTGGTTGACCCGAACCAATACCAATTGTTGACTGATTTGACGCTAAAACAATCGCATTAGATTTGACAAATTTACAAACATTGAATGCAAATATTAGATCATCAAATTGAGATTTCGTAGGTTTTTTTTTAGAAACAACATCAAAATCATTTTTTGTAAAAACTTTTTTATCCTCTGACTGTACCAATATATTTTCATTAAAAGATGAAAATCTTGGAATTTCGTAAGGATTAAAATTTGAAGCATCAATTAATCTTAAATTTTTTTTCTTTTTTAAAATTTTTAATGCATCAGCATCAAAATTATTTCCAATTATCACTTCAAGAAATAGCTTATTAAGCTCAAGAGCTAACTTTCTATTTACCTTGAAGTTACAAGAAACTATTCCACCAAAAGCACTAATTGGATCACAGGCAAGAGCTGATTTATAACACTCAACAGTATTTTTTAAAATAGAAACACCACAAGGATTTGCATGTTTAACTATTACTATCCCAGCATTTTTTGGTAGGGATTTTGAAATTGATAATGAGGTAAAAATATCATTATAATTATTATAACTTAATTGTTTTCCATGTAGTTGTTTTATATTTAAAAATTTATTATTTGAGTAAATGGCACCTTCTTGATGAGGGTTCTCTCCATATCTTAATTTCTCAATTAAATTTCCATAAAAAATTTTTTTTTTAGGATAATTAATATTAGTTATTTTATTAAAATAATTTGAAATTAAAGCGTCATAATATGACGTCTCAGAAAATGCTATTTGAGACATTCTTTTTCTAAAATTCTGAGATGTTGAACCTTTAAATTTAATCAACTCTTCAATAAGTTCATTGTAATGAGAACTAGAAGTTATAACTGTTACATCATCATAATTTTTTGCAGCAGCTCTGACCATAGTTGGCCCACCAACATCAATATTTTCAATTACTTTTTTATGATTAGAAGTTTCTTTTAGGGTTTCTTCAAAAGGATAAAAATTAACAATTACTAAATCAATATTTTCAAAATTATTTTTGATTAAATCTCGTTGGTGGGATTTATTACTTCTTTTATTTAGAATACCAGCATGAATTTTAGGATGTAATGTCTTAACTCTTCCACCTAAAATTTCTGTTGAATCTGTGTAGTCTGAAACTTCAGTGCAAGGAAACTTTAGTTTTTTAATTTCTTTATAAGTTCCACCAGAACTAATAATTTCAATTTTATACTTTTTTAAATAATTTAATAAAGGTTTAAGATTTTTTTTATCAAATACTGAAATTAAAGCTCTTTTAATTTTATTCATTAAATTTTGTTTAACTGCCAAGTGATATTTTCACTTTGACTACCTGTTATCCCTGAAATAAAAATATTTTGATTTTGCGTATAAGAATTTTTATTACCAAAATATAATCCATTATCTATGTTTATGCTGAAATTATCACACGTAAATTTCCATCCTTGATCTTCTAGTTCAATAAGAATTGCTTTATTGTCTTGTGTTTTCATTAATTTTGTATTTGGTTCTAAATGAAATCTTATATCAAATTTTATATTTGAATTAGATTTTTTGTTTATAATTTTATCAGTGCCTACAAATTTAAATTGTTCTGGGTAATATTCAATATCTCTCTCATGAATTGTGTTATATTTTTTAATATATCCGTCATGAGAAGCGCTTATTTTCCAATAATTTTTCTCAAAAATAATATCTTTTTTTAAAATTCTCAATCCTTCTTTTATCAAATATTCTTTTTTGTATTTTTTAAACTTACATGAAGAGTTATCATCAATCACAAGTGTACTATGAGTTGCAGTTGATTTTGATAGTTTAATTAATTCCTCATTTTTACCTCCATAATAACCACAATTACTTATTAATTTTTTTCCACCAGATATTATTTCAAACGAAAGTGTGCCAGATTGGTATTCTGAAGAAAATTTTGAAGAAGGTGTTTCACCAATATCCATTATAATTGAAACTTTTTTGTTATATAATATTGCGTAACCACCAAACTCTTTATTTTCATTTTTGAATTTGTAGCTTAACCTTTTTAAGTATTGGTCAAATTCAGTGTTATTTGAAATATTATTTCCATTCATCAAAATATCGAAGTTATTATTTTGCCATACAAATGTATATCCTTGACCTAAATAAAATATGCTTTCATTTACAAGATCTGGAACTTCTACTTGTGCTTCTTTAAACCACTCTCTAATTAAGATGAAGTATTTAAGATAAAATATTAATTGTTTAATGCTTCGAGATTTTGTAAATCCATAATTATCAAATGTCGAATTAGAAATTTTTTTTAATAAGTTAAGACTATACGACAGATACTTCTTTTTATTTTTATAACTAAGACCAACTAAGATAATTGCAGCACAACCAATCATTTTATCATGAATATTTTTTGAATTATTTATTTCATTTATCAAATGATTAGTTTGTTTTTGTATCATCTTATTAAAAATGTTTAAGTAATGCTCATCACTTCCATCTATTGTTAATGAATGATTAGAAAGCCAAGCGATAATTCTTTTGGAAGTGAGATCAAATTCCCAACTATTTGAATTATATTTGTAATTTTTATTAATCCAGTCGGATACAATTCTTTGTGTATTATTTTTTGATGATTTTAAATCAAGTGAAAAAAACCAATAAAAATTATTTAATCTCTTAAAGTTTTCAGTATTGATATTTTCATTTTCCCATAAATTTTCAGCCGAAATATTATTGACATTTATTTTTTGTGTTTGATATTTAATCAGCGACGAAAGTAAATGAGGACTTGGCTTATAAATAAGTTCTTCATTTTCAATTGTGGAAATTTTTTTGTTATAAAAACTTGAATTTAAGTAAATATTTTTAATTTGTTTATTGATATCTTCTAATAATTGACTAATGAAATTTAAGAGGTTTCTTAAAAACATTTAGTTATTTTGATTTTAGTAAACCTATATTTTTTTTGATGTCTCCATTATTACTTTTAAATATTGTAGTTCCTGAGACTAGGATATTAGCACCTGCTTCAATTGCAATTTTTGAATTTTCAAAGTTAATTCCACCATCAATCTCAATATCAAAATCTATATTCTTTTCTTTTTGGATAATTTTAAGTTTTTTTATTTTTTCTAAAACTTCAGGCATAAATTTTTGACCACCAAATCCAGGATTTACACTCATAATCAAAACCAAGTCAATTTGATCTAAATAATTATCAATGACATTTACTTTTGTTTTTGGATTTAAAGATACACCCACTTTTTTTCCCAAATCTTTTATCTTTTTAATTGATGCAGACAAATCCTCGGTTGCTTCTGGATGAATAGTAATAATATCAGCACCTGCATCAGAATAAGCATCGATAAATTTGTGTACTGGTGAAATCATTAAATGAACGTCAAATTTGATAGAACAATTTTTTTTCAATGCCTTAATTACTGGCGGTCCTATAGTTAAATTAGGAACAAAATGACCATCCATTACATCTACATGTATTAAGTCAGCACCCCCTTCCTCTAATCTTTTAATTTCATTTCCTAATTGACTAAAATCAGCCGATAATATGGAGGGTGAAATTTGTATTTTTTTCATCTGATAATAAATTTATTATTATCAACTTTTAAAATTTTATTGAATTAAAAAATTGATAAATCTGCCTAGATATTTCACTTTCAAGCGGAAAAGAAAGCATTCCCATTACTGAGTATCCTAATACATAAGGCATTAGATAAAACCTAATCATGAAAAAGAACCAAGCCACATAAAGTGGCACTAAAGGCTGTATAATAAAAGGAGGTGTTAAAGGTCTAAATATAGTCAGCAG
The DNA here is from genome assembly GCA_014653535.1 of Pelagibacterales bacterium SAG-MED43. Classification (GTDB taxonomy): domain Bacteria; phylum Pseudomonadota; class Alphaproteobacteria; order Pelagibacterales; family Pelagibacteraceae; genus Pelagibacter. The sequence continues at coordinate 90,222 of JACWEK010000001.1, forward strand.
TGGGTTTGTAAATTTAACAAAAACTCTCATAAAAAAGAATTCAGAGTCTTCTCTTTGAAAAATATTCATCGCAACTCTTCCTACCAAGGTCCACATTATAACCCCAAGTATGTAGTCTATGATATAGACTAGTGGATGCAAGTTAGCAGACATAAGAGAACTTATATTTGAAAATGATATGAAATAAAAGGGGCGAAGTTAATCGCCCCTTTAAAAAGATTATCTATTTTTGACCGCCAATTACTGAAGCACCCGCAGGTACTCTAGCATCATCAACCATTTTTTGAGTTGAAGCGTTTGGTGCTGGAGTCATTAAACTCACAACTACCATTGATACTAAACTAACAGCAGATCCGAAGATACCAAATGTTAATTGAGTAATTCCTAGGAATCCACTTCCACCAGTTCGTACCCAAACTAGATACCAAATAGATGATATTAGACCTAAAGCCATACCAGCAATAGCACCTTGTCTATTAGCTCTCTTCCACCATACACCAAGTACAAGTGGGAAGAACAAACCAGACATCGCAAAGTCAAAAGCCCAGATTACCGAACCTAAGATACCTTGGATTTCCATTGCCGCAATAGTTGCTCCAGCAAAACCAATCACTACAAGTAATATCCTTGCAACAAGTAGTCTTTTTGCAGTCTCTGCTTTTGGATCTATCATTTTGTAATAAACGTCATGAGAGATCGCATTTGCAATTGCTAGAATCAATCCATCCGCAGTTGACATGGCAGCAGCCATACCTCCAGCAGCAACTAGACCTGATATAACATATGGTAAACCAGCTACTTCAGGAGTTGCTAACACAACAGCTTTACCTGCCATGAAGAACTCATTTAATTCAACAGTTCCGTTGCCATTAAAGTCACTGATAAACATTAAGTTTGCTTGGTTCCAGTTTTGATACCAATCTATTGCTTGTACTTCCGCCACTGACTTACCAATAATACCAGTCGGTAATGAAGGATCAATTAGCGCAAGTTTAGACAGTGTTGCTAACATTGGTGCAGAAGAATAAAGTAGGAAGATAAAGAATAGAGACCAACCTACTGATTTTCTAGCTGCTTTTACACTTGGCGTAGTAAAGAACCTCATCATTACGTGTGGTAATGAAGCTGTTCCCATCATCATCGCTAGTGCTAATGAAATGAATGCCCATGGTGTAGCATTTACCGCTGAGTGAGCCTTAGTAATACCAGCTAACCCTTTTGGTACTGTTTTTAGATCAGCAGCAGCATTTTTTACAAAACCAAACTGTTGTTCTAATTCACCAATTCTAGCTACTTCATCGGCTAACATAAAGTGAGGGAAAAAACCCGCACCTATTTTGTTACTGATCCAGAAAACTGGAAGCAAGTAAGCTATGATTAGTACAATGTATTGTGCAACCTGTGTCCAAGTCACCCCTCTCATACCACCTAACATTGAACAAAGTAAAATACTTACTAATCCAATATAAACTGCATATTGAAAT
>JACWEK010000010.1 GCA_014653535.1 Pelagibacterales bacterium SAG-MED43
GGTAATTGGTTTGTACCAATTATGATTGGTGCTCCCGATATGGCATTCCCAAGAATGAACAATATTTCTTTTTGGTTGCTACCAGTTTCATTAACATTATTAATTTTATCAATCTTTGTTGATGGCCCTCCGGGTGCACAAGGAGTTGGTGGAGGTTGGACCATATACCCTCCATTATCCTCAAAAGCTGGTCAACCAGGCCCAGCTATGGATCTTGCTATTTTAAGTTTACATTTAGCTGGTGCTTCATCAATTTTAGGTGCAGTGAATTTTATTACTACGATTTTAAATATGAGAACACCAGGTATGACATTGCATAAGATGCCTTTATTTGCTTGGTCAATTTTAGTAACAGCATTTTTATTATTACTTTCTTTACCAGTCTTAGCAGGTGCGATAACGATGTTGTTAACTGATAGGAATTTTGGAACAGCCTTTTTCGAGGCTCAAACAGGTGGTGACCCAGTTTTATTTCAACATTTATTTTGGTTTTTTGGTCATCCAGAAGTTTACATTTTAATTCTTCCAGGATTTGGAATGATTAGTCATATAGTGTCTACATTTTCAAAAAAGCCAGTTTTTGGATATTTAGGAATGGCATATGCAATGGTTGCTATAGGTGTTGTTGGTTTCGTTGTTTGGGCTCACCATATGTACACAGTAGGTTTAAGCACAGATACTAAAGCTTATTTCTTAGCCGCTACAATGATAATTGCTGTACCAACTGGAATTAAAATTTTTTCATGGATTGCAACCATGTGGGGTGGATCAATATCATTTAAAACACCTATGATGTGGGCGTTAGGTTTTATATTTATGTTCACAGTTGGTGGCGTAACAGGAGTCGTCTTAGCAAATGCTGGTGTGGATACTGCAATGCACGACACTTATTATGTGGTAGCTCATTTCCATTATGTTTTATCTTTAGGAGCCGTTTTTGCAATTTTTGCTGGATTTTATTACTGGTTTTCAAAAATGTCGGGTTATGAATATTCTGAGTGGCTTGGACAATTGCACTTTTGGTTAACATTCTTAGGTGTGAACCTAATTTTTTTTCCACAACATTTTTTAGGATTAGCTGGCATGCCAAGAAGATATGCAGATTATCCAGATGCTTTTGCAGGATGGAATTATATTTCTTCAATAGGTTCTTATATTGCTGTAGCTGGTTTAGCAGTGTTTTTTGTTAATCTAATTTATGCTTTCGCAAAAAAAAGAGCGGCAGCTCAAAACCCATGGGGAGAAGGAGCCACAACTTTAGAATGGACAGTACCATCTCCACCAAACTTTCATACTTTTGATGAATTACCGAAGTTTGAGGATGATCAAGAAACACAAAAATCACATAGCTAATTTTAAAAGCTTAACTGATGAATAACTCTAGACTGAAAAATAAAACTTTAAGTCAGGAAGATTTACTAAATCTTTCAGAGTTGTTCAAACTAATGAAGCCTAGAGTGATGTCATTGGTTATTTTCACTTGTGCTGTTGGATTGTTAACTGCACCAAATTTAGTTTCCACTAAGGATGCTATAATTGGAATTTTACTGGTTTCCATAGGAGCCGGAGCTGCTGGGGCCCTAAATATGTGGTATGAATCTGATTTAGATGCTCTTATGACAAGAACTTGTTTGAGGCCAATTCCAACAGGTAAAATTAATAATGTTAATGAAACTGGTAGCAACCAAAAAGAAATATTGTTCATTCTTGGGAATGCCATATCGGGAGCACCAATCATAATTGGTACAAACCAATTACCAAAACCGCCAATCATTGCTGGCATTACCATAAAGAAAATCATGATCAAACCATGACCTGTTACTAAGACGTTATATAAGTGATAGTTTCCACCTAAGATACCATCACCTGGATGCATCAATTCCATTCTCATTAAAACTGAAAATGCAGTTCCAATTACACCTGCAATAATTGCAAAAATTAAATACATTGTACCTATATCTTTGTGGTTAGTAGAGTATGCCCAACGTTTCCAGCCTGTGGGTGTATGATGATCGTCTTGTGATGCAGTTTGTGTATACATGTTTATTTGCTTGCTAGTTTTAATTTATCATTTTTAATATCTTCTTTTGCAAATTTTACTCTCGCTTCTGATAACCAATTTTGATACTCCTCTTCACTTACGACTATAACAGTAATTGGCATAAAGGCGTGTTTAATTCCACAAAGTTCTGAACACTGACCATAATATGTACCTTCTTTTTCTGCCTTAAACCATGTTTCATTAATTCTTCCTGGAACTGCATCCCTTTTAACTCCAAAAGAAGGAAGTGCCCAAGCATGAAGTACGTCATTAGCTGTAATTAAAACTTTTATAACTTTATTAACTGGTACAACTACCTCATTATCTACCGCTAATAGTCTTGGTTGATCAGCTCTTAAATCTTTTTCCTCAACCATATAAGAGTCAAAAATTATGTTTTCATCTGGATACTCGTAGCCCCAATACCACTGGTAGCCTATCGCTTTTATTGTAATATCTGCTTTAGGAATCGTATCTTGTTTGTACAGAATTTTAAATGATGGAACTGCCATTACTATTAAAATTAAACAAGGAATTAAAGTCCATAAAATTTCAACAGTTACGTTGTGGGTTCTTTTTGATGGATTTGGATTTGCTGATGCTCTAAATCTTACACAAGCATAAAGCATTAAAAATAAAACAAATACACTTATTGCAATTATAATTGGAAGTAAAAGATTATTATGAAAGTTAACGATATCTCTCATTCCATCTGATGCTGGATTTTGAAACCCTAATTGCCATTCTTTAGGTTGGTTAGCAAGGGCTTCTAAAAAGACAAAAAAACTTGAAATTATTATTAAAATTTTTTTCATTTACTTAGGTATATAAAGCTCTTTTATGAAAATTACACTTTAGTTTTCGCGACAATTTATCAATTAATTTCATATTTTATGATTGAAATTGCAGATATCACAGCTGTTTCTGATCTTAAAATATTTTCATTAATCTTTATTGGTTGAACACCTGTAAAAGTAAGAATTTTTTCTCTTTCGGATTCAGAAAAATCTCCTTCAGGACCTATAATAATACAGACAGGTTCTTTGGTTAGCTTTGATTTATCAATTTTTTTATTATTTGAATTTAAGTCTGTAAAAATTAGATTTATCGAATTCATTTTTAAAAAACTATTTAAATTTTGAGACTTTTCAATCGTTGGAACATTGATACGGTTTGATTGTTCACTTGCTTCTATAATTATTTTTTCTAGTCGTTCATTATTAATCTTTCTGACTATTGTTCGATCAAAAATAATCGGTAAAAACTTTGTAACACCTAACTCTGTGGCTTTTTGGATCATAAAGTTTTGATAACTTGATTTAATAGGAGAAAAAGCTAACCACAACTCTTTTGAATTTTCCTTTTGTCTTAATTGTTTTATTATTTCAAACTCAACAATATTTTTCGATATACTTAATACTTTTGCTTCCCATTCACCATTGCTATTAAATAATGAAAAAACTTCATTTTTTTTTACTCTCATGACTTTAGATAGATAGTGAGATTGAGATTTATCTAATTTGTCTGTCAAGTTTGTCGATAATGCTGCTGAAAAAAATAATCTAATATTATTCATTTATGGTAAGTTAGTTTATGAAAAATATTAAAGCAATAATTTTTGATGCTTATGGCACATTGTTTGATGTCAATTCAGCTGCTGAGAAATGTAAAGATAAAATTGGAGATAAGTGGGAAGGTTTTGCAAACTTTTGGAGAACCACACAACTAGAATATACCTGGCTTAGAAGTTTAATGAAAAGACATAAAGATTTTTGGCAAATTACAGAAGATAGTTTAGATAAATCTATGAAAGCTTTTAATATAGATCCTTCAATGAAAAATGAATTATTGAATTTATATAAAGTGCTCTCACCTTTTAAAGAAGTTCCAGAAACTTTAAAAATATTAAAAAAAAAAAATTTCAAGTTAGCTATACTTTCAAATGGAACTCCTTCTCTCTTAAATGAGTTAGTTAATAGTAATAACTTAGATGATTTATTTGATGATTTATTTTCTATTGAAGAAGTAGGAATTTATAAACCTCATTCAAAAGTCTACGACCTACCTATTAAAAAATATAAAATTCAAAGTAATGAAGTTGCTTTTTTAAGTGCAAATACTTGGGATGTATCAGGTGGTGGAAATTATGGATATAATTCAATTTGGGTAAATAGAAATAAAAGTATTTTTGATAATCTTGATTATAAACCTCATACAGAAATTGAAAATTTGTCTGAGTTAATAAGCTTAATTTGAAGTGCTCATTTAACCAGTTTTCAAAATATTCAAAAGATATAATGTTTAAAAAAATAGGAGAAATATGAGTGAAAAAAAAGATACAACTTTTGAAATTTATTCTGACTCACAGAAAATGTTAGAACAAATAGTTGATAAATATGATCTTCCTGATCAATCAAAGGCTTTAAGATGTCTTTTAGATTATGTTGAAGAAAAAGAGTCTGAATGGGATGATATATTTGCTACAATTAGGTGTAATAAATGTTGATAAAAATTAAATGTCAAATATTGAAGTAAGTAAAATAATTGACCCTATTCAAGCGTCAGATGGTGCTGGTGTTAAATTAAAAAGAAGTATTGGTGTTGAGCCAAACTACTTTGATCCGTTTTTAATGTTAGATGAGTTTGGATCTGAGAATAGTGAAGATTATATTGCAGGTTTTCCACCTCATCCCCATCGAGGAATTGAAACAGTTACCTATATGTTAGCAGGAGATTTTGAACATAAAGATAGTACTGGTGGCAAAGGTAAAATGACTGCAGGAGATGTACAGTGGATGAAAACAGGTAGTGGAATAATTCATTCTGAAATGCCTGCAATGAAAGAAGGTAAGCTTCATGGTTTTCAACTATGGGTGAACATGCCTGCTAAACTAAAGATGAGTAAACCTGAATATATCTATATCGATGCAGATAAAATGAGTGTTCATAAGGATGTTAACAAAACTATAAAAGTAATAGCTGGTAAATTTGAAACCGCTGAAGGGCCAGTAAAAGGTCATAATGTTGAGCCAGTTTATTTCGATATTGAATTGAATAAAAATAAAGAGTTTAATTTTAAATTACCCTCTACTCATAATACTTTTATTTATCTAGTGAATGGTGAAATTGAAGTTGGAAAGAATAAACATGCTAATGTTAAAGATAGTACTTTAATACTATTAACTAGGGGTGAGGACTTAAATGTTAAAGCTAAATCAAATGCTAAATTTTTACTCATTTCTGGTAAACCTATTAATGAAGAAATTGCTAGAGGTGGGCCATTTGTGATGAATACTAAAGCTGAAATCTTGCAAGCTGTTAAAGATTATCATAACGATACATTTGTAAAATGAAAGCAGTAACAATTTCAAAAAATGGTGGCCCTGAAGTTTTGGAACTAAAAGATATTATTTTAGATAAACCAGGCCCTGACCAAGTAACAATTGAACAAAAAGCTATTGGATTAAATTATATCGATACTTACCATAGATCAGGCTTGTATCCATTAGACCTTCCAATTGGTCTAGGTTTAGAAGGTGCGGGTATTATTACTGATGTTGGAGAAAACGTAAAAAACTTTAAAGTTGGTGATAAAATATCTTATGCAGGTACTCCTTTAGGTTCTTACTCAACTCACAGAAATTACCCATCAAAAAATCTTGTTAAAGTTCCAGAGGACATTGATCTAGAAGTTGCAGCAACTTTGATGACAAAAGGTTTAACTACTTTTTATTTATTACATAAAACATTTCCTGTAAAATCAGGGCAAACAATTCTATTTCATGCAGCGGCAGGAGGAGTTGGTCAAATATTTGGGCAATGGGCTAAAAGTTTAGGCTGCACTGTAATAGGAACTGTTGGATCAAATGAAAAAATAAATATATCAAAAGAAAATGGTTACGATCATGTAATCAATTATAATAAAGAAGACTTTGCCAAAAAAGTTTTGGAGATTACTGATGGCAAAGGGGTTCCAGTTGTTTATGATGGTGTCGGTAAAGACACTTTAGATGGATCTATTGAATGCTTAGCATTAAGAGGAATGATGGTTTCATTTGGAAATGCATCTGGTCCCTTATCTGATATTAATGTCCCTAAAATGCTTCAACCAAAAGGTCTATATCTTGTAAGACCTGCAATGCAACAATATCTATCAACTAAAGAGGAGCTTGATGAAGCATCAGAAATAATGTTTGAAAAAATCAGTTCTGGAAAAGTTAAAATTAAAATATATAAAAAATATAAATTAGATCAAGTTGTTGAGGCTCATAAAGATTTAGAGGGTAGAAAAATTTTAGGACCTGCTATAATTATTCCTAGTTAACATCCACGTCCATATCTGACATATGTAGTTTTAGTGCATTTGTAGAAATATGTATTTCTCTTATAAAAAAAAGTATTGAAATTATCATTGATAAACAACAAGAACCAAAAATAACTCTAGCACTAAAAACTTCATCTAGATAAAGAGCAAATACTGTCAACATATTAAATAAAAATCCAAAAGCTGCGAACATGATTGTCCATCTAAGAAGTGTAATTCGTCCACTCAAGTTTATAAATTGTTTTTTCCATTCATTAGGAATATGATTTTCATATACATGTTCATCATGAAGTTCTCTAATTAACATACTAAGAGAGTGAAATCTGTTACTATAGACGCTCATTAACAAAGGAATAGCAGGAAACATTAATGCTGTTACTGTGTAATCTATATTCATGCGAATCAAATTGATTATCAATCTTGTGTTTGCTATTTACAAGTAAATTTTATGGAACAGATTAAGCTTTTCATTGAACTAACAAGATTAAAGAGACCGATTGGTTATATGCTCTTATTTTGGCCCTGTGCTTGGGGTCTAACGTTAGCGTATGATTTTAATGGAGAAAAAACTACTTATATTTTTTATATATCTTTATTTTTTGTTGGAGCAATTTTAATGAGATCTGCTGGTTGTATCATTAATGATATAGCAGATCGAAAATTTGATAACAAAGTTTTTAGAACAAAAAATAGACCTATAGCATCAGGAAAAGTTTCTGTAATAAAAGGTATTATTTATTCTTCAATTTTATGTCTCTTTGCTTTTTTAGTTTTGATTCAGTTCAACTATTTAACAATAATTCTTGCTTTGGGATCAATGCCTCTCGCTTTTACTTATCCATTGATGAAACGATATACCTATTGGCCTCAACTTTTTTTAGGTATTACATTTAATTATGGTTTAATATTAGGTTGGACCTCAATAGAAAATGACATAAATATTGTTCCTATTATTTTGTATTTTGGAGCCATATTTTGGACACTTGGCTTTGACACGATATACGGGTTTCAAGATATAAAAGATGATGAAATAATTGGGTTAAAATCTACATCCATAAAATTTAAGTCAAAACCACATTTATTTCTTAAACTATGTTATGCAATTTTTTTAATTAGTTTATTTATGGTAAGTTTTGTTATGGAATTTAGTAAATTTTATTATTTTACCTTAATCATAGTTAGCTTTCATATGTTTTATTTTCAGATTAATAGGCTTAAAATTGAAAATTCAAAAAATTGTTTAGAAATTTTTAAATCAAACAATTTACTTGGCTTTATTGTTTTAATTTCATTGATTATAGGAAAGACTTTGTAATGACAAATATTCAAATTTTGAAACGATTATATAAGGATTATACAAAAAAATATTTAACAAAAATATTAATCTCTATTTTTTTTACTTTACTGTTGGCTGCAAGCACATCCTCAGTAGCCTATTTATTAGATCCTGCAATTAAATATCTTTTTATTGAACAAAAAAAATCGATGCTAATTATAATTCCTCTTTTAATTGTTATCGCTTTTGCAATAAAAGGTGCCTCACTTTATTTGGCTAAAGTTATCATGATAGGAGTTTCCGAAAATGTCAGAAGAGATATACAAGTTGATATGTTCTCTGTTCTAATTGGAGCAGATACAAAGTTAGTAGATAGCAAACATTCAGGAAAATTTATTACTAACTTAACCAACGATGTTGGTATGATTACAAATTTAGTAAGTACTGCGATTTTAAATCTTTTCAAAGATAGCCTTACTTTATTTGGTTTATTATGTGTGATGTTTTATCAAAATTGGAAACTATCTTTAATTGCAATCATTATGATACCTTTGGCTAGTATTGCTGCAAAAACATTAGGAAAAAGGATAGAAAAAATCGTTACTCAACAAATGACCAAAGCTGGTATTTTAACATCATATCTGATTGAAATCTTTAAAAATCATAGACTTATGAAGATTTTCCAGAGAGAAAATTTTGAAAAAAATAGAGCAAATCAATTAATAAATGACCTTAAAGAAAAATCTCAAAAAATTGCTGTTGTCCATGTTCGTGCATCTCCTATTATGGAATTTTTAACAGGTATTATGATTGCTTTTTTAATTTTTATATCTGCTAAACTTGTTTCAAATAATGAACTTGAAGTAAGTAATTTTTTCTCATTTTTAGCAGCAATGATGCTAGCTTATCAGCCTGTTAGATCGCTAGCTACACTTAATATTACTATTCATCAAGGTTTGTCAGGAGCAAAAAAAGTTTTACCAATCATTGATGATAAACCCAAGATAAAGGAAAAAAATAATTCAATTAAACTTGATCTTAAAGAGGGAAATGTTTCTTTTGAAAAAATAAATTTTAACTACGATTCTAATGAGGATAAAATTTTGAAAAATATAAATTTAAGTTTTCAAGGTAAAAAAATGACAGCTTTAGTTGGACGAAGTGGAGCAGGAAAATCTACAATTTTAAACTTAATACCAAGATTTTATGATGCAGATTCAGGTGATATAAAAATAGATAATCAATCTATTTATAATTCATCATTATTATCTCTGAGGAACAATATATCACTAGTGAGCCAGGAAACGACATTATTTGATGACACTATCAAAAACAATATTTCTTACGCTAAACCAGATGCAACTATGGAGGAAATAGAAAGTGCTGCGAAATTTTCGTTTGCTGATGAGTTTATTAAAAATCTTCCAAACAGATATGAAACATTGATCGGTGAAAATGGAATTAGATTATCGGGAGGACAAAAACAAAGATTATCTATTGCAAGGGCTTTATTAAAAAAAAGTAGAATCATTCTTCTTGATGAGGCCACTTCTTCTTTGGATGCTGAAACAGAAGATAAGATTCAAAAAGCGATAAATTTTCTAACTACAGGCAGAACAACTATTGTAATTGCACATAGACTTTCAACAATTTTAAATTCGGACAAAATATATGTAATTAAAGATGGTGCAGTTGCTGGAGAAGGAAAACATGATGATTTGTTAAATTCATCAGAGGAATATAAAAACTTTTATGATAAACAAATTAAAAAAAATTAATGTTAATAGTTTACAGGTTTTTAATTAATTTAATATTTATATTTTCACCTATAATTTTTATATTAAGATTTTTAAAAAAAAAAGAAGACCCTATAAGATTTAAAGAAAAAATTGGTTTTTTTGATCAGAAAAAAAAAGAAGGAAAACTTATTTGGTTTCATGGTGCAAGCGTGGGTGAACTGCAAAGTATAGTTCCGCTAATAGAAAAGTTAGAGAAAAATAAATCTATTAAACAAATATTAGTTACGTCTAATACACTTAGTTCTTCTAAAATATTAAAGATTAATAAGTTTAATAAAGTAATTCATCAATTCTTTCCAATCGACTCTAACTTTTTAATTAAAAAATTCTTAAATTATTGGAAACCATCTAAAGCATTATTTATAGACTCTGAATTTTGGCCTAATACGATTATACAATTAAAAAGAAAAAAAATTCCAATTATTCTAATTAATGGAAGAATTACAAAAAAAACTTTCCAGAGATGGAACAAGCTGTCAAATTTTTCAAAAAAAATATTTAGTAAATTTGACTTGTGTTTTTCCTCAAGTAAAGAGTCATTAAGATATTTAAAAAGATTAAATTTTAAAAATATAAAATTTATTGGTAATCTTAAATATTCTCAGGCTGAACTAGAAAATTTAGATATAGAAAAAAATTTAAAAAAATTTTTGTCCAACAAAAAAACTTGGTGTGCATCTAGTACTCATTATCCAGAAGAATTGTTTGTAGCACAAGCTCATAAAATATTAAAAAAAAAAATTAAAAATTTAATAACAATTATTATTCCTAGACATGCTGAGAGATATTCAACAATTAAAAACGACTTAGAAAAACTAAATTTAAAAGTACATTTAGACAAACCTACAAAAAAAATTAGCTTTAATACTGATATTTATCTCGTCAATTCTTACGGTAAGACAAAATCATTTTATAAAAATTGTAATAATATTTTTTTAGGAGGTTCTTTAATCAAACATGGTGGACAAAATCCACTTGAAGCTGCAAGATATGGTTGCTCAATTATAAATGGTCCTAACGTAAATAATTTTAAAGAAATTTATGAATTTCTTAAAAAAAATAATATCTCCACAAGCATTAAAAAAAATAAAGAATTAGCTAATCGATTAAATATTTTATTTAGTAAGCAAAACAATTCAAAAATGATTCAAAATAAAATAAAAACATTAGGAGATAAAATTTTAAAAAAAACGTACGATGAAATTTTTATTAGATAGTTTGACAAAACTTAATAAACCAAAATTTTGGGATTTAGATAAACCAAATTTAATTTCTTATATATTAATTCCATTTTCGCTTCCAATCTTATTGAGAAATTTTTTATTTAAATTTTTTAAAAAAAAAAAATCATCTAGGATTAAAACTATATGTGTTGGGAATATCTATTTAGGTGGAACTGGAAAGACCCCACTAACTATTAGAATCTACGAAATTTTAAAAAATCTGAAATATAAAGCTGCAACTGTAAAAAAAAATTATTCCAATCAAAAGGACGAACAATTACTATTAAATCAAAAAACGAACTTAATTATTGTAAAATCAAGAAAAAATGCGATTCACAAAGGTTTAAAACAAAATTTAGATTTTCTAATATTTGATGATGGATTACAAGAAATAGGAATGGGATTTGATCTTAAATTAGTATGTTTTAAGTCAAAATATTGGATTGGCAATGGTCAACTTATTCCTTCAGGTCCAATGAGAGAAAAGGTTTCAAGTCTAAAAAGATTTGATGCAGTGTTTTTAAATGGGTATTCAAATAATTTAGAAAAAATCGAAAAACAAATTCAAATTATAAATTCGAATATTAAAATATTTAGAACTTTTTACAAAATATTAAATATTGATAAATATGATTTAGATTTAAAATATCTGATATTTTCTGGAATAGGCAATCCATCTGAATTTAAAGAAATTCTTTTAGAAAATAAATTTAACATTGAAAAAGAAATTATATTTACTGATCATTACAATTATAATCACAGTGATTTTGAAAAGATTATTGAAAATGCAAAAAATGACAACTTAAATATCATAACTACCGAAAAAGATTATATGAAAATTCCACCAAAATTTAGAGAAGAAATTAAATTTTTGTCAATTGATGTAATTATTCAGAATGAAAATGAATTAATCAATTTATTAAAAAGATAATATGAAACTTTTAAAATATTTTTTGCAATTCTTTTTTATTGTTATTCTGTTAATTATTTTTAAAATTATTGGGCTAAGGCTATCGCGAATTATATCGAGTAATTTATTTAGAATATTTGGTCCTTTTTTTAGATCAAAAAAAATCATAGAAAAAAATATTTCATTTGCATTTCCTAATAAAGATCAAAACTTTAAAAAAAATATCAAAAATAAAATGTGGAAAAGTTATGGAAAAATACTTGCTGAGTATATGTTTATCAAATATTTTAGAAAAAATAATTCAGAAAAATTTTTAGAAATAAAAGGTCAAAAAATTTTGGAAAGAATAAAAATTTCAAATAATCCAGTAATATTTGTATCTGGCCACTTTGATAATTTTGAGCTAATGGCAATGCACATTGAAAAATCAGGTATAGATCTAGCTGCAATTTATAGACCGCTTAATAATAATTTTTTGAATCCACTTATGGAAAATATTAGAAAAAAATATATTTGCCGTAAACAAATAAAAAAAGGAGTTTCAGGAACTAAAGAAATTTTAAAATATTTTAAATCAGGTACTTCAATAGCTTTAATGATTGATCAAAGAGTCTCACAAGGAATAAAATCTTTATTATTCAGTAAAGAAGCTTTTACAACAACTATACCAGCTCAATTTGTTAAAAAATTTAATTGTAAAATTGTTCCAATTTATATTGAACGAAAAAATAATGAAAATTTTATGTTAGAAATTATGGAGCCAATAACTTTTAATAATGATCTATCAATAGAAAATATAACTATTAAGTTAAACCAATTATTAGAAAAAATGATTATTAGAAATCCTTATCAATGGATCTGGTCTCATAATAGATGGAAATAACTTAATTATTTTCTCTTAATTGATGCTTCTATATAAGAAAAGTACGCTTCTTGCTCCTCAACATTCCAATAATTTAATTTTTCTAAAGGAATTTTCTTTCCTGAAATCGCACAAATCACATGATCCCCATCTTGGATAACTTCAAAATTATTTGTTAAATATTTTATTTTTGCTAATTTTTTTAACATTTATAGTTTATATATCATTATATGAAAGTTGGTGTAATAGGAAGTGGTGGACGTGAACATGCATTATGTTATTCGTTAAAAAATTCTGATAAAATAAAACAAATTTATTGTTTTCCAGGTAATGCTGGCACAAACTCTTTGGCAAAAAACGTAGATATAGATATTAACGACTTTAAAAAACTAAAAGATTTTATAATACAAAATGAAATAAACTTTGTTATTATTGGTCCAGAAAAACCTTTAGTTGACGGAATTACTGATTATTTGGAGAAATTTAATATAAAAGTCTTTGGACCAAATAAAATAGCTTCTCAGCTTGAGGGTTCAAAAATATTTACAAAAAAACTTTGTGAAAAATACAAAATACCAACTGCTAAATTTGGAATTTTTTTAAATTCAGAAAAAGCATTATCATTTCTCGAAAACTGTAATTTTCCGATTGTAATTAAAGCTGATGGATTAGCGGCTGGTAAAGGTGTCTATATTTCTGAAAATTATACAGAAGCATCAAAAGCTGTAAATGAAATATTTGACGGTAAATTTGGTAAAGCTGAAAATTTACTTATTGAGGAATTTCTAATTGGTGAAGAAATGAGTTTTTTTATAATATCTGATGGTAAAAGTTACAAAATGTTTGGAACAGCTCAGGATCATAAAAGAGTTTTTGAGGGAGACAAGGGTAAAAATACAGGTGGAATGGGAGCATATTCGCCTTCAAGACTAGAAACGAATGAACTTAATTTTAAGATTATTAAAAAAATTATTGAACCCACCCTTAAAGGCTTAAGAGAACTTGATTGCGAGTATAGAGGTTTTTTATATGCAGGTCTTATGATCGTTAATGGAGAACCTTTTCTAATTGAATACAATGTAAGAATGGGAGATCCTGAGTGCCAAACTTTACTACCAAAATTAAAAACAGATTTTTCAATTATAATTAATAAATACATTGAGCAAAGACTACATGAATTAAATATTGAATGGTATGAAGATAGATCAATTTGTATTGTATTGTGCTCTAAAGGTTATCCTGATTCCTTTAAAAATAGTGTTGAATTGAATTTAAGAAATTTAAATTTAAAGAAAAATCAGTTTATTTTTCATGCTGGAACAAAAATATTTAAAAATAGAACTTTGTCAAATGGTGGAAGAGTTTTAAATGTCGTGACTAGATCCAATGATTTCAAATCAGCTAGGACAGACTCATTAAAACTTCTTAATGAAATTAATTGGGAGAATGGATTTTATAGAAAAGATATTGGTTTCAAAGTAATTGATCAATGAGAATCATAGGTGGAGATTACAGAAGTAAAAAGTTATTTTTACCAAAAAATCAGAAAACAAGACCATTAAGAGACCTCGTTAAGGAGTCTATTTTTAATTTAATAGACCACTCAAAAAAAATAAATACTAATTTAAAAGATTCATTAGTTTTAGACCTATTTTCAGGCTCAGGATCTTTCGGTATAGAATGCTTGTCACGTAAAGCAAAGAAAGTGATATTTCTCGAAAGAAACCAGGAAGCTTTAGAAATTTTAGAAAAAAATTTAAAACTACTAAAAAATATTTCTAATTATAAAATTATTAAGGATGATTTTTTTGAGCATTTTGACTTAAAAAGAAATGTTCAATTTAAATTTGACATTATTTTTATTGATCCACCCTACAAAGAATTAAGAATTAATAAAATTATTGAAACAATTAAAAGTCAGGAAATTCTTAATAAAAATGGTGTTATCATAATTCATAGACATAAAAAAGATAACATTAAATTTAAAGATAAAATTAATATAGTAGAAAATAGAAATTATGGAATTTCAAGTATATTCTTTATTAAGTAGATTTTAAAATTTTTGTAGTGTCTTTTTTAATTAACTCGACAGCAGGTTGATCATAGGGATTAACCCCTATGGCAAAACCAAGTAAAATAGTTTCTAAGATAAAAAATGTAAATAATTCACCTAATGTTTCTTCATTTCTATTTTGAACTATAAAACTTCTAAAAGGAATTCCTTTTTTATTAAATACTTTTTCTGTAGCAGAAAATTGTGAAAATAAAATATCATTTAAATCTTTATTTTTAAGATAATCATGTGATTTTAAAACCAAATTCTTGTTTATTTTTTTTGACTTCTTCTCTTTAAAAAAATAAAGGGTAAAAAAATTGTTCTTAGTCCCATCAAGATAGTATTGCATTAAACTATGATTATCTTGGGGCATTGTTGATACCACAGGTAATATACCTTTACTTTTTTTTCCTAAACTTTCAGCAACTAATTGTTGATACCAATTAAAAAATTCATTTGATTTGTGATCATAATTTAAAATGATAGAATTAGTTTTTTTTTTACTTAATAAAAGAATATTTAAAACACTTTGTGTTAATGAATTAATAAATTGCTTATTATTTATTAAATGATTTAACCTTCTAAATTTTTCTGGTTTGAAACCCATCAAATGTGCAGGCAACATGCCAACTTCTGATAGTACAGAATATCTTCCTCCAATATAATTATTATGACTTATAATGTCTGCCTTCAATTTTTTTGCCAGTAACGTTAAATAATTTTTTTTATTTTCTGTAAGGAAAATATTTTTTTCTTTTTTTTTAAGATGAATACTTATATTTGATATTGTCTCCAAAGTATTTCCCGATTTTGAAACAATAATTGTAATTTTTTTTTTTTTATCTTTTTTAAAATTAAATTCAGAAAAATTATCTATAAATTGAAATTTTTTATGTTTAGGTTGTAAAAAGTTATATATAGCTTTTGCTCCAAGAATTGAACCTCCCATACCAATTAATTTAAAATTATCATACTTTTTTATTTTAGATAATAATTTTTTGTCATATGAGTCTTTATAATTTTTTTTAAGTGAAGCAAAGATTTGATTTGAGGTACTATTAAGGTTTTTAAGATCCCTTAAAATTTTTTTTTTTTTAATATTATTTTTCGTTGATTTATAATTTTTATAAGAAATATTATTATCAACCATTAAAACTATTTAATTTTTTCTAAAATTGATTTTTCTAGCGAGGTAGATTTAGTTTGATTGTTTTTTACAGAAACGTTATCTTTATTAGACAGCAGCTCTTTAATTTCATCCACACTATCTTCTTTTTTATTGTTATTAGACTCGTCTGTAGTTGGCATGGGAAGTTTGCCAAAATCTGGTGGCATTACTAAAGGATTTTTTTTTTCAACCAAAAATTCATCCGTTGCTGATTTTTTTTTTCCTGTCAAAGCATCTTTTGCGCCACCACATGCTGTTAAGAGTAAAATAAGTCCAAAAAGTACAACTTTAATCATTTTTTTTTTACAAATTCATAAATAATTAATATTAAAATGCCTATAGTGATAAACATATCAGCAACATTAAAAATAAACCAATGAAAATTATTATAATTTAAATCAATAAAGTCTACGACTGAACCATAATACAGCCTGTCAAATACATTTCCAAAACCACCTCCTAAAATCATTAAATAACATATCTTTTCTAAACCTTCACTATTTGAGGCTAGCCTACCCACAATAATCAATATTACAAATATTAGTAATGTTACAAAATTATAAAATAATTTTTGTTCAAACTGTAATAATCCAAATGCGATACCATCATTCCACAATAAATTAAAGTTAAGGAATGAGCTTATAATAATGTTTTGGTCAATAGATTTTTCAAAATATTCTAATATTAGATATTTGGAAATACGATCCAAAAAAAAAACAAAAATTATAATAGAGAAATTAAAAAAATTTTTTTTTAAATAATCTGACATTTATGGGTGTCTCTCGCATGGGTCAGAACTTATTTTCCAGCATACAGGACATTTCTGACCGGATGCCTTTTGAGTTACAACTCTTACATCAGACTGGTCATCAAAATTAATTTCAGCTTTGGAAGTTATACATAATTCAGATAAATCTATATTATTTACAATTTCTTTAAATTTATTATTTAATTTTATCTCAAGCTCAGCTTCAAGACTTGAGCCTATGTCTTTACTTGCTCTTTTTTCCTCTATGCTGATATTACAAATATCTCTTATCTTAATCAACTCAGACCATTTTTCAGCAATCTTTTTATTTTCGAATTTTTTTGGGAAATCTATAAAATTTTCTAAATGAATACTTTTGTTTTTTTTTGATACTAATTGATAAATTTCTTCAGTTGTGAAAGAAAGTATTGGAGCAAACCATTTTAACAAAGAACTCAACAATATATTTAACACAGTAATGCAAGATTGTCTTTTGGCAGAGTCGACCGGATCACAATATAAACAATCTTTTCTTATATCAAAATAAAATGCTGATAGATCTACAGTACAAAAATTTAATAAATCTTTGTATAAATTATGAAAATCATAATTTTTAAAATAATTTACAAAATTTACATTTAGAGAATATATTTTGTGTAGCATAAATTGCTCTAGCTCTGGAAACTCATTTGTATTTATTTTTCCAAATTCAATTTTTTTATAATCATCATTTATATTTCCTAATAAATATCTAAAAGTATTTCTGATTTTTCTATAAGACTCTGCGTGTTGATCTAAAATAGAATAATCAATTCTTAAATCTTCAGCATAATTAGATGAAGCAACCCAAATTCTTAAAATATCCGCACCATATTTTTTAAGAATTTCTTCTGGAGCAATGACATTACCTAAAGATTTGGACATTTTTAAACCTTTTCCATCAACAACGAAACCATGTGAAAGTATACTTTCAAATGGCGCTTTACCTCTTGTGCCACATGACTCAAGTAAGGATGAATGAAACCACCCTCTATGTTGATCAGATCCCTCTAAATACATTGATGCAGGCCATTTTAATTCTTCTCTTTTTTCCAAGACAAACGAATGTGTAGAACCACTATCAAACCAAACTTCAACAATATCACTAAGTTTTTCATAATCTTCAGCTTTGTATTTTTTTCCTAGAAATTTTTGAGGATCATCTGAAAACCAACAGTCAGAACCCTCTTTTTCATAAATAGAAGCAATATTTTCATTTACTTCATCGTCAATTAATATCTCTTTTGATTTTTTATTTACAAAAATTGGAAGTGGAACTCCCCAAACTCTTTGTCTAGAAACACACCAATCAGGCCTAGTTTCAATCATAGCTTTTAGTCTTTCTTTTCCTTTTGAGGGATAAAAGGTTGTTTCATCAATCGCTTTAAGAGCTTTATCTCGTAAATTATGACTATCCATTGAAATAAACCATTGTGGGGTGGCTCTATGAACAAGTGGAGCCTTAGATCTCCACGAGTGAGGATAAGAGTGTACTAATTCACCATTGGATAGTAATTTTTTTTGCTCTCTGAGTTTTTCAATAACTACTAAATTAGACTTGAATATGTGTAATCCTTCAAAAAGAGGAACATTTGAAGTATATTTTCCATCTCCGTCAACAGTTTCGATTGCTTTAATTCCATTATTTAAACAGAGATTAAAATCATCTGGACCATGACTAGGAGCACAATGAACAATTCCTGTTCCTTGTTCTGTTGTAACAAATCTCGCTTCAAGCATTGGAATATCAAAATTATATCCAAGAGAGAAAAAAGGATGGGCACAAACTGTTCCTCTAAGTTCTTTTCCTTTGAATTTTTTTAAGATTTTAAAGTCTTCAATATTACAATCTTTTATAATGCTTTCAATTAAAGCCTCAGCAACTACAATTTTTTTATCTTTAAATTGCTCGTCATTAATTTGTAATAAATCATAATCTAAACTCTCATTGTATGCCAAAGCTTTGTTTGCTGGTATAGTCCATGGTGTTGTTGTCCAAATTATAATTTCGCTCTCCTCTAATTCTTTGATATTTGAAAATTTAACAGGAAATGCTGCGTATATAGTATCTGACTTATGATCTTGATATTCAACTTCAGCATCAGCAAGTGCGGTCTTTTCAACTGTAGACCATAACACTGGTTTAAATCCCCTGTATAAACTTCCCTCTTTTAAAAATTTTCCAAGTTCTCTTACAATCTGGGCCTCAGCTTCAAAACTCATTGTTGAATAATAATTATCCCAATCTCCTACTACTCCTAATCTTTTGAATTGACCTTTATGAACATCAATCCATTTTTCAGCAAAAGATCTACATTCTTTTCTAAATTCAACGATTGGCACTTCGTTTTTATTTTTTTTATTTTTTTTGTATTGTTCTTCAATTTTCCATTCTATTGGTAAACCATGACAATCCCAGCCTGGAACATATACAGAGTCTTTTCCATCCATTTGATGAAATTTTACAATAATATCTTTTAAAATTTTATTTAGAGCTGTACCCATGTGAATATTTCCATTTGCGTATGGTGGGCCATCATGAAGTATAAACTTTTCTTGACCTTTTCGTGAGTTTCTCAATTCTTTATATAAGTCAATTTCACTCCAATATTTTAAAATCTCAGGCTCTTTTGAAGGCAAATTAGCCTTCATAGAGAAAGCTGTTTTAGGTAAATTTATTTGTGATTTAGTCATTTTATTTTTTTGCAACTAATAAATCACTTTTAATTTGTTTTTGGAGTTGTTTTGCATTTCTAAATTTTTTCTCAGCTCTTATAAATTTTATAAACTCAACTGACAAATACTTATTATAAAGATTTCCAGAATAATTAAATAAGTGAACCTCTAATAATAACTTTTTTTGACTAAATGTGGGCCTATAACCTAAATTGGCTATTCCTTTTAATTTTGATTTAAAATTTTTAGCTTTTACTCTCACAGCATAAACACCTGGCTTTGCTAAAACATAATCCTTAATATCTATGTTGCAAGTTGGAAAACCAATTTTCTTGCCAATTTTTCTACCCTGCTCAACTTTTCCTATGACTGTCCAATTTCTTTTCAGTAACTTATTTGCTTTCCTTAAATAACCTTCCTCTAATAAATTTCTAACTAAAGAAGATGATGCAATTTTATTTTTATATTTTAAAGGCTCAGGTTTTACTATTTTATAATCATATTTATTTTCAAAATTAATTAATTGATTAACATCTCCCTTCCTTTTATTTCCAAATCTAAAATTATTACTAACAAATATAAATTTTGGACTTAATTTTTTAAAAATAATCTTTTTTATAAAGTCAATTGATTTTATTTTAGAAAATTTTAAATCAAATTTTTTATTTATAATAAATTGAACACCTAGTTCTCTCAATAATTTTTTTTTTTGATCAAAGTTCGATATTTTAAAATTTTTAATATTCTTGTTGAAAAATATTTTTGGTATTGGATCAAATGTTAAAACACCTATTTTTAAATTAAATTTTTCTTTATATCTTTTTGCAAGGCCAAATAATTTTCTATGGCCTAAATGTACTCCATCAAAATTACCTATCAAAATTATAGAATTTTTATGTATCTTATTTATTATAAAATTTTTATAAATTTTCATTAATTACCACTTTAGCTGAGTTTGAATAAAATTACATATTACCTCATAACTTTTGCATACACTATCTAAGCCATTTTTTTTAATTTCTTCTTTATGTACACCATTACTAATTAATAATGAGTCATAGTTTAATAAATTTGCACCCTTAATATCTGTGTTTAAGTTATCCCCAATACAAAGAATCTTTTTATTTTTATTGTTAGTTGATTGATTATAAACTTCAGGATAAGGCTTTCCAAAATAAATTACTTTACCCCCCATTTTTTCAAAAACCATTGCAACTGAGCCAGCACATAATTCTCTTTTATTTCCTCTGTCAACAATTAAGTCTGGATTTGTACATATCATTTGTTTATGAATATTTTTTTCAAATAATATTTTATAATATTTTAAATCCTCAAAATGATCATCAAATAAACCAGTACATAATAAATAATCACTGTTTTCAATATCTTTAGATTTATTTTTTTCAAATTGTTCAAATAAATCAAAATCTCTTGGTGGGCCTATATGATAAAATTTTTGAGATGATAAATTATTCTTTAAATAATTTAAGGCAGCTTCACCGGAACTAAATACATGCTTTCTTATACTTTCATCTAAATTCATTTTTTTTAAGAAAGACCTTACTGTTTCACTTGGTCTTGGAGCATTAGTTAACAGGACATATTCCTGACCATTCTTATTAAGCTTATCAAGCACTTTGGTTGCCCCTTGATATGTTCTGATCCCATTATGAATTACACCCCATAAATCTATATAAAATAGATCATAATTATGTGCTATCGAACTTAAGCCTTCTTGATCAATATTTTTGGTCATTAAAAATACCTATAAACCATTAAACCCTTAATTTCTTATATTTTTTAATAAGTATTTGATATGAGCATCTTGAAATGGTGCAGCTAGTATCTATATGAAAGTCATATTTATAAAGGAGAATTTTATGAAATTTAAACCGTTACACGATAGAGTTTTAATTGAAGTTTTAGATGGTAGTGAAAAAACTGCTGGTGGAATTATCATCCCCGATACAGCACAAGAAAAACCTCAAGAAGGTAAAGTTGTTGCAATTGGTGGTGGTGCAAAAACTGAAGATGGCAAATTAATTCCGATGGACGTTAAAGTTGGAGACAAAGTTTTATTTGGCAAGTGGTCAGGAACTGAAGTCAAAATTGATGGTAAAGAATACAGCATAATGAAAGAGTCAGACATTATGGGTATTTCAAGTAAATAATTTAATTTAAAGGAGAAAATAAAATGGCAAAAATAATTAAATTTGATGCTGAAGCAAGAGCAGCAATGATAAGAGGTGTCAATATTTTAGCTGATACTGTTAGAGTTACTTTGGGGCCTAAAGGTAGAAATGTGGTTATGGATAAATCATATGGTGCACCAAGAATTACTAAAGATGGTGTTTCAGTTGCTAAAGAAATTGATCTTGAAGATAAATTTGAAAATATGGGTGCTCAAATGGTTAAAGAGGTTGCGAGCAAAACCAATGAGGAAGCTGGTGATGGTACAACCACTGCAACAATTTTAGCTCAAGCAATTGTTAAAGAAGGTATTAAATATGTAACAGCTGGTATGAATCCAATGGATGTAAAACGTGGGATTGATGCTGCTGTAGAAAATGTAAAAGAAAACTTAATTTCCTCTGCAAAAAAAGTAAAAGATAGTGATGAGATTGCTCAGGTTGGAACAATTTCTGCTAATGGTGATAAGGAAATCGGTACCATGATTGCTAAGGCAATGCAAAAAGTTGGTAACGAGGGTGTTATTACGGTTGAAGAAGCAAAAGGAATTGATACTGAGCTCGATGTTGTTGAAGGAATGCAATTTGATAGAGGTTATCTATCACCATACTTTATAACAAATAGTGATAAGATGACTACAGAGTTAGAAAATCCTTTTATTTTATTACATGAAAGTAAATTAACTAATTTACAGCCAATGGTTCCTTTGTTGGAAGCTGTTGTACAGGCTGGCAGACCATTAATGATAATTTCAGAAGATGTTGAAGGAGAGGCGCTAGCTACACTAGTTGTAAATAAACTAAGAGGAGGATTAAAAGTTGTTGCTGTTAAAGCACCAGGATTTGGTGACAGAAGAAAAGCAATGCTTGAAGACATCGCTATACTAACTGGTGGCCAGGTAATCTCTCAAGATTTAGGAATTAAACTTGAAAATGTTAAACTTGAAGATCTTGGGTCTTGTAAAAAAATTAAAGTTGATAAAGATAATAGTACGATTGTTAGTGGTAGTGGGAAAAAATCTGACATTTCTGCTAGGTGTGACTCAATTAAAAAACAAGTTGATGAAACAACGTCTGATTATGACAAGGAAAAACTTCAAGAAAGACTTGCAAAACTTGCAGGTGGTGTCGCAGTTATTAAAGTTGGTGGTGCGACTGAGGTAGAAGTTAAAGAAAGAAAAGATAGAGTTGAAGATGCTTTAAATGCAACTAGAGCTGCTGTTGAAGAGGGTATTGTAACAGGTGGTGGATGTGCATTGTTATACGCAGCTCAAGATCTTGAAAAAGTAAAAGCAAAAGGTGAAGATCAAAAAGCTGGTGTAGATCTAGTTAGAAGAGCATTAGAAGCACCAATTAGACAAATTACTAAAAATGCCGGAGTAGATGGTTCAGTTGTTGTTGGTAAGTTGTTGGAGCAAAACAAAAAGACTCATGGATATGACGCTCAAAGTGAAGAGTATTGCGATATGTTTGCTAAAGGTATTATAGATCCTGTTAAAGTTGTTAGAACTGCTCTACAAGATGCAGCTTCAATTGCAGGATTATTGGTTACTACTGAAGCGATGATTGCCGACAAACCAGAAGAAAAAGATGCAGGTGCACCAGGTGGAATGCCAGGTGGCATGGGCGGCATGGGTGGCATGGGTGGCATGGGTGGCATGGGAATGTAATCCCCATTAATCTCAAAAAAAAATTCAAAAAGGGCAGTTTTTACTGCCCTTTTTTTTATCTAAGTGAAAATTATTAAAATAAGTGTTAAATTTTTAAATAATGTCTAAAAGATATAGTGGTAAATCATTTAAAGACTCTAGTGTTAAAAAACAGCCAAAATTAAGTTTAAAAGAAAAAAGAAGATTCAAAAAAGAGAAACAAAAAAAATCAAATTAGCCGAATTTTATCAATTAAATGTAAGTTTATTGTGGTTTTTTTTAAGTTTTCAAAGTTTTTTATTACTGTATAACGGCGACAATTTATGAGCCAAGAAATTAGAAACATAACAATTATTGCCCATGTAGACCATGGCAAAACTACTTTAATAGATAACCTAATGAAGCAAAGTGGTTCTTTTAGGCATAACGAAGTTGTAGACGAAAGACTGATGGACTCTGGTGAATTAGAAAAGGAAAGAGGAATAACTATTCTTGCAAAACCAGCATCAATTAATTGGAAAAATTCAAGAATTAATATTATTGACACCCCTGGTCATAGAGATTTTGCTGCAGAAGTTGAAAGAGTTTTAAGTATGGCAGATGGTGCTTTGCTATTAATTGACTCTGCTGAAGGTGTTATGCCACAAACAAAATTTGTATTAGCCAAAGCTTTAAAACAAGGATTAAAGCCAATAGTAATTATTAATAAATTAGATAAGGCTGATCAAAGAGCAAATGAAGTTTTAGATGAAACCTTTGATTTATTTGTCAGTCTAGATGCTAATGAAGAACAATTAGATTTTCCTGTTCTTTATGCAAGTGGCAGATCTGGATGGGCTGATATAGAAATTGATGGACAAAGAGAAAATTTAAATCCACTCTTAGATCAAATTATAAATCATGTTAAACCAGCAGAGCTAGATAAGTCCAAGCCTTTTGCAATGTTATCAACATTGTTATACTCAGACAGTTTTCTGGGTAGAAGCCTTGTTGGTAGAATTAATCAAGGGACAGCAAAAGCAAATCAAGCAATTAAAGCAATCGACTTAAAAGGAAACAAAGTTGATCAGGGAAAATTAACTAAGATATTGGACAGTCATAGGAAAAGTTGAGCAGGGTAGAAAAATTGGCAAGAAAATTGGTTTTCCAACTTGCAACATAGATATTAAGGATTATGTTTTAGC
>JACWEK010000011.1 GCA_014653535.1 Pelagibacterales bacterium SAG-MED43
ATCAATAAAAATTTTAATAAAAAAAAAATAAATTTTCTTAATTCAAAAATTGAAAAAATTAGAGTTATTAAAGGTACTAATTTTAATTATTTTTCAGAAAAAGCAGTAAACAATTTTTTTAAAAAAGAATTTAAAGTTTCAAAATTATCTGACCGAATGGGTATGAGATTAGAAGGTCCACAATTAGAAAATATCTACAATACCAATATAAAGTCAGAGGGGCTAATTAAAGGTGTTATCCAAGTCCCAGGCGATGGAAATCCAATAGTTATGCTGTCTGACCATGGAACAATTGGTGGCTATCCCAAGATTGCAGTAATTATTAGTGCTGATTATGACCGTTTAGTCCAATTACCATCAGGATCAAAAATAAAATTTCAACAAGTTGAATTATCGGATGCAGAAACTCTTTTTAAAATGTATGAGATGGAAACGCAGAATTTATTAAATCAAATATAATGAATATAATTAGAAATCTACCAGGTCCATTATTAATTTTTTTGGGTGCATTGAGCTTAAGCTTTGGTGGGCTTATTGTTAAATCATTTGAAGGTGCTAATTTGTGGCAAATTTTATTTTGGAGATCTTTATTTTTTTCTTTCACTATTTTAGCTTTTTTAATTATTAGTTATAAAGGAAAAACTCTGAAATCTTTCTATGTCTCTGGTTTACCGGGATTTTTTGGTGGTATTATATTATCTTTTGGCTTCTGTGGTTATGTTTTTGCAATGTATAATACAACTGTTGCAAATACAAATTTTATAATTTCGCTTCAAATATTATTTCTTTCAATATTTGGGTATTTTTTTTTAAAAGAAAAAATCAGTGCTATAACTTTAACTTCAATTATTTTAGCAATGACAGGTGTTTTGTTGATGGTTGGAAATTCACTCTCACCAGGTGAATTATCTGGAAACCTAGCAGCATTTTCAATGCCCATAGTCTTTGCAATTTTAATAATTATAATAAGAAAATACCCAACTGTTGACATGGTCCCAGCTCAATTTGTGGCTGGAGTATGTTCATGTTTAGTTGGGTTTTTGCTTTCAACTAAAATAATGATATCACCTAATGATATTTTTTTAGGTTTCTTAGCTGGTTTTTTTCAAGTTGGTTTTGGTTTTATATTTATTACAATTGGAGCAAGAACAACTCCTTCTGCTACAGTTGGTGTAATTATGTTAGCAGAGTCTGTATTCGGTCCTATTTGGGCTTTTCTATTTGTAAGTGAAAGACCCTCTTTATTTGGATTGATTGGAGGAGCCATAATATTATTTGCAGTGCTATTACAGTTTTATTCATTACTTAATAAAAGTAACAGGAGTATTTCTCATTGACATTTATTGTCCTTTGTAAGATTATCATTTTACGGGAGAGACTACAGAATATCGTAGCGCCGAAGGAGCAACCGCCCAGGAATCTCTCAGGCAAAAAGGACCGTAACATATTAACTCTGGAAAGAGATTAAATTCTCGCCGAAGGAGCAAAACTCTCAGGCAAATATACAGATGGGTAAAAGAGTTAATATGGAAATAAAAAAAACATCTTTATATCAATTGCATCACAATAATAGTGCAAAGTTTGTAGAGTTTGCAGGCTATCAAATGCCTATTCAGTATTCAGATGGAATTGTTGAAGAGCATAAATTTACCAGAGGTCACGCTGGTATATTTGATGTTTCTCATATGGGTCAATTATTAATTTATGGAAGTAATGATTTAGTTGAAGATTTAGAAAAAATATTTCCTTTAGATTTAAAAAATTTAAAAATGAATCATTCAAAATATAGTTTTTTAATGAATGATGAGGCAGGAATATATGATGATTTAATAATAACAAAAACTGAAAAAGGTTTTATGATTATCCTTAACGCTGCATGTAAATATAATGATTTTAAAATTATAAGTAAATTACTAAATGATAAATACAAAATGGAGTTAGATAATAAAAGATCTTTAATTGCCCTACAAGGTCCTAAATCTGTTGAGATATTAAATAATATTATTAATGGCGTTAATGATCTAAATTTCATGTCTGGTAACTGGTTTAAATTTGAGGATAAAAAAGTATATGTTACACGCTCAGGTTATACTGGTGAAGATGGGTTTGAAGTATCTATAATTAATGAATTAGCTGAAAAGTTTACAAAAGAGCTTATTGATAGAGGAGCAAAATTAATTGGCTTAGGTGCCCGAGACACATTAAGATTAGAGGCAGGCTTATGTTTATATGGTCATGAACTAGATAGGGACAAAACACCCGTTGAAGCAAATTTGAAATGGGCAATTTCTAAAGAAAGAATATCACAAGGAAATTTTATTGGATCACGAATAATAACAAAACAATTAAGTGATGGTGTTAATAAAATTAGAGTTGGTATTAAACCAGAAGGAAGAGTTATTGCTAGAGAAAAAACTAAAATATTTAACCAATTAGATATTTATATTGGTGAAATTACAAGTGGAACATTTGGTCCAAGTGTTAATGGACCAGTAGCTATGGGATATGTAGAAAACAAATTTTCAAAAAAAGATACTAAAGTTTTCTTAGAGGTAAGGGGAAAAAAACATCCAGCAAACATATGTGGGCTGCCATTTTATAAAAAGAGTTATGTGAAAGGAGTAAATTAATGAGTGAAGTAAAATTTTCAAAAGAACATGAGTGGATTACGTTAGAAGGTGATGTGGCTACGATAGGTATTACAAAACACGCAACAGAAATGCTTGGAGATATAGTATTTGCAGAACTTCCAGAAAAAGGATCAAATGTTGAAAAAGATGGTACTGCAGGTGTAGTAGAATCCACAAAGGCTGCTAACGATGTTTACACTCCAGTTAGTGGTGAGGTAGTAGATACAAATCAAACTATTGTTGAAGATCCCTCTAAAATTAATGAAGATCCAGAAGGATCTGCATGGTTTTTTAAGTTAAAAATTAAGGACGCATCTGAATTGAATAGTCTTATGAATAAAGAAGAATATGATAAATTTGCAAAGGAGAGTGCTAGTTAATGTTACATAATTCGCAAAAAGATTTTTTAAAAAGACATATTGGACCTTCAAATGAAGATCAAAATAAAATGCTTAAGGAACTAAATTATAAATCTTTAAAGGATTTAATTAATAGTACAGTTCCAGAAAAGATTCAATTAAAGGACGAATTAAATATTGGTGAATCTAATTCAGAATATGAGGCATTAAGAAAATTAAAAGCAATCTCAAAAAAAAACCAAATTTATTCAAATTTCATAGGAATGGGTTATTACGGTACTTATACGCCATACGTAATTCTAAGAAATATTTTAGAAAATCCAGGTTGGTACACTTCATACACACCTTATCAGCCTGAGGTAGCTCAAGGAAGATTGGAAATGCTACTTAATTTCCAACAAATGATTGTTGATTTCACAGGAATGGATATTGCAAATGCATCTTTATTAGATGAAGGAACAGCAGCTGCAGAAGCTATGGGATTAAGTCATAGATTAAACAAAAAGGATAGTAATTTAGTTTTTATTTCAGAAAATTGTCATCCACAAACAATTAATGTAATTCAAACAAGAGCAGAACCAATGGGATTACAAGTGCTTGTTGGTGATGAAGATAAAATATTAGATCAATTAAAAGAAGATTTGGTTTGTGGTATATTGCAATATCCAGGAACATTAGGGGATATAAAAGATCCTAGCGAGTCAATAAGCAAAATACATAAAAAAAATGGTAAAGCAATATTAGCTTGTGATTTATTAGCACTAGCTAAATTAAAAACACCAAGAGAACTAGGAGCAGATATAGCTGTTGGAAGTTCTCAAAGATTTGGAATTCCAATGGGTTATGGTGGGCCCCATGCAGCTTTCTTTGCAACTAAAGATGAATTTAAAAGATCTATGCCTGGAAGAATTGTAGGTGTTTCTGTTGATAGACATGGAAACAAAGCATATAGACTGTCATTACAAACTAGGGAACAACATATAAGAAGAGACAAAGCCACAAGTAATATTTGTACTGCCCAAGCTTTATTAGCAATTGTGTCAGCGGCTTATGCTATTTATCATGGTCCAGATGGAATTAAAAATATTTCTGAGAGAGTGTCTCAATTGGCAAAAAATTTTGCTGATAAGATTAAACAATCAGGATACGAGATTTATTCTGATAATTTTTTCGATACTGTTACTATTGTAACTAGAGACAAAACTAATCAAATTTATAAAAATGCTTTGGATCAAAAGGTGAATATCAGAAAAGTAAATTCAGATATGTTAGCTGTTTCTTTTGATGAAAAGAAAAATGTTTATAGAGCAAATCAACTATTAAAAATTTTTAATGCTGCAGAATCAATCAAAAAAGAGGATCCTACAGTAAGCTTACCTAATCTGCCAAAAAATTTATTAAGAAATTCAAAATATTTAGAACATCCTGTTTTTAATTCATATCATTCAGAGACAGAAATGCTTAGATATCTTAAAAAGTTAGAGGATAAGGATATAGCTCTTAACAGAACTATGATTGCACTTGGTTCATGTACTATGAAATTAAATGCCACTGCAGAAATGATACCCATTTCATGGAGAGAATTAGCTGAGCCTCATCCATTTGTGCCTATTGAGCAGATGGAAGGATATAGAGCGATGTTCACTGATCTCAAAAATTGGCTAAGATCAATTACTGGTTTTTCTGGAGTTTCACTTCAGCCCAATGCAGGTGCCCAAGGTGAATATGCAGGATTAATGGTAATAAGAAAATATCATTTAGATAAAGGAGATCAAAATAGAAATATATGTTTAATACCAAGCTCAGCACATGGAACAAATCCTGCAAGCGCGCAAATGGTTGGAATGAAAGTAGTAGTTGTTAATTGCGATAAAGAAGGAAATGTTGATTTTGAAGACTTAAAGAAAAAAGCAGAAATACATTCTGAAAATCTTGGGGCTCTAATGGTTACATATCCGTCTACGCACGGTGTATTTGAGGAAAAAATAACTGATATATGTGAATTAATTCACAAACATGGAGGTCAAGTTTATATGGATGGTGCAAATTTAAATGCACTTGTTGGTGTAGCAAGACCAGGAAATTTTGGTCCAGATGTTTGTCATATAAACTTACACAAAACATTCTGTATTCCACATGGAGGAGGAGGACCTGGAATGGGACCAATTGCATGTAAAAGACATTTACAAGTTTATCTGCCAAATCATCCAGTTGTTAAAGATTGTGGACCTGCTACAGGAATAGGAGCAGTTTCGGCAGCACCTTGGGGTAGCTCAAGTATTTTATCAATTTCTTGGATGTATATTAAAATGATGGGATCACAGGGTTTAAAACTCGCAACACAAGTTGCAATATTAAATGCAAATTACATTGCAAGCAAACTCCAAAATCATTATCCAATTCTTTATAAAGGTTCAAACGGTAATGTAGCTCACGAATGTATAATTGATATCCGATCAATTAAGAGTGAAACAGGAATTACTGAAGAAGACATAGCTAAAAGACTGATCGATTACGGTTTTCATGCTCCGACTATGTCATGGCCAGTAGCAGGTACAATGATGATTGAACCAACTGAAAGCGAGAGTTTGTCAGAATTGGATAGATTTTGTGATACTTTGATTAGTATCAAGTCAGAAATAGATATGATCAAGATAGGTAAATTTGACAAAGCTGATAACCCAATTAAAAATGCACCTCATACAGATATGGAATTAGCATCAGATAATTGGGAGCATAAATATTCAAGAGAGCAAGCTGCTTACCCAGCAAAATTTTTAAAAAAAAACAAATTTTGGCCTCCAGTTGCAAGAGTTGATAATGTTTATGGGGATAAAAATATTTTTTGTACTTGTCCGAGTATGGATGAGTTTAAAGAAGATGCAGCATAATCATTAATGAAAATTGCCGTTGTAGGTTCTGGAATATCAGGATTAAGTGCAGCATATTATTTATCGAAGAAGAATCATGTCGACCTTTTTGAAAAAGAGGATCATTTTGGAGGTCACTCTCACACTATTGATTTATTTTTTGGTGAAAAAAAAATTTCTGTAGATATTGGTTTTATTGTTTTTAATTTCCAAACTTACCCAAATTTAATAAATTTTTTTAAGGAAAATGATATTAAAATTGAAAAAAGTAATATGTCTTTTTCAGTTTCGGTAGATAACACAAATTTTGAATATTGTGGAAATGGCTTAAGTGGAATTTTTTCAACCAAATCAAATTTATTTAATATTGAATTTTTAAAAATGTTTTTTGATATAATTAAATTTTACAAAAAAAGTGACCAAAAGTCCTTTTTAAGTGAAAAAACAACCCTAGGTGAATATTTAAAAATTAATAAATTATCGAAACCATTTATAGATTATCACATTATACCAATGGTATCTGCTATTTGGTCAATGCCTCCTTATGAATCAAGTAAAATGCCAGTAAGTTTTTTTCTAAAATTTTTTCAAAATCATGGTTTATTTAAATTAAAAAATAGGCCTCAGTGGTACACAGTTTCAAATAGAAGCAGAACATATGTTAGTAAGATTATTTCACAAATAAGCGGTGAACATTACAAAAATTACAATATTACAAAAATTAAAAGAAAATCATCAGGTATAGATTTATATTATGGAGGTGAAAGTGAGTATTTTGATTATGATAAAGTAATTTTGGCAACACATGCTGATGAAGCCTTAAAATTAATTGAAAATCCAACAGAGAATGAAAAAAATGTTCTTTCTAATTTTAGATATAAGGAAAATATAGCCTATATTCATACAGACCATAGAGCAATGCCAAGAAATAAAAAGGCCTGGTCTTCATGGAATTCTTCAATAGATGATAAAGATCTTGAAAAAAATTCAATTTCATACTGGTTAAATCTTTTACAAAACTTAAATTGTAATGAAAATATTTTCTTAACTTTAAATCCTTATTTTGAGATTGATGAGAAAAAGATATTGAAAAAAGTGAAATTTACTCATCCTTATTATGATCAAAAAGCACTAAATGCTCAATCAAAGCTTGTTAATTTACAAAATCAAAAAAATTTGCTTTTTTGTGGTAGTTATTTTGGTTATGGATTTCATGAGGATGGAATAAAGTCATCAATTGAAATGTTAAAAAAACTGAATGACTAATTCTAATATATATAATGGTACGGTAATACATAAACGATTTAAGCCAAAACAGCATTTTTTCAAGTACAATGTATTTTCCTTATTAATTGATCTGTCAGAACTTAATGAGCTCGATAAAAAAATAAGTTTTTTTTCTTTAAATAAATTTAATTTAATCAGTATTTATGAAAAAGATCACGGTGACCGGGATGGTTCATCTTTAATTTATTGGGTGAAAAATAATCTAAATAAAAATGATATTATTACTGATAATATAAAAATTAAATTATTATGTTATCCAAGGATATTTGGTTATGTATTTAATCCTCTAAGTATATTTTTTATTTATGATAAAAAAGATAACCTTATTTCAATTCTATACGAGGTCAAAAATACATTTGGTGAACAACATACATATGTATTTAGAGTAGAGGGAAAAAATAAATTAATTCAAAATAATTGTTCAAAAAAATTTCACGTTTCACCATTTATAGAGATGAACTGTAATTATTTTTTTAGAACATTAAATCCCGGGGAGAAGCTTTCAGTTATAATTGATCAATATGATAAAGAGGGAAAAATTCTTTTTGCGTCTCAAGATGGTATAAGATCTGATTTCACAAGTAAAAATTTAATGAATTCTTATTTAAAACACCCATTAATGACATTTAAGATTATTTCTGCGATACATTTTGAAGCGTTTAAATTGTGGATTAAAGGATTAAAATTTATTAAGAAAAAATTTAAAATTAAAAATAACTTAACGGTAGAGAACTAATGTTTTTAGATAAAGCAGCAGATAAATTAGTCTTTAATTTTCTTAATAAAATAAATTATGGTTATCTTGAGGTAATAACATCAGATGGAAAAACTTTAAAGTTTGGCAATGCTGATGAGAAATTAAAAGCTAATATCTTAATTAAAAAAAAAAATTTTAACTTCAATCTCATTAGCGGTGGTAGTATTGGATTTGCTGAAAGTTATATGAGAGGTGAATTTGAAACTGATAACCTATCTAACTTAATTGAATTAACTGCAAGAAATATCCAAGTCATATATAAATTTTCAGGACTCCTTGATTTGCCACTTATAAATTTTGTTAAAAATAGAATAATCAGAAATACAAAAAGCAAAAGTAAGGAAAATATTGCTAAGCATTATGACTTGGGAAATGATTTCTTTTCTCTTTGGCTAGATAATACTCTTACATACTCTAGTGCTATTTTTGATAATAAGTCAAAAAATCTCTCTGAAGCGCAAAATAATAAATATCAAAAATTAATTGATTTAATTAAACCAAATAATGGTGACAAAGTTTTAGAAATAGGATGTGGCTGGGGTGGCTTTGCAGAATATTTAGGTAAAAAATATGATGTTAAACTTGATTGTATTACTATATCTAAAAAACAGTTTGAATATGCAAAAGAAAGGATTTTTAAATGTGGTTTAAATGAGAAAGTTAATATTGAAATTAAGGATTATCGTGATCTTCAAGGAAAATATAATTCAATAGCTTCAATTGAGATGATAGAAGCTGTTGGACAAAATTATTTAAAAGAATATTTTAAAACAATCAAAAATAATTTATCTGAAGGTGGAAAAGCTGCAATTCAATCAATTACAATAGATGATAGATTATTTAACAGATATAAAAATAAACAAGATTTTATCCAAAAATATATTTTTCCAGGTGGGTTTTTGCCGAATAAGAATAGTATTAACCAGCATGTTTCTGATAGTGGATTAACTATAAATTCTTATATATCTTATGCAGACCATTACGCGAATACATTGGCCATATGGAAAAATGAATTTTTAAAAAAATGGGAAATAATTAAGAATCAAGGTTTTGATTTAACATTTAAAAGAATGTGGGAATTTTATCTCTCATATTGTGAGGCTGGGTTTAGGTCTAAAAATATAGATTTAATCCAATTTTCAATGCAAAATAAATAGAAAGTTAGGAAGGTATAAGTGCGTTATCTAAAAATAATAAAGTCAATTTCATTGATAATTTTAGTATTCTTAATTACAAGTTGTTCAAAAAATAGTGCTATGAAACCAGAAGATTTTAAAAATAAAAAGCCAAGATTAGTTATTGAAGAATATCTTGCTGGAAATATTAAGGCTTGGGGTGTTTTACAAAACAGATCTGGAAAAGTTACAAGACAATTTTCTGCTGATTTAAACGGAACTTGGGATGGCAACCAACTAATTCTTAAAGAAAAATTTAATTGGGATGATGGTGAAATTCAAAATAGAGAGTGGAAAATTAAAAAAATTGATGAACATAATTATGAAGGCACAGCAGGAGATGTTATTGGTAAAGCCATTGGCTATTCATATGGTCCTGCATTTAAATTTGAGTATGTATTGCTTGTACCAGTTAAGGGTAGAGAATTAAAAATTTCTTTTGATGATTGGATTTTTAAACAAGATGATAGGGTTGCAATTAATAGAGCCACTATGACAAAATTTGGATTTAAAGTAGCTGAATTAACTGTTGTGTTTGTTAAAGAATAATTTTTTTATATACTTGTTATTATTGAGATAATAATAATCATTATCAAAAAAAGTTTGAGATTGATTATCATTCGCTTATAAATTTCTTGTAATCAGATTTGTAATAAATAAATTCTAATTATGGATATTCAAAATTATAATTGTAAAAAATGTGGATTAACAATTTCATCTATTTGCTCAAAATGTGATAGAAAAGTAGATGTGAAGGTTCTTGAGGACGGATGCATTGTTCAACAAACAAAATGTGAAGATTGTGCAAATGTACCTGTTATTAAAGACGTTTGTTCTCAGTTATAAAGTCAGAAAATAGACTAATCTTTTTTTTGGTATTTGGTCATTTTGCCAATCAAACCAAAATAAATTTTACTTGGTAAAAAACTTAATATTTTTAGTATTAGTGTTAAAGATTTTGGGAAATGAATTTCAAAGACATTTTTATTAATTAACCCATCATAAATTTTTTCAGCAGCATATTCTGTAGTTTTTAAGAAAGGCATCTTAAAATCATTTTTATCTGTCATTGGTGTCTTTATAAAACCAGGTGATACTAAGCAAACACGTACATTAGATCTTTTAAAATCAAAATATAAGCTTTCCGCCAAATTATTCAATGCTGATTTTGAAGGTCCATAGCCAGTAGAATTTGGTAATCCTCTGTATCCAGCTATTGAAGAAACAATAGTAATAATTCCATCTTTCTTATTTTTAAAATATTCTTCTACAGCTTTGATTGTATTTAATGTTCCAAAAAAATTTATCTTAAACACATCCTCTATTTGTTCTATATCTATGTCTTTTTCTTTTTTTGGATTCCAAGTTCCAGTCGAGAAAAAACATATATCAACATTTTGAAATTTATTTTTAATTTGATTAAAAACCTCTTTGCATTTTTGCTTATTGGTAACATCTAATGGAAATTCATGAATATTTTCATTATTACTTGAAATTTCTTTAAGTAAATTTTCTCTTCTTGCTGAAATTGCAACATTCCAGCCCTTACTAGCAAACTTGATTGCTAAGGCTTTACCAATTCCTGTGCTTCCACCAGTAATCCAAATAGTTTTTTTATTCATCTTCTTGTGATGTATAGTACTTATATGTTAAAAAATAAATTTTTATCATTCCTATTATTCCTCATTTTTACATATTCTGCGTCCCTTATTGGGGGTTTGGTGACACTTAGTTTTAAGG
This sequence comes from Pelagibacterales bacterium SAG-MED43, assembly GCA_014653535.1. Taxonomy (GTDB): domain Bacteria; phylum Pseudomonadota; class Alphaproteobacteria; order Pelagibacterales; family Pelagibacteraceae; genus Pelagibacter. The sequence continues at coordinate 10,819 of JACWEK010000011.1, forward strand.
AACCTTGGTATTCGCAACTAATAAAATCAAATTTTAATCCTCCAGATTGGATTTTTGCCCCAGTATGGACAACACTATATTTAATGATGACTTTTGCTATTTGGCTTTTTTGGCATAGTAAAAATAGAGATATGAATACAATTTATATTTATTTTATTCATATACTTTTTAATACAACTTGGAGCATCGTTTTTTTTGCACTTCATAATATACTTTTAGCTTTTATTAATTTAATGATTCTTATAAGTTTAATAATTATTCTTATTCTAAGGTTTAAACGTGTCAATTATACAAGTACTTACTTAATGATTCCCTATTTACTTTGGAGTTTCTATGCACTATTTCTAAATTTTAATTTATTAATACTTAATTATGGATGATGTTGTAATAGTTGGTGGGGGAATAATTGGCACCGCGACTGCATATTTTTTATCTAAAGAAGGAAGAAAAGTAAAAGTAATTGAAAAAGATCCAACATATAAAACAGCTTCTTTCCCTTTATCTCTAGGAGGCTTTAGAAGACAATTTTTTCAAACTGAAAATATTTTACTAGGTAAATTTGCAAGAGAATTTATTTTTCAAATACCAGAATTACTTAAAACTGAAAAAAATCCTAAACCAACAGCAAGTATGGTCACTAATGGATACTTGTTAATGTTTGGGGCTGAGCATGCAGAAGAGCAATATAAGGCATTAGAAAATCACAAGGCTTGTGAGGCAGGTACAAAAAATATTAAAGGGTCTGAGTTAACAAAATTTTTTCCATACATAAATAGTGATGGAATAGAAACTGCTACATTTACTGACAACCAAAGTGAAGGATGGATAGATCCTTTTATGTTTCATGGTGCATTAAAAAGCAAAGCAATGGAACTAGGCGCTGAATTTATAAAAGGTGATGTTAAATCCCTTTCAGAAATTAAAGCTAATACCATTATTTCAGCTGCGGGCTGTTGGACAAAAGAATTATTAGACGATATCCCAGTTGAACCACAAAAACATACTGTATTTAGAGTTAAGTGTCCAAAACATATTCCTGAAATGCCGTTAACTGGAGATTTAACGACAGGAGTGTACTGGAGACCAGAAGGAAAAGAATATTTAGCTGGGTCACCAAAATCTGTTTTCGATGCAGATGATTTAGAACCAGCATGGGACGACTTCGAGGAATTAGTTTGGCCTGCCTTAGCGAAAAGAATACCTGCTATGGAAGAACTAAAATTAACGGGGGGTTGGGCTGGATACTATGATTGTAATAGGCTTGATAACAATGCAGTTGTTGGAAAACATCCAAAATTTGAAAATGTTTATTTAGCAACTGGTTTTACTGGAAGAGGGTTGATGCAAGCTCCAGGCATAGGTAGAGCTCTAACAGAATTAATTACTACTGGAGCTTATCAATCTATTGATATTTCAAATATGGCTGTAGAGAGAGTTTTGGGTAAAAAAGCTAGACCAGAACCTTATGTTCTTTAAAAATTAAGTTCCACAAAATGTTTGATATTTTTCACCTGATTTAGAGGGGGATTGATAATCTTTTATTTCTTTTTGCTCATCGTAAGGTTTATTTAAGATTTCTAAAATTTTATTAATTGGTTTTAAATCATTTTGTCCGGCAGCCGATAACGCTTCTTCAACCTTGTGGTTTCTTGGAATAACTACTGGATTATTATTTTTCATTATTTCTATAGATTTCTTTGATGAGCTGTCATTCTTAGATAGTCTTTCTTCCCATCTCTTTCTCCAATTTAAAAAATATTTATCATTATATAATTCATCTTTGTTTGGATGAAGATTCATTAAATGACAAAAAGTGTTTGTATAATCTGCTTTTTTTTCATGCATCCAAGTTAATAAATCTAAGATTAAAGATTTGTCTTTACTATCCAAGCCAATTAATCCTAATTTATTTCTCATCATATTTATCCACCTATCTTCATATTTTTTTTCAAAAGTATTAATTGCCTCACTAGCTACTTTAACAGCTTCTTCTTTATTTTTACCAATTAAAGGAATTAAACATTCAGCAAATCTAGCTAAGTTCCATTTTGTAATAACAGGTTGATTACAATAAGCATATCTACCAGTTTGATCAATAGAGCTGAAAACGGTTTTTGGATCATATAAATCCAAAAATGCACATGGTCCGTAGTCAATAGTTTCTCCTGAGATAGTCATATTATCAGTATTCATTACACCATGAACAAATCCTACACGCATCCAGTTCACTACTAAATTACACTGCCTATCTATTAAAAGGTTTAATAAATCTAATGCTTGATTATTTGAATTCTTTATCTCAGGATAATGTCTTTCAATCGAGTAATTTAATAAAGTTTTTAATTCATCTTTTTTTTGTCTTGCTGCAATATATTGAAAAGTTCCTACCCTTATATGACTTGAAGCTACTCTAGTTAAGATTGCTCCAGGTAAAGAAGTTTCTCTAATTACTTCTTCACCAGTTTTTACAACTGCTAGACTTCTAGTAGTAGGTATTCTTAAACTATTCATTGCTTCACTAATTATGTATTCCCTTAACATTGGACCTAGAGCCGCTCTTCCATCACCGTTTCTCGAAAATGCAGTTTTTCCTGATCCTTTAAATTGGATATCGTATCTTTGATTATTTTTTGATAAATGTTCTCCTATTAAAACGGCTCTACCATCTCCCAACATAGTAAAGTGACCAAACTGATGACCTGCATAAGCTTGAGCAATACTATTACTACCATCTGGCAAAGAATTTCCAGAGAACAATTCTGACAAATCTTTATTGCTACTTTTTGAAAAATCTAAATTTAATTTAGATTCTAATTGTTTGTTTAATAAAACTAATTCAGGGTCTTTAACTGGTGTAGGGTTTATATTTTGTTTGAAAGAATTGGATAATCCAGAATAAGTATTTTCAAAGTTCCAGTTTATTTTATTCATAAAAAAGCGGTTTAAATAATATAAACCGCTTTCTTTTATAACTAAATTTTATTTTTTCTTATATTTAGCAGCTTCCTCGGAGCCACTAGTTGCAGAGCCTTTACTATAAGAATGAGCACCCATTCCAGCTAACTGACCGTTTTGAACAATCAAGTACTGATTTCTAATTTCTTTACCTTCAAAGAAACACTCAAGTATCTCTCTTACTCCATCTGCGTACCTTGCTTGTGCTGTTAAAGATGTTCCAGAAGTATGAGGCGTCATACCATGATGAGGCATGCTTCTCCACACATGATCATTAGGTGCTGGTTGAGGAAACCATACATCTCCCGCATAACCACTTAATTGACCACTCTTTAATGCTTTCGCAATCGCATCACGATTACATATTTTACCTCTAGCTGTATTGACAATGTAAGCTCCTTTTTTCATCTTGCTAATCATTGCATCATCAAACAAGTTCTCTGTTTCTGGGTGAAGCGGGCAATTAATAGTTACCACATCGCAAACTTTTACCATTGATTCAACCGTTTCATGAAAAGTTAGATTTAATTCTTTCTCAACACTTTCTGGAAGTCTGTGTCTATCAAAATAATGTAAATGTGTGTCAAAAGGTTTCATTTTTCTTAATGCGTCTAAACCAATTCTACCAGCAGCAACAGTTCCAATATGCATACCTTCAACGTCATATGATCTCTGAACAGCATCAGCAATATTCCAGCCACCTTCATTCACAATTCTATGTTGAGTATGGTAATCTCTTACCATTGAAACGATCATCATTACAATGTGTTCAGCTACAGATCTAGAGTTACAATAAGTTACCTCAACAACATCAATTTTATTATCCATTGCTGCCTGTAAATCAACATGGTCTGAACCAATACCTGCGGTGATTGCCATCTTTAAATTTTTAGCTTTTGCAATTCTATCTTTTGTTAAATAATAAGGGAAAAAAGGTTGCGAAATAACTATGTCAGCATCAACAATGTGTTTGTCAGCTTCACATCCGTCTCCATCCTTACTGTTAGTAACTATTAATTCATGACCGTTGCTCTCTAAAAACTTTCTTAGTCCTAGCTCACCAGACACACAACCCAGTAATTGACCTGGAGTATAATCTCTACCTTTAGGCGAAGGCAAAGTCATTCCATCTGGATATTTTTCTATTTTTGGTAATTCAGAAAGTGCATATGATTTAGGCATCCCGCCTTTAGGATCATCATATAATATACACAATATTTTCATTTAATCTCCTGTATTATATTTAAAATTAATTTTTTTCGGCATCTAACATTATTTTTAAGTGGCTAGCAAATGAATTATTTTTGGTTTGGATATGATTTTTTCAAAATTAATCGGTTGATAATTATTGCTGAAATAATAATTATTATAGATCCTGTTATTACTGGGCTTAATATGTATTCAAAAGAAACACCCCCAATAATAACTATTATAGGATTACCTCCTGCAGGTGGGTGAGTAATATTTAAAAAAATCATTAAGCCAACACCAAAACCAACAGCTATAGGAATAGTCATATAAATCGGCAGAGGCAGGAAATGTAAAACAACTAAACCAACAACTGCAGTTACAAAATGGCCAAAAAAAACATTTTTTGGCTGTGCAAAAGGACTCTCTGGATATCCATATAACAAAACCATAGATGATCCAAAAGAAGCTAACAAAAATATACCTAAACCAGTTTTATAAGTTAAAACCGTTAATAAACCTATCGTAAAAATTGAAAATACTCCTGCAGTAATTGATTTTTTAATTTCAAAATTTTGCATAGAAGTTTTTTAACACAAAGATTTCAGAAATATTTAATTTATTTAACAACTTTTGAGTGATTTAAATTATAGGTTGTATGCGACAATAGTGTTGCGAGTTGGAATGATTAAAATTTGCAGTAGCTCAGACGATGTGATCAGCTGGTGAAATTATAAAAACTTTTAACATAACAATTAACCTAGGGGGGAAAATGTTAACAAAAATGTTAAAAAGGCTAACATCTACTTTAACAGTAGTTGTTGCTTTATTTTCTTCACTCGCTTTACCACAGAATGTATTTGGTGCTGAAACTCAATACTTTCCAGTAGCAAGTAGCCGTGTTGGACCTTATTCAGCAATGGGTACTGGTTACTACGGGGCACAAATTGACTATATGAACTATGTCAATATGACAGGCGGAGTGAATGGAGTCATGCTTACATGGCAAGAATGTGAAACTGAGTATAACGCTGTAAAAACAGTTGAATGCTATCAGAGACTACTTGAAAAAGATGGTCAAAGAATAGTTGTGTTTGATACTTTAGGAACACCAGGAGCATATGCAGTTATTAACCGTATGGCAAAGGACAATGTTGTTCTAGCTCAATATGGTTATGGTAGAACAGATGGTGCTGATGGAAGAGTTTGGCCTTGGGTATTTAATGCAGCAAGTCACTACTGGTCACAAATAGCTGTTAAATTAAAATTTATGGCTGAGGTCGAGGGCGGAATTGATAAGATGAAAGGTAAAACAATCGTTCATTTACACATCGACTCTGCTTACGGTAGAGAGCCTTTACCAGCAATGAGAAAAATTTGTTCTGATTGGGGAGTAAAGTTAGTGGAAATATCAATTCCACCTCCAGGTCTAGAACAACAATCTCAGTGGCTACAAATCAGAAGAGAAAATCCTGATTGGGTTACTTTCTGGGGAGCAGGTTCTGGAATGAATTCAACAGCAATGACTAATGCTGCTAGAATTAATTTCCCAAGAGATCGTATGATGTATGTAACATTCGGTGCTGCCGAAGAAGATATGTATCCAGCAGGTGATGCAGCTATAGGAACTTATGCAGTTGCAAACGCATTGCCAGGAGAATATCCATTAGTTAAAGACATCAAAGACAAAGTATATGGTGCCGGAAAAGGTAACTTAGCTGATCCGAATAGGATTGGTTCAGTTTATTGGAATAGAGGACTAGGTGCTGCGGTTATGTGGATTGAGGGCTTGAGAAATGCTCAAAAAATGCACAATAAAGTTGGAAAAGCAGTGACTGGTGCTGAGTTCAGAGATGGTTATGAAGCTATCAATATGAATGAAGCTAGAATGAAAGAGTTAGGTGTTGACGGAATGCTAGCTCCATTCTCTATTTCATGTGCGAACCATGAAGGTGCTGGTAAATTTGCTGTAATGCAGTGGGATGGAACAAAATTCAATCAAGTAACTGGTTGGGAAGCTCCAGGTGATCCTGCATTTATTAGAGGTCTAGTAGAAGACTCTGCAGCTAAGTTTGCTAAAGAGAACAACATTACACCGAAAAAATGTGGATAATTAATTTAGGGATAAATTAATATCGACTGAAGGGGGAGTTTTAATAATTTAGATTACTTAAAACTCCCCCTTTAAATAAAATTTAATTTAATATAAAAGAAAGCTAGCTAAATGACTAACAGTTCGACAAACATACTTGATATTAAAAATATTGAGGTAATGTATGATAACGTCATTCTAGCTTTACACGATGTATCTTTAAAAGTTCCAAAAGGAAAAGTAGTAGCTTTACTTGGAGCAAATGGAGCAGGTAAAAGTACTACATTAAAATCAGTTTCAACTATGTTGGCCTCAGAAAGAGGTAAGGTCACAAAAGGTTCAATCGATTATGATGGAAACTCGATTGAAAAACAAACCCCTTCCCAAATGGTTGGGCTTGGAATGGTTCAAGTTTTAGAGGGCAGAAGATGTTTTGGACACTTAACTGTTGAAGAAAATATTATTTCAGGAGCATATTCAAGAAAATTATCCAAAGGAGAAATTAACCAAGAACTTGAAAAAATATATGCCTATTTTTTACGATTAAAAGAAAGAAGAAAAAGTCAAGCTGCATTCACTTCAGGTGGGGAACAACAGATGATAGCAGTAGCAAGAGCAATGATGGCAAAACCAAAAATGTTGTTATTAGATGAACCAACAATGGGTCTTGCTCCTCAATTGGTTGCTGAGATATTTAAAATTGTTAAAGAATTAAATCAGAAAGAAGGAGTTAGTATTTTACTAGCTGAACAAAATACAAATATTGCATTGAAAAATTCTGACTATGGTTACATTATTGAAACTGGAAAAGTTATGTTAGAGGGAACAGCAGAAAGTTTGTTAAATGACGAGAAAGTAAAAGAATTATATTTAGGTATTTCAAAGAAAGGTAGAAAAAATTTTAGAGATGTTCTTAAGGAAGAAAGTTTAAGCAAAAGAATTAAATAAAGATGGCATACGATAGAAAATTTAAAATAGGAAAACCAATTTTAGAGGTAAATAATATCTCACTTGCATTCGGAGGTGTAAAAGCTATTACAGATACATCATTTAATGTTCTTGAACATGAGGTAAGAGCAATAATTGGGCCTAATGGAGCTGGAAAAAGCTCAATGCTGAACTGTATTAATGGTATTTATAAACCTCAAAAAGGGACTGTTTCTTTTAAAGGAAAACAAATACCTAATATAACTCCAAATATAATGGCTCAAATGGGTCTTTCTAGAACATTTCAAAACTTAGCACTTTTTAAAAGAATGTCAGTATTGGATAATATTCTAGTAGGACGAAAACTTCATACAAAAACAAATTTTCTTGAGGTTGCTTTACAACTTCCTAAAGTTAAAAAAGAGGAGAAAATAAACAGAGATAGATCAGAAGAAATAATAAGTTTTTTAGAGATTGAAGATATTAAAGACACACCAGTTGGAAAACTCCCTTATGGATTACAAAAAAAAGTTGAGTTAGGGCGAGCTCTTGCAACTGACTCTTCAATAATTTTATTAGATGAGCCAATGGCAGGTATGAATGTTGAAGAAAAAAGAGATATGTGTAGATTTATTCTAAAAGTAAACGATGAGCTTGGTACCACAATGGTTTTGATCGAGCATGATATGGGAGTAGTAATGGATATATCAGATAGAGTTGTTGTATTAGATTATGGAAAAGTTATTGGTGATGGAACACCAGATGAAATAATGGCAAATCAAAAAGTAATAGATGCTTACTTAGGAGTTGAACACTAGGATTATATTATGGCAAATGAAATATTATTCTTTATGGAAGTTGTTGTTGGTGGTTTGCTGGCTGGCACAATGTACTCTTTAGTTGCGTTAGGATTTGTTCTTATTTTTAAAGCTTCAGCAACATTTAATTTCTCACAAGGAGCCATGGTTTTTTTCTCAGTGCTTGCTTTCTGTGGTTTCATGCAAGATTTTAATATACCTTTTGTACTTGCTTTTATTTTGGCAGCCTTTTTGATGGTGCTGGTTGGTCTTTGTACTGAAAGGTTAGTTTTAAGACCATTAATGAATGCTAGCGAAGATACTGTATTAATGGCGACAATCGGCCTAGGTTATGTTTTAGAAGGACTTGCTCAAGCAGCATGGGGAGTAGAAGTAAGAAGATTAGATTTAGGTATAGGTGACTTTCCAGTACCTTGGATTGCTGATAATTTGAAACTATTCATAAGTGCTCTTGATATTACTGCAGGGTTAGTAGCGGCTTTAATGATTATTGGTCTGTTTCTTTTATTTAAGTATACAAAAATTGGTCTGGGCTTAAGAGCTGTAGCTGATGATGCAGGAGCTGCTAGCTCAATTGGAATTCCATTAAAACACATAATGTTATTAGTTTGGTCAGCTGCAGGAGTTGTGGCTTTAGTTGCTGGCTGTATGTGGGGTGCTAGAGCAGGAGTTCAATTTGCACTTGTTGATTTAGCACTAAAAGCTTTGCCAGTTTTGATTATAGGAGGGTTTTCTTCTATCCCAGGAGCAATTATAGGGGGCTTAATAATTGGAGCAACAGAAAAAGTATTAGAAGTTTATATTGGACCATTTTTTGGAGGAGCGATTGAAGGATGGGCTCCATATGTATTAGCAATATTCTTTTTATTATATAGACCAGAAGGTTTATTTGGAGAAAAAATTATTAGGAGAGTTTAATTTATGAAACCAGTTTTAATGACATACACGAGAAGAGATATAATCAATTTTTGCGTATTAATGTTTCTGGGTCTAATTATTATACCAACATTTATTTCTACAGAGTATTGGTATACATCAATATTAATACCTTGGCTATGTTTGGCATTAGCTACAATTGGACAACAAATTGTTATGGGTTACACGGGTCAATTAGCCTTAGGTGCTGCGGGCTTTATGGCTGCAGGAGCTTTTGCTATGTTTAATCTTATTTTACGAGTGCCGGACCTAGGTTTTTTTGGTTCTCTAATAGTATCAGGCTTAATTGCAGCAGCTTTTGGAATTTTGTTTGGTTTGCCGAGCTTAAAAGTAAGAGGAATTTATCTTATGGTAGCAACTCTAGCCTCACAGTTTTTTATTATATGGATGATTGATAAATTTGGATGGTTTAAAAACTATGACTCATCAGGAATTATAACTGCACAAGACATAGTTATATTAGGAAAACCATTTACAACTCCATTAGCCATGTATCTAGTATGTCTTGGTGTAACAGCAGTTTTAACTTTATTAGCAATGAATATGGCCAGAGGTAGTACAGGCAGAAATTGGATGGCAGTTAGAGATATGGATATTGCTGCAGAGTCTATGGGAGTCTCACTTTTAAAGACTAAAGTTCAAGCATTTGCTATTAGTGCATTTTATTGTGGTGTAGCAGGTGCTCTCTTTGCATTTTGTTATCTTAAATCTTTAGAGCCAGTAGCTTTTGATATTAAACTATCTTTTAAAATATTATTTATGTGCATTTTAGGTGGACTTGGAACTATAAATGGTGCGTTTATAGGTGCAGCATTTATTTTACTTTTCCCGGTTCTTTTAAATTCTGTAGGAAACAATGTATTTCATGGAGCTATTGATGCTACAATTATTTCATCAATTGAACAGGTGATATTTGGTTTATTAATGATTATATTTATGATTTACGAACCATTGGGAATGGCTAAACTCTGGGAGAATTTTAAACAAAATATAAAATCTAAATTATCATCATCGAGTATTAAAAATTTAAAATCCTCTCCGCTAAAAAATTTGAAAAAGTGAATAAAAAAAAATTAATTTTTGCACTATTAATAGGTATTTTAGCTGGATTACTTATAGAAAATAATTTTATAATTTCTTAAAAAACTAAACAGATATAATTTTTTTTATAGCTTTAAAAGGCAATAAAATACATTCTTTACGAGATTTATTTTTAGTTTTAAATAGCTTATCTAAAGACTTCCATTTTTTCTTTACTATTTTCAAATTGCCCTCAAAATATGATTTTACGTCATCACATAATTCATTGATTTCAAACTTATTGTTATTAATTGATATTTCAGATAGTAAGCTTGCAGAAGCTTGACAATAAATACACGATTTTCCCTCATAACCAAAATCGATAATCTTATCTCCCTTTATAATTAAGTCTATTTTAATTTCATCACCGCACAAGGAATTCTTTAATTTAGAATGGTGTGTACGACTTTTGATATTTCTATTATTATCAGTATTAGATGCAATATTTATTATTTCTAAATCCATTTTAGTTTATATATTATTTATATTATAAAAAAATGAAATCATATAGCCAAGCTGTAAAAATACTTAAAAGAGGTAAAATAATAATTGGCAATGAATATATAAAAAGTTCTGAAGGCTTAAACAGAGTATGTGCGTCAAATATTCATTCAAATGTAAGTTATCCTTCTGCAAATAACTCATCTTTGGATGGTTATGCGATTAATTCAAGTGATACTAAAAATATAAAAAAAAATAGTTCAAAAGCTTTTAAGATAATTGGTTCTATTCCAGCAGGCAAAAAACCATTTAAAAGAAAAATTAAAAAATTTGATGCTATTGAAATAATGACAGGTGGTATTATTCCAAAAGGTTTTGATACCGTTATTCCTATAGAACAAATAAATTTTTATCCAAATAAGAAAATTCAAAAATTTATTATAATTAAAAAAAGATTGAGCAAATATAACAATGTAAGATTTGAGGGATCTGACTATAAAAAAAAACAATTGATAATAAAAAAAGGGATAATTATTCGACCCAATCATATACTGGCTTTAAAAACATTAGGTATAAAAAAAATAAAAGTGAAAAAAAAATTAAATATCTTATTTTTTTCAACAGGCAATGAAATTTCTAACTCAGATGTAGTCCCAAGTTGGAAAGCAAGAAACTCAAATAGTCATTATATTGAAAGTTTAAAAAATAATTTTTTATTTAATATTAAAAATGGCGGAATTTTAAAAGATCATCATCAAAAATATTTTAAATCTCAAATTAATAAAATGTTCAAATCTAAAATAGATATGATTATTACATCAGGTGCTGTTTCTGCAGGTAAATTTGATTATATACCAAGTGTTATTAAAGAATTTAAATCCTCACATTATTTTAAAAATGTAATGATAAGACCAGGAAAGCCTGTGTTATTTGCAAAAATCAAACAAAAAGTTATATTTGGTTTACCAGGAAATCCTATTTCATCTGCTGCTTGTTTTAGGTTTTTTGTAAATCCATTTATAGAAAACATTTTAAATCTTACTCAAGAAAAACCAGTGAAAGCAATTTTAATGAATAATTTTAAAAAAAATAAAAAATTTACCAGATTTATAAAAAGTAAACTTTACACAACTAAAAATGGCAAATTAGAAGTAGAATTGTTACCTGGTCAAGAATCATTTAGAATCAACTCATTTGTTAGGTCCAATATATGGGCGGTACTACCACATGGGCGATCTAGTTTTAAAAAAGGTCAAATTATTGATTGTTTTTTTGCAAACTTCTCTAATAAAACTTTGGATTAAAGTCTCTAATTTTGTTGTAGTTGTAAATTTTTAGAATTAATCTTCGGCGGATGCTTGAATTAAAAAATCCAAAAATTGCTGTTCCAGTTGTTCTAATTGCTGGAATTTTATGGTCATTTGGACCTTTAGTGGTTAGGTATATGGACAGCCCTAATCAAGTTCCTTGGCAGTACATATTTGGAAGAGGGCTTACTATTTTTATTATTCTTAATCTTTATTTATATTTTGAAGAGGGAATTAAATTTTGGAAAAATTATTTAAAGATAGGTATTTCAGGGATTTTAGGTGGTTCAGGTCTTGGTATTGCCATGATCTCATTTATTTATTCCATCACAAATACGACTGCAGCTGTTACATTATTGTGTTTAGCCGCAATGCCTTTCTTTACAGCACTTTTGGCATTTATCTTTTTAAAAGAACAAATTTCTCTAAATGTTTGGATATCAATTGTTATTGCAACAGTAGGAATAATTATCATGGCTTTAGGAAATACTGAGGCAAATTCTCTAGTCGGATTTGTTTTTGGTATTACTTCTTCTGTAGGTTTTTCAGTTTTTTCTGTAACATTAAGATGGAGAAAAGAAACACCTAAATTTACAACAGTTGCCTTTGCTGGATTATTTTGTTTTATTTTTGCAACAGTGATGATCTTATTCAATGGACAAGTTTTTTTTTCATCAAGCTATAATAGTTCCTTATTTTCTTTGCATGGCACTTTAGTTTGTATTGGATTGATTTTATATTCAATTGGTTCTAAAGCTATTCCTGCTGCTGAATTAACTTTATTATCTTTAACAGAAGTAATAGGTGGAATCTTTTGGGTATGGCTACCTTTATTTGGAATTAATGAAATACCAGATACTAATACTATTATAGGGGGGTTCTTTTTATTTATATCTTTATTTTATTACAGTCTAATTATGAGATGGAATAAAAGATATATTGGATTAAATTAATTTTTTGTAAAAAAATGAGAGAGATAAAAAAAATTGTTAATAGTTGGAATGAATGGGATCCCTTAAAACATGTCATTGTTGGACGTGCTGATGGAGTTTGTATCCCTGCGCCCGAACCCGCACTAGACGCCAAAGTTCCTGAAGATAGTGATATGAGGGGTCAACATGGTCCAAGAACTAAAGATACTATTGATAAAGCTAACCAACTTTTAGATGATTTTTCAAATATATTAGAAAAAAGAGGGATAAAAGTTGATAGACCCACTCCATTAGATTTTAATCAGAGAATATCTACTCCTGACTGGAAAGTAGAAACTATGTTTGGTTGTATGCCACCTAGAGATGTTTTATTAACCGTAGGAAATGAAATTTTAGAAGCCACTATGAGTTATCGCTGTAGATGGTTTGAATATTTATGTTACAGACCGTTGCTTAAAGAGTATTACAATCAAGACTCAAATATGAGACATGAGTCTGCTCCAAAGCCAAGATTAACTGATGCAGACTATAGAAAAGATTATTTATCAGAAAAA
>JACWEK010000012.1 GCA_014653535.1 Pelagibacterales bacterium SAG-MED43
AAAAAGCATCTTAATCACAGGTGGGGCAGGTTTCCTAGGATCTAATTTGATAAGATTATTATTATCAAAAACCAAATATCATATAATTAGTTTAGACAACTATTCTTCAGGGTCAAAAAAATATGAAAATTACTCTAATTGGAATTGTTTCTAATAGAAATTCAGATTTGTATAAATCAGCAAATATTAAACTCTTGGTACCAGAAGTAGAAGAGTCTGGTTATGGAATTGTGCCCACCTCTAGTACAACTACTCAACTATCGATAGGTGATGCATTGGCTATATCATTAATGATAGAAAATAAATTTGATAAATTGGACTTTAAAAAATTTCATCCTGCAGGAAACTTAGCTAAAAAACTTAAAACTGCATCTGATATAATGTTAACTGGAAGTAAAATACCATTTATTAACGAAAATATAACAATGAAAAATGCTTTAAAAGTACTTGACTTAAAAAAACAAGGTTTTTTAGTTGTAACAAATAAAAGGGGGTTAACTAAAGGTGTTTTTACGGATGGAGACTTAAAAAGATTAATGCAAAAGAGACATATAATTAATAATTTGAAAATTAAAAATTTCATTACTAAAAACCCTTTTGTGGTAAAAGCTAATACATTAGCAACTGATATTTTGGCCCAAATGAATAAAAGAAAAATTACTAATGTTTGTGTATATGATGATAAAAATAAGAGAAAAACTATCGGAATAATTCATATTCATAATCTCATCAATTTAATTAAATAGAAATTAGTGAAAAATATTATTCAATTTTCTCTTGTTTGTATTATAGGAATAAGCTTATATTTTATTTATAATACATATCTAGCAAAAGATGTGACTAGTAGCATAGAAACTTTACCTGCAGATAATGAATTTTTACCTAAAAACACCAACAATCAAATTAAAAACTTAAGATATGAAGTAAATTTAGATAATAACAATCAATATATTATTACTTCTAATTTTAGTGAATTAATAAATTCTAATGAATATGAAATAGTTAAAATGCAAGGTGTTGAAGCAATATTTATAGAAAAAGAAAAAATACCTATTTTAATCAAATCAGATAATGCAGATTATAATAATGAAAATTATAACACAGAATTTAAAAACAATGTTTTAATTGAGTATATGGATAGTAAAATTTTTTCAGATAAATTAAATATAGATTTTAAAAAAAATAAAATAAGAATATTTGAAAACGTTTTATATGAGGGTGACCATGGTAAAATGAAAACTGATAATATTGTTATAAATTTGACAACAAAAGAAATTGATATCAGTATGCAAAATGAAAATAAAAATGTTGAACTAATAAAGTATTAATGTCTAATATAAAAAAATTTAGGATAAAATCTTTCAAAGAAAAAAATGTTGTTTTGAAGTTAGAAAAAATATCTTTTAAGTTTGGGAACAAAATAATTTTAGATAACCTTAATTTAGAACTGGGGGATGGGCAAATCTTAGGATTGCTTGGTCCTAATGGAGCTGGAAAATCAACAATTTTCAATTTAATAATTGGTTTGTTAAATCCTAAGTATGGATCAGTTATAATTAATTCAAAAATTATAAATAAGTATCCAATATATGAAAGAACCCAAGCATTCAAAATTGGATTTGTTCCACAATACGGGGGTTATTTTCATGATTTGACTGTTTATGAAAATCTTAGAGCGATTGCAGAAATCACAATTAATAATATAAGTTTCAGAGAAGAGAAAATTAATTCCTTAATTTCAAAATTTGAACTCGACTCGATAGCAGATGTTAAAGCAGATTTTTTATCTGGTGGACAGAAAAAAAAACTTGTTATCGCTCTTGCTTTAATTTCAGATCCTAAAATATTATTATTAGATGAGCCTTTTGCTGCTCTCGATGTTATGACTATTAAGTCTTTGCAAGAAATCATTGTCAAATTACAGATTGCAAATAATATTTCAGTTATTCTGTGTGATCATCAAGCTAGAGATCTTCTAGCTTGTGTGGATACAGCAGCTATAATTCATAATGGAAAAGTGATAGCTCATGGGACTCCTTCAAATTTAGTACAAAATATTGATGCAAAAAATGTCTATTTTGGAGATACTTTTAATATAAGTTAAAGCTCATGATTAATGAATAATTTTTTTTTTTCTAAAAGTGCAATAAAATCTTTTAATACTACTCTAACAATTGAAGGTGATAAAAGTTTGTCAATTAGGTGGGCATTATTAGCCTCTCAAGCATCTGGAAAATCTTTCGCTAAAAATATTTTAAAATCTGAAGATGTCTTGAGTACTCTTAAATGTTTAAAAAAATTAGGAGTGAAAATAAGATTTAATAAAAAAAATGTGTGTGAAATAAAAGGTCTTGGCATTAATGGTTATAGGCATAAAAAAGCAACAGTATTAAATGCAGGTAACTCAGGGACTTTAGCAAGATTAATTTTGGGTTTATTAATTCACTCTCCAGATAAAATTAAAATTATTGGTGATAAAAGTCTGTCAAAAAGAGATTTTTTAAGAGTAATAGAACCTTTAGAAAAATTTGGTGCAAAATTTATTTCAAACAAAAACAAACTACCAATAATTATCAAAGGAACAAAAAATCCTAAACCTATAAAATACTCTGAAAATAAAGGTTCTGCGCAATGCAAAACAGCAATAATGCTGGCCTCTTTAAATACAAAAGGGACAACTATTATTAAAGCAAAAAAATCTAGAAATCATACTGAGTTACTATTTAAATATTTAAAATTACCAATTAAAGTTATTAAAAAAAAAAATTATGATCTAATTAAAACCAAAGGAGTAAAAAAAATTAATCCATTAAATTATCAAATTCCATCTGATATTAGCTCTTGTGCTTTTTTTATAGTTCTAACTTCTTTATCCTATGGCTCAAAATTGTTTCTAAAAAATGTTAATGTAAATCCTTCAAGAGTAGGTGTTCTTAGAATATTAAAAATAATGGGTGTCAAAATAATTTATAAAAATATTAGATATTATAAAGGTGAAAAAACATCAGATATATATGTTGAAGGCAGAAAATCTTTCAAACCAATCAATTGTCCCTCAAGTCTAAATAGTAGTGCAATTGATGAATTTTTGATTATTTTTTTAGTTGCTGCAAAAGCAAAGGGTATTTCTTATTTCAAAGATTTATCTGAATTAAATCAAAAAGAAAGTCCGAGACTTAAATGGGGCTCAAAAATATTAAATTTAATTGGAATTAAAACAATTACAACTAAAGACTCAATAAAGATATACGGAAATCCCAATTTAGTAATTAATAAGGAAATTGTTATCAAAAACTATTTAAAAGATCATAGAGTTTTTATGACAAGTGTTATAGCTGCATTAGCTTTTGGTGGTAAATGGACAATTCAAGATAGAAATTCTATTAAAACTTCATTTCCTTCTTTTTTAAAAATTATTAAAAAACTTAAAAAATAAATTTGCAAATTTTTAAACTTAATTTTGGCAAGTATACTAAAACTGTTGTGAAATAATGATAATATATTGAGTTTTTAAGATATAATTTGTGATTAACTATTGATTTAAATGATATTTTTATCTAAAAGATCGTGTTTTTTAAAAATAGATAGGAATTATACTAATTAATGGAAATATATAAAGATTTATCAAACCCTGCATCTCAAGAATTCGAAAAACTACTAAACAGCCAACTTTCTAAAATTAATATTGAAGAGGGAAAAATAATTAATGGAAAAATAAATAAAATTACTGAAAAGTTTGTTTTTTTATTTGTTGAGGGATTAAAAAGTGAACCTGTGCTTGATATAAATGAATTAAAAGGCATGGGTCTTGCAGAAAAAATCAAAGTTGGTGAGACAATTCCTGTGCTTCTAGAAAAAATTGAGGATAAAAATGGAGAGGTTTTAGTATCCGCAACTAAAGCGCAAAAAATTAAGGGATGGGACAAATTAGTTGAAGCCTATGAAAAAAATGAACCAATTATGGGTAAAATTACTTCTAAATGCAAAGGTGGATGTATAGTCGAGCATATAGATACGGGATCTCTAATGTTTTTACCAGGTTCTCAAATTAGTGACAAACCACTAAAAGATATTAGTCATTTAATGAACGAACCTCAAAAATTTGCTCTAATTAAATTAGATAAAGTTAGAGGAAATGCTTGCGTATCAAGGAGAGAGATTATTTCTTCTTTCAAAAAAGAGGATAAAGCAAAAATTATAGAGAAATATAAAATTGGAGATATAATTAAAGGAGCTGAAGTAAAAGGTTATAGTTCATTTGGTTGTTTTTTTAACGTAAACAACGAGCTTGATGTGCTGGTACATTTACAAGAAATTTCTTACTCGCGGGTTAATCACCCTGATGAAGTATTTAATATTGGTGAAAAACATGATTTGAAGGTTATTTCTGTTGATAATGAAAAACTTCAAGTTGGTTGTTCTGTAAAACAACTTTCTCCTGACCCTTTTGAGCATATCGAAAATTACGAACTCAATAAAATGTACAAAGTTAAAGTGGTAAAAATTATGGACTTTGGAGCATTTTGTGAATTGGAACCAGGTTTAACAACACTACTTCACTCAAGTGAACTTAGCTGGACTAAGAAAAATATTTCAGCAAAAAAAATGTTTAAAGTTGGTGATGAAATTAATTGTGTAATTACAGAAGTAGACAAGGAAAAAAGAAGAGTCGCCATATCTCATAGACTTACACAAGATAATCCATTTGAAATTTTTGAAAAAAAATATCCAGTTGAAACAGTCGTTGAAGGTCAAGTAGTTAGTAAAAATGAATATTCTTTATTTGTAAAAGTTGAAGATTTAGATATTGATGCATTTTTACATTGTAATGATTTAACCTATTTAAATAATGGTGAAGAAGAGTTGGCTAAATATAAAAAAGGTGACAAATTAAAAGTTAAAGTTCTAGAAATTAAAACATCGGACCAAAAGATTAGAGTTGGATTACGTCAGACACAGCCTGATCCATTTGATTGGTTTAAAGACAAAAAAGTAAATCAAACAATCACAGTCAAAATAATATCTACGGATAATAAAGGCTTGGTTGTTAGACCAGAAGGCTGTGAAATGGATTTTCAAATTAAAAAGTCTCAAATAGCGATAAATTCAGCAGATGCTAGACCTTCAAGATTTACCGGAGGTGAAAGAATAGACTGTGCTATTTCAGAATTAGACTCTAATAAAAGAAAAGTAACTTTAAGCATTAAACTTCTTGAAGAAATTGAGAAAAAAGAGGCTCTAGATAAGTATGGATCAGAAGGTTCTGGTAAAAATCTTCCTTTTTCATCTTTATCGGATGATTTAAAGAAAAAAGACGAGGAAAAAGAATAATTTAAATAAAAAGATTAATTTGGCTATTGTAAAATCAAAGCTTTTGAGACAACTCTCTCAAAATTATCCAAATTTTTTAAAAAAAGATCTCGAAAAATTTACTGAGATTATTTTAAAAGAAATCAAAAGAACTCTAAGACGTGGTGAAAGAGTGGAGCTTAGAGGTTTTGGTGTTTTTTCAACTAATAAACAAAATGCAAGAATTTCAAGAAACCCAAGAACTGGTGAAAAAGTACACACTCCTGAAAAGAAAACAATTCACTTCAAAATGGCAAAAGACTTGTTTAAAAAATTGAATGATCATGAATAAAAATATCTTTGTAGCCTGTGATGTTTCTAGCCAGAAAGAAATTTTAGAATTGCTTACAAAAATATACTCAGAAATATCAGGAATTAAAATAGGCCTCCAATACATTACTCAAAATTCTTTAGAAAATATTAGAGAACTTAGTAAGTTTGAAAAACCAATTTTTTATGATGGAAAGTTTTTTGATATTAAAAATACATTAGTTGAGTCTATTAAGTCTCTCAAAAACCTTAATATAAGTTATGCAACAGTTCATTTAATGAATGGGATAGATTCATTAAAAGCAGCAAATGAAGTAGCAAATAAAATTAATGTTAAATTATTAGGTGTTTCAGTGTTAACTAGTTTTAACAATGCAGATTTAATTCAGCTTGGGTTTAAAGATAATCTAGATCAACAAGTTTTAAGATTAATAAAAATTGCTGATGAAGCAAAATTACATGGCGTTATTTGTAGCCCTATGGAAATAAAAATGATTAAAAAAATTGCACCTAACCTTAAATGCTTTACTCCAGGTATAAGACAAAATAAAGATAAAGATGATCAAAAAAGGACAATGAATGCAAAACAAGCTTTAGAAGCAGGTAGTGATTGTTTGATTATTGGAAGACCAATTACCAAGGGTGATCCAAAAAAAAATATTCAAGAAATTTTATCTTCTTTAAAATAGATGAAATCTAAAATTTGTGGAATATCAGACAGTATTACTTTAAAATTTTTAACAGAGCACCCTCTTTCACCTAAGTTCATTGGTTTTATAGTTAATTACCGGAAATCAAAAAGATATGTCGAGACTGACAAATTAAAAGATTTGCTTAAAATTGAAAAAAAAAACTCATCTTATGTAGCTGTTTTAGTTAAACCAGATAAAAAGATATTAGAAAAAATTAAAGATTTACCTTTTGATTATTATCAAATTTATGATTGTAAGCCAGACGAAATTTATAATATTAAAAAAAAATATAATAAAATGATAATTACTGCATTTACAGTTGAGTCATCAGATGATTTAAAAGAATTTAATTTATATAATGATGTTTCCGATATTTTTTTGTTTGATAGTAAAGGTTATGAAAAAAGTATGTCCTTTAAACATATGTTAATAAAAGATATAAAATTTGATAAAGAAGTAATGTTGGCGGGAAATATTCAGATTAATGACGAACTTGAAAATTATAAAGAAATAGCTGATATTATAGATATATCTGGTGGTGTAGAAACCTCTGGAAAAAAAGATATTTCCAAAATAGAAATTTTCTTAAAAAAAATTAAAGAAATGAATGATGAAACTTAAAAAAAAAATCCCATTAATTGATCAGCATGATAAATTTGGATTTTGGGGTGGTAAATTTGGAGGAAGTTTTATTCCTGAAACTCTAAAGAACCCTGTAGAAGACTTAACGAAAGAGTTTCAAAAACTTAGAAAAAATAAAAAATTTATTAAACAAAGAGACTATTATTTTAAAAACTATATCGGGTCTCCTACCTCATTTGTAAAATTAAAAATTTTGTCTAACTATTTGGGAGGTGCTCAAATCTGGGCTAAGGTTGTTTCTGAAGCAAATGGGGGTGCACATAAGATTTATAATGCCACTGTTCATGCTCTAATATGTAAGGCTATGGGGAAAAAATATATTGTGGGTGACACAGGGGCAGGATATGCGGGTAAAATGCTTAGTATGGCAGCAAAAAAATTTGGTTTAAAATGTAAAATTTTTATGGGTGCAAAAGATATGAAAAGACAAAAACCCAACTGTGATGCAATGAGAAAAAATGGTGCTGAAATTGTTCCAGTGTATTCTGGAAGTCAAACATTGGTAGATGCAGTCAGTGAATGTATGAGGTATTGGGTGTCAAATTGTGATAATACCCATATGTGTGTTGGGTCCACAGTTGGGCCGAATATCTTTGTAAAAATTTGTGGCTGGAGCACTTCCCAAATTTCCAGAGAACTTAAAGTTCAAATTAAAAAAGAATTTAAAAAGATTCCAAAAAAAATAAAGCTTATCAATTGTGTAGGTGGAGGAAGTTCTGCATATGGTTTTTGGAGTGAGTTTATTGATTATGATAAAAAACATATTGAATTAGTTGGTGTTGAGGCTGGTGGGCCAAAAAAATCTAAATTACATGCAGCTCCATTAAGTAGAAATGCAAAAATTGGTGTTCTTCACGGAGCTGCTTCATATGTTTGCCAAAATAATGAAGGACAAATACAAGAGACAGAGTCTATCAGTGCAGGCCTAGATTATCCTGGGGTAAGCCCTATACATTGTTTTTTAAAAGATACTAAAAGAGCAAGGTACACATTTGCGACTGATGAGGAAGCTTTAAACGCATACCAAATGGTTACAAAGTTTGAAAGATTAAATCCCAGTCTTGAACCAAGCCATGCTTTTGCGGAGGCAATAAAAATTGCTCCTAAATTAAGCAAAGATACAATTATAATTGTAAATTCCTGTGGTGATGCAAAGAAAGATAGGGATATTCTAAAAGAAAGATTAGGTAAAAAAAGATGAACTCGTCTTTAATTAGCCAAACATTTAAGAAAACAAAAAAAGAAAATAGACCAGCTCTTCTCACTTATACGGTAGCTGGAGATAATACTAAAAAAAAATCATTAGAAATTTTAAAATCTATCTCAAAATATATAGATATTTGTGAGTTAGGTTTTCCACATAACACTCCAATTGCTGATGGTGGTCAAATACAGACAAGTGCATATAGAGCTATTAAAAATGGTATTAAAATTAACGATGTTTTTTCAATAGCAAGTCAATTTAAGAAATCAAAAAAAGATAAACCAGTAATTTTGATGGGTTATTATAATATGATTTACCAATATAATGAAAATAAGTTTATTGATAAATGTAAAAAGTCAAAAATTGATGGATTGATTGTTGTTGATTTACCATATCCAGAAAATAAACCTTTTGCTATAAAATGTAAAAAAAAAGGAATTAATTTTGTTCAGTTAATTTCTCCAACTACATCAAGGGATAGATTAAAAAAAATTATTAAAGATAGCCATGATATGGTCTATTATATATCAATGTTATCAACAACTGGTGGTAAACTAAAAGTAGCACCTAAAAAAATTTTAGAGAGGTATCATAAAATAAAGTCTTTAAATAAAAATAAAAATATAGTCATTGGTTTTGGAATAACGGAAAAAACAATTAAATCTTTAAAAAAAGCTGATGGTTTAGTTGTGGGAAGTGCAATTTGTAGGGAAATAACTAATTCTATTAAAAAAAGACAAAATGCTGTCATAAATGTTACTAGTATTGTTAAGAAATTAAAAAATAAAATTAAAAATTAAATGAATTGGATTACAAAAATAATTAAAGCAGGCGAAAGAATCAAAACTGCTATCCATAAAAGAGCTTCAAAAGAAGAAATGGCAAAAAGTGATTGGACTTCATGTTGTAAGGGTCCAATTTTAAAAAAAGATTTAGAAAATAATTTATGGGTCTGCCCAGATTGTAATAAACATCATAGAATTAAGCCTCATCAAAGATTTGATATCCTTTTTGGAAAAAATAATTATGAAACATTTAAAACACCAATTCCTAAAGATGATCCTTTGGAATGGACTGACTCAAAATCTTATAAAAGCAGATTAAAAGTTGCTCGTAAAAAAACAGGCCTTGATTGTGGCATGTTGGTTGCATGTGGAAATATAAACAATATAAAAGTAACTGCAGTTGCATCTGATTTTGATTTCCTTGGTGCTTCAATGGCATCGGCTGAGGGAGAAGCTTTTCTATATGGAATTCAGCATGCAATAGAAAATCGAACTCCATTTATTTGTGTAAGTGCTGGTGGAGGAATGAGAATGATGGAAAGTCTAATATCATTATCTCAGATGACGAGAACAACATTAGCTATTAATGAGTTAAAAAATAACAATCTTCCATATCTTGTCTTAATTACTGATCCAACTGCAGGAGGAATTACTGCTTCTTATGCAATGTTGGGTGATATTCATATTGCTGAGCCTGGCTCATTAATCGCGTTTGCTGGAAAAAGAATTATTCAAGGAACAATTAAAGAAGAGCTACCTGAAAAATTTCAAACAAGTGAATATGTGCAAAAAACAGGATTTGTTGATCTAATAGTTGAAAGAAAAGAGTTAGCTGAAAAAATTGGAACTTTATTATCAATATTGTTAAAGAAAAATTCTGTTATAAGCACTGATGAAAATGAAACTTCAGAAAATTTTCAGTCGCTTACAAAAGCTGCATCCTAAAGAAATTGATCTAAGTTTAGATAGAATATTAAATCTTTGTAAAAAATTAGATAATCCCCAAAATAAAATTAAAGCAATTTCTATTGTTGGAACAAATGGGAAATATTCAACAATCCAGGCAATGTATGCAATACTAAAAGAAGCAAAAATTAATTGTAATATTTATACAAGTCCACATATTAAAAAAATTAATGAACGGTTTGTATTTAATAACGAAGAGCTTAATGATGATGAATTATCTAATCTTTTAGAACAAGTTGAAAAAGCCAATGACAATCAGCCAATTACATTTTTTGAAATTTTAACAGCTGCATATTTTTACAAATCATCAGAATACCCTGATAATATAAACTTGATTGAAACAGGACTGTTTCACAGATTTGATGCAACTAATATTTTAAATCAAAACCTAGCTAGTGTTGTAACATCAATAGGCTTAGATCATTTAGATTGGCTTCCAAAAAATGAGCAAAATATTGAGAAAATTATTTTTGAAAAAACATCAAAATTAATAAATTCTAATATTATTGTTGCAAAACAAAGCTCAAAGAAAATTTCAGAAACTATTAAAGATACAATTAAAAATAATAAATCTAATAAATTGTTCTTTAGTGATGATTATAATTATTCAGATGGTGAAAATAGTTTCTTCTATTATGAAGATATGTCTGGAGGAATTAAACTTCCAAGGCCTAATGTAAATGGACAATTTCAATTAGAAAATATTTCAACAGCAATCGCAACTCTAAGAGTAATTAAAGAAATAAATATAAATGATGATCATATTAAGAATGGAATTACAAAAATTGAAAGTATTGCAAGACTGCAAGAAATCACTGAGGGTAAATTAAAAGATTTAGTTGAAGAAAATAGATTATTAGTAGATGGATCTCATAATCCTCTAGGTGCGAAAGTTTTAAACAATTACTTAGATAGCTTAAATTGCGATAAACATATCATTCTTGGAATGATGGCTAATAAAAATCATCAAGAATATATAAGTTACTTTAAAAAAATTGCGACCTTAACTACAATAGATATTCCAAATCAACCAAACTCAATTGGGGGAGAAGATTTAAAAAATAAGCTAATAAACTTAGAAAATGTTCAATACAAAGAAAATATATTTGAAGCAATTAAGTCAATTCCTGTCAAAAAAAATGATTTAATCTTAATTACAGGTTCTTTGTATCTAGCTGGTGAAGTACTTAATTTAAATTAGATATTTTTTTCTAAAAATTCCTTCATGTGTCCCTCGGGAACACCGCCTACTTTTCTATCTACTTCAACACCTTTTTTGTAGACAATTACAGTGGGTACTCCTCTAATGCCTGCGGCACTTCCAGTATTAATTCCACCATCCTCTATATCTGCATAGTAAAAACCAGCTTTGTCTTTGTATTCATCTGATAATTTATCCATTACAGGTTTCAGAGCCTTACAAGGACCACACCACGCAGCAGAAAATTGAATTACTGATACGTCTTCACTTTTGATTTTATTTTCAAAATCTTCATCTTTAAAATCTATAAGCATATAATGGATATAATTGATTCAGATTAATATTCAATGATCAAAAACAATTTTTTTAAGATTTATTAACTAAGCGTCAGAATATTTTTGCTCTAAATTCATGACATAATCGTTAATTCCATCAAGGAATTTAAGCTTTTCGTCTACTGTTTTAAATGAAAACATTTTGTCCTCATTTTCTCTTATTTCATCACACTCTGAATAAAAAGCTGAAACTGTCCACCATTTCTCTTTATTCGTACTAAGTATTCTAGATGCAATTCTTCTTTTAATTTTTGTATGAATTTCTTTTGGTAAAATTTCTGGAGCTTCATTATATATCAAGCTATGACCAAAGGTTACCAATCTGTCATCTTTAAACTTATCTAATAAAGCTAATCGCTCTTTCCATTCTGAAATGTGAAATTTTTCAAATAATGGAACATCTTTGTTGAATGTATCAAATCCTCCAGAATAGATAGTCTCCTCTGGTTCAGCATCTTCTTGCGATGCTGTTTCCATTTTTTCTTCTGCTGCTTCTTTTAAAATATTGCATATATCTTGAGAAAATTTTTCATTTGATTTCATTAATTCTGCCCTTTTGTTCAGTAAATTAATTCCAATTTTTTTGTACGGATCTACTTTCAAACCTAAACTTTTATCTAAAATTATTGGAGCTTTATTAGATTTAATTGTTTTATAAAAACGAGGTGATTTTCTCATTTCTTTTTTCAGATCTTGATAATTAAGTTTTTGTAGTTCTTCAATATTTGCAGATAAATTTACAACTTGTCCCCATTTATAAACTGGATGCATGCATGAATTTGGGTGCAAAGGAGCAACTAAAAATAAATAGTTCTTACCAAAGAAATTTTCATTAATTGTAAACATTTTTTCTTGTTTGATTAGATTTTCAACTACAACTTTACTTTTAGTTTTTAAATATTCATGCCACAAATCTGGTTGCTTATTCTTTAATAAACCTAGAACCTTTACAGTTAATTCAGTGTCGAAAAGGGCTCCGTGGGCCCCTGAGGAATCAAAGCCATTTAGTCTTGCTAGCGACTCTAATTTCATAGATTTATTTCCTTTGGGATTGAGCTCAGTTTTAAGAACATTTTCATCAATAGCAAAAGCTGCTTTGATCATGTTTAATGCATCATGCCTTGAATTACCTTCTGTATTAATCAAATATGGTTTTCTTAATGACTTAAAAAACTCTCTCCTAAGAATTTCATCATCAAACCCAACCGAGCTGAACCCCATAAACGTTGCAGGTGACCATTCACGAAATTTTTTCTCTACTTGGGCAATCATTTGGTAATGGCTCAAGTTGCCTTTTGTAATCAAATCAACGTTTGATTTATTTATACATAAAGCAGTTGCAGATGGAACTCGATCTTGAGGCATCCTACATCTAGCTGTAAATCTCTCTTTTTCATTGAAATTTTCGTCCAATAGAATTGCTCCAATCTCAATTATAGTAGCCCAATCAAGTTGTGCTGAGTCTGTCTCAATATCCCAAACTACATAATTCAATTTGACATCCTTTGTGAATAAAATTGTTCAACCTTTTCTAAAAATTGATTTTGATAATTTGTTAATCTTTCACCTTCAACTATAAATCTTTGAAAAATATTGTCCTTAGTACATAAAAGGATTGCTACCTGAGTTATATTTGAACCATGAACTTTGTTATGGGCTAATGAATATGCTGCACATTGTAAATAATAATCGTCAATCCACTCATCTTTTTTTGGTTTATTACTTTGTTTAAAATCTATAATCGTTTCTTTATTTTCATAAACACCAATACAGTCTGCAGCACCTGCATATTTTCCTGGGTAATATAAAGTTGCTTCACATCCCCAGATCTCGGTTAATTTTTCTCTAAGTCCGTTTTCTATAATTTGATCAGCCATCATTTTTTCACGAGTGTTATCTCCAAGTAAATCCATATTTAATTTTCTAAGCAAAAATTTTTCTAAATAATCATGCATAGAGCTTCCACGAGAAGTTGCCTCTCTTGAAATAACTTCTGCTTGTTTATAACCTACCCTTTTTTTCCATTCTTCTAATTTTGCTTTTTTTTCTTCAGTTTCTGTTGCTTTTAATATTGTTGTAACAGAAGGAAGATTTTCTTGATTTACAGCATAGTGTCTAGAGCCTTGAACGATTGATCTAGTAGACTTTGGATAAATATATTTATTATTCCACTGCATTTGATTTCTTATAATCGGTATTATTGGAAAAAAGAAATTAATTTTTAAGCTGTTTATTTCTTTCAACAAATTTTTCTACATTTTCTGTTTGAACAGCTTTCTCAACTTGCTCGGGATCTTTAATATTTTCAAGAGTTCTATTTATTGACCTTGCATCAGTTCCAAATTTATCTACTACGGTCATAGCTTCTTCTAATTTTTTTCTAAGTGTAATTATATTATCAAAATGTTTTCCAAACCTAGTAGTGATAGTTTTAAGATGATTATATATTTCTGTAGCTCCTCTTTGAACTTTCAATGATTGAAAACCCATATGTAAGGATTGTAAATAGGCTGAAAGAGTATTAGGGCCACAAATTACTATTTTATATTTTTTCATTAATTCTTGGGTTAACAATTCTTTAGTACTTGGATCCTGATAATCGGTTAATTCTTTATAAAGACTCTCTGTGGGAGCATAAACTATTGCAAAATCTGTCGTTTTTGGTGGAACAATATATTTTTCCATTACACTTTTTGCTTTAGCTTTAAAAGCACTTGCCAATTTTGTTCTAGCATCAGCAACTAATTTTTTATCATCTGCATCATAAGCATCCATGATTGCTTTAAATTTTTCCACTGGAAAATGGGAGTCTACTGGAACTAAAACATCTCCTTGAAGTTTAATTGCAAATTCTACGTTCTCACTGGTATCTTCTTTCATCTTAACATTGGTCTGAAATTGTGAGACAGGTAATAAGTCTTTGATAAGCGAGTCTAAAGAAAACTCTGCAAGCGTTCCATACTTTTTAACCCCTGCTAAAATTTTAGTAATACCCTCTTGGCTTTGATTTAATAATTGTACTTGTTGGTTAAAATTACCAACCTTCTCATCAACTTTGGTAAGGGCCTCCGTCATATCTTTTGTTACTCCTGTAGATAATGCATTAAATGAAGTAGACATTGAACCCAGCGAATTATTAATTGTTGTATTTAAAGTATCTTTTAAATTTGAAATTTCAGATTTTAAATTAGCTATTTCTTCAGCTTCTTTATCCTCATCTTTAGGCTTAGATTTTAGATTTAAATAAAGAATTGCTAAAACTACTGCTAATAGTGCAACTAAAGTAACTAAAAATATAACTTCCATGAATCAGTTTATATCATATATAAAATGAGCAATGGAATTATTATTAATATTTAAAATTATTATGGGACTTGGGATATTAGTTGTCCTTTATGCAGTCCTTAAAAACCTAGATATTATTAAAATTATCCTTATTTATTGGAAAGATTTAATTCTTAGAAAGTAATTTAGTCAAACTTTTCAAAGCTTTTTTTTTAACAGATGATCTAGAAACCATCATGCAGGCTTCTGATTTTAATATTTCTCCATCTTTCAATATTCTTAAGTTATTAGCTTTTAATGTTTCTCCAGTTGAAGTTATATCTGTTATAATCTCGCTAGATTCTGTGAAAGGATAAGCTTCTGTTGCACCCAGGCTACTTACTAACTTAAATTGAGTTACTCCTTTAGAGAACAAAAATTCTCTTGTTAAATTTGGATATTTTGTTGCCACTCTTAATCTTTTCTTTTTTTTATCTTTAAATTCAAATGCTATTTCCTCTAAATCAGCAATCGTTTGTACATCAATCCATTCATCGGGAATGGCAACAACTAATTTTGCTTTACCAAAATTAAACTTTTTACTAACACTAATTTTTTTTTGAATATTAATCTCGCTCTCTTTAAATAAATCAAATCCAGAAAATCCAAAATCCAAAGAACCCTCTCCTAATCTTTGAATAATTTCTCGAGCATGCAAATAAATAATTTTAATATTTTTTTTATCTTTAATTGATGCAAGTAAATCCCGCTCTCCCCTCTCAGAGGCAAGTACTAATTTATTTTTTTTAAAGATATTTAAAACATCTTTTCTAAGTCTACCTTTGCTAGGAATTCCAACATTTATGATATCATTAATCATATATTTAATGCAGCCCCAACTGCTGGAACTTCTTTTTTAGATCCGAGATCAGAGATTAAGTGATCATACCTTCCACCATTAATAACATTTTTATTCTTTAGATTTAATCTGATATCAATTCTAAAAACCATTCCTGAGTAGTACTCAAGCTGTCTTCCAAATGAGGCAGAAAAAATAACATTTAGTTTTGAAACTTTATTTTGTGATAAAGGAAAATATCTTTGGTCTACAGCAAGATTAATTTTATATTTCTTAAAAAATTTGTTTAATTCACCAGCTGCTTTATTTATTGGACATTTTATTCTTAAAAAATCTTTAATTATTTTTGAAACGTTTTTACCTTTATTTGTTCTCCTTGGATCTTTAATTTTATGATCAAATCTTTTTAAAATTTCTTTTATTGATCTCCCAGCAACAACTTTAGATTGATCATCCTTCAACATCTTTAAGTAGCGTCTTTTATCAACTTCAACAATAGTTGGATCAACATCAGAATTAGTTTCTAATCTTTTTAAAAGATCATTAAAATAATCCTCTCTCCAAAAATGTCTTGCTAACCTTAGTTTCCATCTTTTAGGTATATCTAATTTTGATATTAAAAGATTAAAAATTTCAACATTACCAATTGTTAAAGTGCCTGCTGAGTATTTTAAATTTTGTAAAGATTTTATGGACGTATTAATAATTTCTTTATCATCATTTTTTTCATTTTTAGAACCAATGATCTCAAATCCTATTTGATTTCTAATAATTGAGTCTTTTTTATTATGTGATTTTCTATAGGCTTGCCCACTATAAAATATTTTTTCTTTACCTTTTAGATTGTTCTCTAAATATCTAAGACATGACGCGATAGTTAAATCAGGTCTTAAACATAGTTCATTTCCATTTTGATCAATAAATGAAAATATAAATTTTCTAAAATTTTCTCCTGATCTTTGAACTATATGATTAGTTTCTATTACAGAAGGTAAATTGATATACTTAAATCCTTTAGACTTTACTGATCTAAGGATATTTTCAGATAAGTTTTTTGATTTCATTAATTAAATTTGCTTTTGGGATTGTTTGATTGTTCTCACCCTTAAGACCTTTAAGGTTTTTAATCGTGATTGTATTATCATTAAACTCATTTTCTCCACAAATGATCGCAACTGGTAATTCTCTTTTATTTGCAAACGTTAACTGTTTGCCTAGGTTTTTTTTACTATCTAAAAAAATTTCTGCGTTAATATTATTATCTCTTAATTGATCTACTAATTCATAGTAATTCTTTAAATATTTTTGATCCATTACACAGACTAAAACTGGTTTTTGATCTTTTATTTTAATTTGATCTAATTGAATTAAAGCAAATAACAGTCTATCAACACCAAAGCTTATTCCTGTTCCTGGAATATCAACCCCTCTAAATCTTGATATCAATTTTTCATAGGCTCCACCTGAACATATGCTGCCAATATCTACTTCTTTGCCTTTGTTGTTTGTGACCTTAAAATTCAAGTTAGTCTCTACAATAAAATCTGAATAATAAGAAATTCCCCTAACTATAGTAAGATTTGTTTTAACTTGTCTTAAATTTGATCCATATCCGAGTATTTCAAATAAATTTTCTAACTCACTTATTCCTTTTTGAGATAAAGAGTTTTTTAAAGTTTTTTTTAGTTCTTTTAAATCTTTTATTTTTAAAAAGTTTAATATTTGTGCTGCTTGATCATCTGATAACTCTGCTCCTTTAGTAATAGCACCACTTTTATCTTTTCTTTCTTTTTTGAGTAAATCTTCAACTCCTTGTAGGCCAAATCCAGGTTTATCAAGTTTATCTATAGCTCGAATGACTTTAGGTTGTTTATCTTCAGATATTTTTAATTCATCAATTAGTCCTTGGACTATTTTTCTATTACTTACATTGATGGTAAATTGATCTTTATTTAAACCACAATCTGATAATGTACTTGATATTAGATTGCAAAGCTCTGCATTTGCTTGCGCATTATTAACATTTCCAACAATATCAAAATCTGCCTGCAAAAACTCTCTGTACCTGCCATTCCCAGCTTTCTCGTTTCTAAATACATTCTGAATTTGATAGCGCTTAAAAATTGTTGGAAGCTCTTGATTGTTTTGAGCATAAAATCTTGCGAGAGGACTGGACAGATCATAACGCAGGGTAATTTTTTTATCTCCATCTTCAAATGAAAAGACATCAGACATAGGATTATCTTCATCTTCAGCAAGAAAAGATCCTATATTTTCACTAATCTCAAATGAAGGAGTTTCAAGAGCCTCGGCTCCAAACTTAATAAAATTCTTCTCAATCACTTTTAAAAGCTTTTTCTTAAGAAGTATTTTTTTATCCCACCGATCTTCAAATCCTGTTGGTAATCCAGGAACTAATTTATTTTCTTTATTCATCTTTTTGGTACCCGGGTTGAGAATTGAACTCAAACTTAAAGTTCCACAAACTTTCGTGCTAACCGTTACACCACCCAGGCATTCCTTGTTTTTATATTATTTTGATGTGGATTAAAATTATATTATAAATAAATAGCCTATAGGCTATGGAAACATACTCTGTGAAAGCTGTTTAATTTTACTTTATTTTTAAAATTTATAATCATTGTAAGTCTTTTAGACATAAATTTAGGTTATTCAACCCATAAAAGGAAAGGACGCCTTTATATTTACCATAAAAACGTCCTGTATAGATTTCGAAATTAATCTAATTTTTTTAAATTTACTGCTGATGGGCCTTTTGGGCCATCCTCTAAAGTAAATTCTAATTTATCTCCTTCATTGAGAAATCTCATCCCTGCAGCTTTTACTGCTGAAGCATGAACAAATGCATCTTTTTCTTTATCTTCTCTTTCAATGAAACCAAATCCCTTTTTGCCATTGAACCACTTAACTGTTCCTTTTAATGTACTCATCTTATTTCTTAGTCCTTTGTTTATTTATTGTTGTTAGAAATTAATTTCTTTTGAGTAAATTTCAAGATGTTT
>JACWEK010000013.1 GCA_014653535.1 Pelagibacterales bacterium SAG-MED43
CATTATCATTCTTCTGATGTTTTCAAAAGATGTTCCTCCGTAAGATTTTTTTGAATTTATTGAATTTTTTAAATCAAAAACTTTTAAAACTTCACTAGTCAGTCTTGGTTCAATTTTTTTTAAGTCCTCTATTTTAAGATCTTTTAATTTCTTTTTTTTCTTCTCGGCAAAATTTATAATTTCAGCTGTTTTTTGGTAAGCTTTTCTGAATGACATTGAATGATTTTTAACTAAATAATCTGCAAGATCTGTAGCAGTAGTAAAACCTGAATCAGCTAGTTCAAACATCTTTTTTTTATTAGGAGAAATATTATTAAGTATTTCATCAAATATTTTTAGACAATTAATTAAAGTATCATATGATTTAAAAACTATTTCTTTATCATCTTGCATATCTTTAAAGTAAGATAGTGGTAGTCCTTTTAATATTGTTAGCATTGAAAACAAATTTCCAAATATTGAACCAGATTTACCCCTTAAATATTCTAATAGATCAGGGTTTTTCTTTTGGGGCATTATAGATGAACCAGTAACAATTTTGTCTGAAAGATTTACTAAATTGAAAGCGTCAGAATTCCAAATAATTAATTCTTCAGCAATTCTAGAAATGTGCATTGAACATACCGAAACACAAAAAAGAAAATCTAAGACAAAATCTCTATCTGAAACTGTGTCTATAGAATTATTTGTTGGGTGACTAAAGCCAAGTTTTTTTGAGGTAAAATTTCTATCTATATCAAATGATGTACCAGAAAGAGCAGCCACACCTAAAGGACACTCATTTAAACTTTCGAAATTATTTATAAACCTTCTCTTATCTCTTCTAAAAATTTCTACATAAGCCATCAAATAATGAGCAAAAGAAATTGGTTGAGCATTTTTTAAATGAGTAAAACCTGGCATAACAGTTTCAATATTTTTTTCTGCAAGCTTAAGTATAGATTTAATAATTCTTTCTAAATTATTATTAACTTCTGAAGTGGCTGATTTAATCCAAATTTTTAAATCAGTAACTACCTGATCATTTCTAGATCTCGCAGTATGAATGTAGCCAGCTTCTTCCCCTATGATTTTAAAAAGTTTTTTTTCAATATTTATATGAATATCCTCATATTTTTTATCAAACTCAAAATTATTTTTTGATATTTCTTTTTCTATTTTTTGTAGACCGTATATGATTTTATTTTTAATTTTGAATGATATTATTTTTTTTTTGAATAACATTTCAACATGTACGATTGAACCTAAGATATCTTCCTTATATAATCTCTTATCCACATCTATAGAGCTCCCAACCTTTTCAAAAAGTGCAGATGCTTTTTTTCTAATTCTAGTATTCCAAATTGCCTGGTTGTTTTTATTTTTAGCCATGGTAACTACTTATACCTGTTAAATATGAGATTTTTAATATTATTTATATTCTTTATTTCTTCTGAGATGGCCAATGCATCGCCAAAAATTAAAAATATTCTAATCAATAAAGAACCAAAAACATATGACAATATTACTTTTTTTGACGCTAATAAAAAAACTATAAAATTAGCAGATTATAGAGGAAGCTTAGTATTACTTAATTTTTGGGCTACGTGGTGTGCGCCTTGTAAAGAGGAAATGCCATCTCTTGATATTTTAAAAGTAAATCCAGATTTAAATAATATAGAAATATTTCCTATAAATATTGGTAAAGAAAGCTTCAAAAAGTCTGAGAAATTTTTCAAAGATTTAAATATTAAAAATTTAAATATTTATTTAGATAACATTACTACATTAGCCAAAGACTTTAATCTAAGAGGGTTACCAACAACAATATTATTTAATAAAGATGGAAAAGAATTTGCAAGGATTATTGGATCAATCGATTTTGAGGACAAAGAATTTGTAGAGTGGATTAAAAAATATAATTAGTCTTTAAAAAAGTAAGCAAAAATTATAAGAAGAATTACCGCTATAAATTGTAAAAGAACTCTAAGCTGCATTAATTTATTTGAATATTTCTTATTAACACTTCCCCCTTTAAACAAGGTGCCTATACCAAGTATTAAGACAATACCTACCGCTATTAAAAGTGTAATGGATAAAACTTTAACAAATATTCCTGTTAACATATTTATATTGTAGAGTGTTTTTCAAAATAAAAAACAAATTAAATTTATTATGACATTTTGTCTTGAAAGCGCAATTATAAAACCTGAAAAAGGTAAGGAAATTAATAATGTGGTTGTCTTACTTCATGGGTATGGAGGAGATGGCAAAGACATAAGTATGCTTACTTTAAGCTGGAAAAGATATATGCCAAATACAATTTTTATTTGTCCAAATGGACATGAAACTTGCGCAATTAATCCATCAGGTTATCAGTGGTTTGATTTATCAAATGATGATCCTAATTATATTTTAAATGAATCTTTAAAAGCAGAGAAAAAAATTAATAGATTTTTAAATGAGGTAAGAGAAGAATACAATCTTGAAAATAAACAAATAACTTTATCTGGTTTTAGTCAAGGATGTATGATGTCAATAAATGTAGGCCTAACTGCTGAAAAAGCATTTAACTGTATAATCGGTTTTTCTGGAAAAATTATAAATTTAGAAAATCTCAAAGCTAGAAGAAAAAATTATACTAACACTTTTTTGATCCATGGTGATCAAGACGATATTGTCCCACCTACACATTTACTAGAAGCAAAAGATTTTCTTTTAAGGGAAAAAGTTAATGTTGAAACTCATTTAATTAAAAATTGTGGTCATCACATTCCAATTGAGGCCTCAAGTGTAGCCCTAAACTATATTTTGAAAAATGTTTAACAAATTAGTAACATTGATATCATAATTTAATTGATATAAGATTTTATATATGAATGAATTTGTTGAGCGAAATGTTTCTTTAGAAAAATGTCCTGCACTTGTTCTCAATGCTGATTATAGGCCTTTAAGCTATTATCCTCTTTCTCTTTGGTCTTGGCAAGATGCTGTTAAATCAGTTTTTTTAGATAGAGTGATTATAGTTAGTAATTATGATCGACAAATTAGAAGCCCATCTTTTGAAATGAAACTTCCAAGTGTTATTGCACTTAAAAGTTATATTGCTCCCCAATCTAAGCCTAGTTTTACAAGATTTAATGTTTTCCTAAGAGATTGTTTTTCATGTCAATATTGTGGGAGTAGCGAAGAACTAACATTTGATCATTTGTTACCTAGGTCTAAAGGTGGAGAAACGAATTGGGACAATGTTGTAACGGCTTGTTCAGAGTGTAATGTAAAAAAAGGTGGCAAACTCCTCAAATTTTCAGATATGAAATTAAATCAACATCCATATCAACCATCAACAGAAGATTTACATAAAAATGGTAAGCATTTTCCTCCAAACTATCTTCATAAAAGCTGGATGGACTATTTGTATTGGGATGTTGAATTAGAATCTTAATAGTAATTAGATTTTTTCAGAAATGTTAATTGCAATTTTTGAACCAGCTTTAATAATTTTGTCCATAATTGAATACAAACCTTTTTTTGTTGCACCCTCATCATAAGCAATATCTTTATGATCTAATTCATCATTTCTGAATTTGGTAATTTTCTTTTTTAATTCTTTTTCTTCTGGACCTAATTGGTTAATTTGATCTAAATAGTGTTTATCTATTACCTCCTCAACAGAGGCTGTGCATAACATAGCAGCTTTTTTTCCTAAAAGTGTTGAGCCAAATCCTAGACCAACACCTAATAAATCCCATAAAGGTAAAAATTTAGTCGGCTTAATTTTTCTTTTCTTTATTTCATTTTCAAAGAATTGGCAGTGTTCTACTTCATGAATTTTCATTTCTTCAATTTTCTTTTTTAAATCTTCGTCTTTTACAAGAGTATTCAAGGCAAGGAGTTGACCTTCATATATTTTAACAGCACCTCGTTCTCCGGCATGATCTACACGAATAAATTCTTGAATTCTATTTTTTGATATCATTACTGACTAAATAAACTTTTGTTGATAATAAAAACATTAATATACTTATAAAAATATTGTAAGTTGTAAGCGAAAAACCAAAAATTTTAAATGCTACATCTTTGCAGTTTATTCTAAATTCTTTCAGTGACTTTAAAATATCTTCTTTTGTTATTAAATTTAAATTTTCTGACTTACAAATTGCAGACTCATCGATAAAACCTTGTTCAATACTAAAATGGTAAACTGAAATTAGGACTGAAAATGAAAAAACTAATATTAATAAAATACTAAAAAAAACTTGATTTTCTTTAAAAATATAATTTAAGAATAAAATTACTATTGCAATAGCATACGGAATTCTCTCTATTATACATAGATTGCATGGCCTAAACCCAAAACCATATTCAATTACAAAAGCTGATGTTAAAATTATGATACTTAAGATCAATAAAATTTGTAAATAATTAACAATTTTCAAATTAGGCATAAAATTTTAAAAAAAAATAAAAAATTGTAGCTAAAATTACAATAAAGATTCCGATAATACTAAACCATTTTTGACCATATTTATTCATATAATTAGAAAATGAATTTCCAAATTTAGATGATAAATAAGAAACTATAAAAAATCTAAGACCTCTAGAAATAAGACTAATTAAAATAAAAATAAGCAAATTAAAATTAATGAGTCCACTTGCTATAGTAAAAACTTTATATGGTAATGGGGTGAAACCAGCTAAAAATAAAATCGTAAGCCAGGTATAAAAACCACTTCCTTGAGAAAGAGCATCTTTAATATCAATTACTTTATCTTCATAATTGTAGAGTTCTACTATATACATTGCAAAATCATAAAAAAAAGCTCCGATTACATAACCAAAAATTCCTCCTAGAACTGAAAATATTGTAGCAATTATAAATATTTTTAGAAAATCTTTTTTTTTAGCGATTGCCATTGGTACAATCATTATGTCTGGAGGAATTGGAAAAAAGGAACTTTCTATGAAAGAAATGGCTCCAAGAAAGAAATTTGAGTTTTTGTGGGCTGCTAACTTTAAGCATTTATTATAAAGTTGAGTAAACATTTTTTTGTTTTTAATATAATTTTAGTTCTTATACTATTTAAATAATATTTTTTATATTAAGGGCGAATGGCGGAACTGGTAGACGCGCACGACTCAAAATCGTGTTTCGCAAGAAGTGAGAGTTCGATTCTCTCTTCGCCCACCAAAAAATTATGGAATTAAAAGAAATAAACAGTTTGGTTGAACTTTTTTTTAAAAAATTTGAACAAATAACTTCAGATAATTTTGAAAACATAAAAAAAACTTTTTTAATATCGCTTAAAGAAAAAAATAGGGGCAATAAATCATTTTCTTATTCTTGGGGAGAGACAAATACGAGAATAGCAATTTTATCAAATTATTTAAAAAATATAATTTCAAAAGGTGACAGGTGCATCTTATTATCAGAAAACCGACCTGAATGGCTTATTTCTGATATTTCAATAATGAATGCAGGAGGAGTAACTGTTCCACTTTTTACAACTTATTCTAAAAACGATTACAAATATATAATTGAAGATTGCAAACCAAAAATTTGCATTGTTTCAAATATTGAACAATTTGAAAAAATAAAAAATTATATCAAAAAAGAAACAATCTTAATCTCGATAGATCTTATTAATCAAAATGTAGTTTGCTATAATAAAATCTTTGAAAAAGTTTTTACTGATTATACCAAAGAGATTGATCAAATGAAAAACTTATATAATAAAGATATTAAAAGAAATGATCTAGCTTGCATAATTTATACTTCAGGTACAACGGGTAACCCTAAAGGTGTCATGCTTAGTCATGGAGGTATTTTATCAAATTGCGAAGGTGCAAGAGAAATTCTAGACTCTTTAGTTAAAAATGAAAAACCAGTTTTTTTAACTTGGCTTCCCTTATCTCACTCCTATGAACATACTGTTCAATATGTTCAAATATTGCTTGGTGCAAAAGTTCACTATGCAGAAAGTCTAGAAAAATTAATACCTAATATGGCAGTTGCACAACCAACTATTATGACAGCAGTCCCAAGATTTTATCAAAATTTATATAGTAAAATTTTTCTCAATTTTTCAAAACAAAAAGGTCTAAAAAAAAAATTGATAGAAAGTACTATTTTACTTGGGACCAAAAATCTAAACAAAGAGAAACTTAATTCTAAAGAAAAAATTATCAATTATTTGTGTGAAAAATTAGTAAGAAGAAAAATTAAAAAACAGTTTGGAGGCAAACTTCAAGCCTTTGTTTCTGGAGGAGGAGCTTTAGATCAAAAAATAGGTGAATTTTTAAATTCCATAGGATTACCAACTTTACAAGGGTATGGATTAACTGAGACCTCACCTGTAGTAAGCTGTAATATTCCAGGACAAATTAAGATAGAGACAGTAGGTCCACCCTTTAAGACTAATGAGGTAAAAATTGCTGATGATGGAGAAATATTAGTAAGAGGTGAAAATGTTATGCTTGGATATTGGAACAAGAAAAAAGAGACAGATGATATTATTAAAGATGGTTGGTTACATACTGGAGATATAGGAGAAATGACTAAAGATGGAAATTTAAAAATAACAGATAGAAAAAAAGAAATTATAGTCAGTCTTGGTGGTGATAACATTTCTCCTTCAAAGATAGAAAATTTATTATGTCTAAATGATAAAATTAAACAAAGTTTTGTTTATGGAGATAAAAAAACTTATTTAGTTGCTTTGATTATAAGTGAAAATGAAGAAAATAAAAAAGAAATTGAAACTTATTTAGAAAATTTGAATAAAAGTTTGTCTATAGTAGAAAAAGTTAAGAAATTTAAATTAATAAAGGATGAATTTACAATCGAAAATGGAATGCTAACACCAACTTTAAAACTAAAAAGAAAAAAAATTTTAGAAAAATATATAAAAGATTTACAAAAACTTTATTAAGTTTTTGTAAAATAAGTGATTATAAAGCGCATAAACATTAACTTTTTTTAGATTATAAAAATCAATTAATTTTTTTGTTTTAAACTTATTTTTTTTTATTTTTCAATTTTTTTCAATTTAATTTAAGAATTGACATAACTTGTTTAAAAAAATAAAAATAAGTTATCAACGAATCAAATTGATTCGTTTAACTAAAAAAGGGAGCTAAAGATGCCTAAGAGAAGAAAAAAAGCGGCAAAGAAAACTAAGAAAAAAGCTAAAAAGAAAAAAGCTAAAAAAAGAAGAAGAAGATAGTTACTTAGTTATCTTTACAAAAAACGCTTCTCATTACATTTTGTGTGAGAGGCGTTTTTTTTTACTCTTCAATAGGCTCCGCTTCCTCATTA
Organism: Pelagibacterales bacterium SAG-MED43; assembly: GCA_014653535.1. GTDB lineage: Bacteria > Pseudomonadota > Alphaproteobacteria > Pelagibacterales > Pelagibacteraceae > Pelagibacter. The sequence goes on from JACWEK010000013.1 coordinate 7,298, forward strand.
TCACTTATTGGTTCTTCTGTCGGTAATTCTGCGGTAGCAGCTTTAGGTGTTGTTGCTGGTGGTTGAAGATTTCCACCTAAATTTCTTTTTAGAGCCTTATCTAATTTTTTCTGTGTATCTTCTAAGGAAGCATCCAAAACTATTTGGAATTCTGATAAAATTCTTTCATATGCTTTTTCAAATAATTGTCTCTCACTGTAAGATTGATCTACCATAAGGTCATCACCTTTATTTAAGTCTCTAACTACTTCTGCTAATTCATATATTTTTCCAGAAGATATTTTTGCTTCATATTCTTGTGCTCTCCTACTCCACATAGATCTTTTAATTTTTGGTTTACTTTTTAAAATAGAAATACATTTATTGACTTGATTAATTGTTGCTAGTGGTCGAAGATGAGATTGCTTATTAACAGGAACCATTCCATTTGCTTTATCTTTTTCAAACTTTATCACATAAGTTTCAACATCAATACCACCAATATTTATTTTCTTAAATTCTGAAATTTGACCGACACCATGTTTTGGATAAACTACGTAATCTTTAACTTTATACTCTTTTTTCTCAGATTCTTGTTTTTTTACTTTTTTTATTTCTGGTTTTATTTCGTTACTTTTGGATATTCTTAAATTATTATTTTTAACTTCAGGTGTTTGTGAAATTTTGTTTATTATCTTTTTTTTTAATATTTTTTTCTTAGATACTTTTTTATTAACAACTTTTTTCGCAGTTTTTTTAGGTAAATTTTTTTTTGCCTTAGATACTTTTTTTTTTATAACTTTTTTTGTTTTTTTTTGAGAGGAAGTTTTCTTAAAGGTTTTCTTTAAAATATTTTTTAAACTTATTTTGCTCATTTTTAAATTTTTCGTGATCCGGTGGTGGATCTTTTTTTTCACTTATGTTAGGCCAGATTTCAGAATATTTTTTATTGATTTCTAACCAATTTTCGCTTCCTGGCTCAGTATCTGCAGTAATAGCGTCAACTGGACACTCAGGTTCGCAAACGCCACAATCTATACACTCATCCGGTTTAATTACAAGCATATTTTTACCTTCATAAAAGCAATCAACTGGACAAACTTCAACACAATCCATAAGTTTACACTTTATGCATTTGTCGTTAACGATATAAGTCATTTTAGATTTTCTTTTTTGATTTCTTCTTTAATATCTCCCATGACTTTACTGTCAATATAAAGCAGTCCAGCCAGCCTTCGCATTAGATTTGTCTCATAGATATCAGCATCTTGGTTAGAATAGATAATTTTCCAAAGAGATTTTATTATCTTAATTTTATCAATATCTTCAAGGTTTTTAATTTCTTTAGTAAAATCTAATATTTGATTTGCATCTTCTTCATATTTTTTTGCTTTAGTAATTAAAGTCTCTAAATTATTTTCATCTACTCCTAGGCTAAATAAGGTTTTTTTGATGATTTCTTCCTCTTTTTTAGAGTAGTTCTCATCTATTTTAGCAGTGTGAATAAGCAATGCGGCAATTTTAACAAAACCAGGCTCACGATTATTATCTTCTTTTTTATCAAAAAACATTGGTTAATTCAGATTTAAATTTTTTAATATTTCAAATGGATTTTCTATATCTACTTTTTTGTTGAAAGTTTTTTTAAATTTTCTTTTTGGAATGTATCTAAAGTATAAATCTTCATTTTTTTCTATAATTTTATAATTCATTTTTTGAATTAATTTTTTAAAATTTTCTTTACTACAACCTAAAAGATTGAGCATTTCTGGTATTAATTTAATTTGTTTATTTTCTTCTGATCCAGAATTGATTATTAGCATAAATAATCTTTCTAGAATGTCAATTCTTACAAAAAAATTATCAAATTTTTCAAATCCACAAAGTAACATAAAATTTTTATTTTTATTACCTGTATCGTCTATAAAATTTAAACCAAATGTTGGAGGTTTAAGTTTTAAGTTTTTTTGATTATAATTTTTCCATAGCAATGTTCTAATTGTTACAGGTTCTGGCTTAATTAATTTATGTAAGAAAATATGATATCTGCCAAACTTTACACCTAATTCCCTTAAAATTTTTCTTTCATTTTGACCTAAATCTTTTAAATACTCTGATACATTCTCTCTTTTAAGCACACCATTGTTTTCATAAAGTTGATATGCCAAAGCCTTAATTGAGGAATTTTTTTCTTTAAGATTTTTTAAATCAACTAAGCTTTTTAAAACATTATCTATTTTATTTTTTATCCATTTTTTTATAAATAAGCTTAGTTTATGTCTTTGATCTTGATCAAGAATGTCATCAACTACTAATTCAAAATTTGGACTCAAATAATCATTACCTGGAGTTAGTTTTGCTATTATAAAATTATTCCAGTAAATTTTAAAATCTTCATTAAGCTCAATTAACCCTGTATCAATTATATTTTGAATTCTTTTTTTTAGTTCTGGTCCGATAGTTTGTCGTGCTGCTTTTTTAAGGGATTTTATATCAGTTTCTAAAGCACCCTTTTTTAGATCTAATATTAATTTAAGTCCATTAATTTTTCCAATAAACTGATTGTCAATCTTTACATCATTATTTTCAAATATTTCTGTTTTAAATTCCATATCTTGTTTTAAACCCCTAGCAAGAATACTCGCTCTTTTATCAATAAAAGTTTTGGTAAGTTCCTCATGAAGTCTATCTGAAAGTCTATCTTCTAATAATTTAGTTTTTTCTATCCAATATTCTTGATTCTCAATCCAATTATTTTTATTAGAAACATATGACCAAGTCCTAACATTTGCAATTCTATTTGATAAGGAATCTACATTTCCCTCTAATTTATCCAATTTTATAAGCTGTAATCTCATAAATTCATCAGTAATTTTTCCTTTTTTACCAGATAAAAATTTGAATACATTCTCAATTACTTGATAATGATTTCCATAAGTTTTTTTAACAAAATCTGGTATCTGACAACATTCCCAAAGTAAATTGAGTATTTTGTTGTCAAAATTTATATTTTCAAGATTTTTATCTCTTAAAAAAAATTTTAAGGCTTTCTCATCTTCACACTCATTAATCTTTCTTAGCCATTCTTTTTGTGGTTTTTCCTCTAGAGATTTTATTAGGTTATGGGGATTATTAAAGTTAAGATTAGAATTTCTCCAATATAGTGTTTTAATTTCTTCAAATTTATGATTTTCAAGTAGATCAACATCTTCAGCATTTATTTCTTTACAATCACTTGTAATACCAAAACTTCCATCATTAAGATATCTACCTGCTCGTCCAGCAATTTGTCCTATTTCTGATAAATTAAGTTTTCTAAGTTTTTTTCCATCAAACTTTTTTAAATTTGAAAAATAGACATTATCTAAATCCATATTGATTCCCATACCAATTGCATCTGTTGCAACTAAAAAATCTACGTCTCCTGATTGATATAATTCTACTTGAGCGTTTCTAGTTTTTGGACTTAGTGAACCCATCACAATTGCAGCCCCACCCTTCTGTCTTCTAATTAATTCTGCTATGGCATAAACTTCTTCAGCAGAAAATGCTATTATTGCGGTTTTTCTATTTATTCTTGAAATTTTTTTATGTCCCGCATAGGTAAGCTTTGATAATCTATCACGGTTAATAAACTCAATATCATCATCTAATTTAGAAATAATTTTTTTAATGGTGCTTGACCCCATTAACATAGTTAATTTATTTCCTCTCATATTTAATAATCGATCAGTAAAAATATGTCCACGCTCATGATCGGCACACATTTGAATTTCATCAACGCCTACAAATTCTAAATATTTGTCAATTGGCATCGACTCAACAGTACATAAAAAATACTTTGCATTAGAAGGTATAATTTTTTCTTCACCTGTAATTAAAGCAACTTTATCAGTACCAACTTTTTTAATTACTTTGTCATATACTTCTCTTGCTAATAATCTTAGTGGAAAACCTATCATTCCACTTTCAAATGAAAGCATGGTATCGATAGCCAAATGTGTTTTACCCGTGTTAGTTGGTCCTAGAACAGCTGTGATTTTATTTTTAGTCATGTCTATTATTGGTATATCTTTTTTTTTACCTACTAGATATTGTTGGTGTTAAAGAACAAAAATAGACTAAAACATGGCCGAATCGTAGGTTTGAATGTTCTCATTTTTATTTACAATTCTTTAAAATTAACCACCAGGACCTAAATTCGAAGGACTAGATTTAAGTATTTTCCAAATTCCAGATGCTGAAGCTACAATTTTGCCATTACAACTAAGTTCACAAAACAAAAAAATTAGAGTCTTGGTTTTTTTTAGTATTCTAGTTTTACCAATAATTTCATCACCTTTTCTTGAAGCACCTATAAATTTTAAATCTAATGATATAGTTACACAAGGAGAACCATCAGAAGTTCGATGAGCTGAGGTCCCTGAACCAGCATCAATCAAAGCTGCAATATAGCCACCATGGGTAATTCCAGCAGCATTTAAATGATTTTCTTTAATAATGGACTTAAATTCATATTCATTCTCAGAAATACCTCGAAATAATAAGCCACCGTTATGCTTTATAAACCCAGGTTTAATACTAATTTGTTCAAATTTTTTTTTCATAAAATTAATGTAAGAATAATAAGGACAATTATAACGCATGAAAAAAAAATTATCACTGAATTTTGAAGAGACACTTTCATTATTGGACATTAATATATATTAATCTTTGATATAAACAAATGTTTAAAAAAATATTTTTTTTGATTCAGAGTGGCACTAGCACAAGGATTATTCTTAAATTTATTGTTTGTAAATTTTTAAGAATTTTAAGTAAATCAAAAGTGCGAAAAGAGAAAAAATACTATAAATCTTTAATAAATAATTTAACTATCTCATCAGATTTTTTTTCTACTAATGTATATTATTTTTTTAAATATATTAAAAAGTATGAAAAATTTAGCTATTTAGAAATTGGATCCTACGAGGGATGCTCAGCTGTTTATCTTGCTAATAGATTCAAAGAAAGTAAAATTTTTTGTGTAGATATTTGGGAAAGAGTAAAAGAAGAATATAATGAAAATATAAATTTTAACGATATAGAAAAAAATTTTGATATCAACTCTAAAAAATATTCTAATATATATAAGATAAAGAAATATAGTGACGATTTTTTTTTAAAAAATGATCAAACATTTGATGTAATATATGTAGACGGACATCATTTAGCTGAACAGGTTTATAAAGATGCAGTAAACTCCTGGAATGTTTTAAATAAAAAAGGTTTATTAATTTTTGATGATTATATTTGGAAGAATTATGAAGATGTAGTCAAAAACCCCTGCTATGCCATAAACAAATTTTTGGCTGAGAGAAGTAAAAATTTAGACGTAATAGAAGTCACAAATTCTCAAATTTTTATAAAAAAAAAATAAAATTATTGCTGGTGCACCTCGAAGGAGTCGAACCCTCAACCTGCTGATCCGTAGTCAGCCGCTCTATCCAATTGAGCTAGAGGTGCTGATAGTCAATTATTTTTATTAATATAGTATTATCACTTTTTCATATAATTTGTTAAAAAAACATATTCTAAAAATGAGTAATAAAAATAATGAGATTGTAATAATTGCTGCTGCAAGAACTCCAATTGGCACTTATAAAGGTTCATTAAAGAAAATTAAAGGAGATCAGCTCGGCTCAATAGTTATTAAAGAAGTTATTAATCGATCTCAAATTAATAAAGAAAAAATAGATGAAGTGATTATGGGTCAAGTTTTAACTGCAGGAGCAGGACAAAATCCTGCAAGACAAGCAGCTATTAATGCTGGATTATCAAAGTTGATACCTGCACATTTAATAAACCAAGTTTGTGGCTCTGGTTTAAGATCTGTTATATCTGGTTTTCAAACTTTAAAACTTGATGAAGCAAAATTTGTGATTTGTGGAGGTCAAGAGAACATGTCTTTAGCTCCTCATTCATTATTATTTCGAGATGATAAAAAATTATCAGAGGACAAGTTAATAGATACTATGATTAATGATGGTTTAATCGATGCATTTAATAATTACCACATGGGCTTAACGGCTGAAAATGTTGCAGATAAATTTCAAATCTCAAGAGAAGAACAGGATGAGTTTGCCTTAAAATCTCAAACTAAAGCTCAAATAAGTTTAGAGAAAAAAAGATTTGAAGATGAATTAGTTAAAGTAGATTTTAAAGATAACTTTTTAGATAAAGATGAGCATCCTAGAAAAAATTTAAAAATAGAAGATCTAAAAAACTTAAAAACTGTTTTTAAAGAAAATGGTACAGTAACACCAGGAAATGCATCTGGAATAAATGATGGTGCAGCAGCTGTAGTTCTTTCAACTTTAGAAGAAGCTAAAAAATTTTTTTTAAAACCACTTGTAAAAATTATTTCTTGGTCATCTGTGGGAGTTGAGCCCTCGTTAATGGGTTTAGGACCAATTGGAGCTGTAAAGTTAGCGTTAAAAAAAGCAAATTGGAAAATTGATGAAGTTGATTTATTTGAAATAAATGAGGCTTTTGCAGCTCAATGCTTAGCAGTAATTAGAGAGCTGAATATTGATGAAAAAAAAGTAAATGTTAATGGGGGAGCTATAGCTCTAGGTCATCCAATTGGAGCATCTGGAACAAGAATTTTAGTTACACTAATCTATGAAATGCTTAGACAAAATAAATCTAAAGGTTGTGCTACACTTTGTATAGGTGGTGGGATGGGAATAGCAATTTGCGTAGAAAAATTTTAAATATTTTTTTTGATAAACTTTTTTTCTAAAAGAATTTTTTGTATCCAAAATTGACTATCAAGTTGATTTGAACTTTTATTGCTTAAAACAAGTAAAATTAGTTTTTTTAACATTACTTAATTTTCCCTGCTAAGATTGACATAATTTTGTACAAATTGTGTCGAAAATTTCCAATTATTATTAATTTTTAGTGTATAAGTTAAAAAAAATGAGTGAAAAATTATTTGTTCCTGACATAGGTGATTTTGAAAACGTAGAAGTAATTGAACTCTTAGTAAAAGAGGGACAAGAAATTCAAAAAAATGATCCAGTTGTTACAATTGAAAGTGATAAATCCAGTGTTGAAATACCATCTACTATTTCAGGCAAAATAGAATCTATAAAAATAAAAATTGGAGATAAAGTTTCAAAGGGAGATTTAATTCTCAGTATATTGAGTCCTGATCAAGCATCTACCACACCTAAAGCTATTTCAAATGATTCTGAATCTAAAATTATTCCAAAAGATACTGAGAATTTAATAGAAGAAGCAGAAAATGCGTTAAAAGAAAACCAAAAAAAAAAATCGCAAATAAACAAAAAAGAAAAAACTACAATTCAAGTTGTTAAAGATGGTGATTTAGATCCTTTGGAAACTAAAGAATGGCTTGAGTCTCTGTCAGCAGTGATTGAAAAAGATGGCAATCAAAGAGCTCACTATTTGATTAAAGAATTAATCAATAAATCTTATATGGCGGGTGTAAACATCCCTTATACTCAAAATACTCCCTATATAAATACAATTCCAGTCAGTGAAGAAAAAAAGTCTAATGGTGATCAAAATATAGAGAGAAGAATTAGGTCATTAATTAGATGGAATTCAGCAGCAATGGTTGTAAGAGCTAATAAAAGGTTTCCTGAACTTGGAGGACACATTGGAACGTTTGCATCTGCGGCAACACTATATGATGTAGGAATGAATCATTTTTGGAGAGCAAAAAACAATAAGTTTGGAGGGGATTTAGTTTATTTTCAAGGACATAGTGCGCCTGGAATGTATGCTAGAGCCTTTCTTGAAGGAAGACTTAATGAAAAACAACTAGATAGTTTTAGACAAGAAGTTAATCCAGGAGGTTTATCTTCTTATCCTCATCCATGGTTGATGCCAAACTTTTGGCAATTCCCTACAGTATCTATGGGATTAGGACCTATGCTTGCAATTTATCAAGCAAGATACATGAAGTACTTAATTAATAGAGGTTTAATAAAAGATGAAGGTAGAAAAGTTTGGGCGTTCCTTGGAGATGGAGAAATGGATGAACCAGAATCTTTAGGAGCCATAGGATTAGCTGCTAGAGAAAAATTAGATAACTTAATCTTTGTTGTAAATTGTAATCTACAAAGACTTGATGGTCCAGTAAGAGGAAATGGAAAAATAATTCAAGAACTAGAGGGAATTTTTAGAGGTGCAGGATGGAATGTAATTAAAGTGATATGGGGATCTTATTGGGATTCCTTATTAGCAAATGATAAAACAGGTCAACTTGTTAAAACTATGAATGAAACAGTTGATGGTGAGTACCAAGCTATGAAAGCAAGAGATGGTGCATATGTAAGAAAAAAGTTTTTTGGTAAGTACCCAGAAACAAAAGAATTAGTAACAAATTTATCTGACAAGGATATTTGGAGATTAAATAGAGGTGGCCATGATCCACATAAAGTTTTTTCTGCTTATCATAAGGCTTCTAAAAATGTTGGAAGCCCAACAGTAATAATTGCTAAAACTATTAAAGGTTATGGAATGGGTAAAAGTGGAGAAAGTGTAAATACAACTCATCAAACTAAAAAATTAGATATTGATGACTTAATGTATTATAGAGACAGATTTGATGTTCCATTGACTGACAGTCAAGTAAGAAACGTCGAATATTATAAACCTGATCAAAAATCTCCTGAAATAAAATATATTTTAGATAGAAGGCTTAAACTCGGGGGCTTTATTCCGGAAAGAACTACATATGCAAAGTCAATAAAAGCTCCGCCAAAAGACATTTTTCAAAATATGAAAGAATCTACCGGTAAGAAAGAAATGTCTACTACTATGGCTTTAGTAAGAATGCTTACAAGTCTTCTCAGAGATAAAAATGTAGCTTCAAGATTAGTGCCAATTATTCCAGATGAGGCAAGAACTTTTGGTATGGAGGGTTTTTTTCAGAAAATAGGAATATATGCTCATGAAGGACAAAAGTACGAACCTGAGGACTCAGCTCAATTAAGTTCTTATAGAGAAGATAAAAGTGGACAAGTTTTAGAGGAGGGAATTACCGAAGCTGGGGCTATGTCATCTTGGATAGCAGCAGGAACTTCTTACACCAATCATGATATAGAAATGATTCCTATTTATTTATTTTATTCTATGTTTGGATTTCAAAGAATAGGTGATTTTGCTTGGGCAGGAGCAGATAGTCAATCAAGAGGTTTTTTGATCGGTGCTACCGCAGGAAGAACCACTTTAGCAGGCGAAGGACTTCAACATCAAGATGGCCATAGCCATTTAATGGCATCAACAATACCTAATTGTATTTCATATGATCCAACATTTCATTATGAATTAGCAATAATTTTTAGAGATGGCTTGAAAAGAATGCACGAAAAAAAAGAAAATATTTTTTACTACATAACAACAATGAACGAAAATTATCCTCATCCAGCTATTCCAAAAGATAAGTCTTGTGAAGAAGGAATAATAAAAGGAATGTATAAAATAAAAGAATTTAATAGATATAAAAAAACAAAAATTCAGTTTGTAGGCTCTGGAACAATTTTAAGAGAAATGATGGCGGGAGCTGAAGTACTTCAAAATGAATATCAAATAGATAGTGAGATTTGGAGTGCTACTAGCTTTAATGAGTTAAGAAGGGATGGATTGGAAGTAGAAAGATATAATCTTTTAAATCCTGATAAAAAATCTGAAAAATCTTACATAGAAAAATGTTTAGGTCAAACAGAAGGCCCTATATTAGCAGCCTCAGATTACATGAGAATGAATTCTGATCAAATTAGACCTTTTATAAATAAAAGTTTTTATTCATTAGGGACAGATGGTTTTGGTAGAAGTGATACAAGAAAAAATTTAAGAAAATTTTTTGAAGTCGATAAGGAGCATATTGTTACATATTCACTTAGTATCTTAGCGAAAGAGCAACTTATAAGTTCAAAATATGCATCAGAAGCAATTAAAAAATATAAAATTGATATCAATAAACCGATGCCAACAAAACTGTAAAATGACAATAAAAAACTATTTATCACTAGTGTCAGCATCACCTAAAGTAAGAAAATTTGCCAGGGAACTTGGAGTAGATATAAATAAAATATCAGGTAGTGAGAGACGGGGACGAGTTACAGAAAAAGATATTAAACTATTTGTTTCAACAAAATCTTATGA
>JACWEK010000014.1 GCA_014653535.1 Pelagibacterales bacterium SAG-MED43
CTAATAAAGTCTTTTTAGCTAAATCAAAAATCTCATCTAATGTAAGGGAAACCGTACTCACCCTTACATTAAATACTATCTATGTTTTCTTTTCAAATCTTTTTTTAGATCTTCGTGGTCACCAACAACTGTATGATATCTGCTCTTAGTGACATATTTTTCTAAAAAAGGAACTGCCAATAATGGAAGGAAACCACCAATAACAATTCCATATGCAGCACTTTGTAAATCTGGGTCAGCTAAAGCTGCTATAAAGTCTGCAATGATGTGAGCTAAAACTATTCCAACTATACCAGCAATCGCTCCATTAGAGATAATTTTAAGAAATCTATTGATACTCCAACCAGTATAAAATCCAATTAAAGGTATTAATGTGTGAATAAAGCCAAAAGTTGCTCCTCTTAAAATGCTATGTTCTTCTATTAGTTCTTCCATAAAGTGAAGAAACTCTGGTAATTCATGTGAATGACCTTCTGCTGCTCTAACAAATGTAAAACCAAAAATACACATTGCTAAAGTTAAAAAACTTATTTTTTTCATTAATTGCACTCCTTACAAGTAGTTAAAACTTCCATGTTAAATGTATTAAAATCATATTTTTTACGTTGTTTTTTTTAAACAAACTTTCAAAAAGACTAGATTTTAACTCCTCTGTATCTCCACATTTTTTACATATGGCGATTGCTGTACTGTGATTTTTTGAGTGTAAATGATTGCACAGCATAAAAGTTTTTGTTTGATTAGATTTATGAATTCGTTCTTCTTCTATTAGGCTATCAAGAGCTCTGTAAACTGTCATAGGTTGTGTTTTTTTAACCTTTTGAAGTTTATCTAATATCTCATAAGCAGTTAAATGCTTTGAAGATTTTTTTATAATATTAAAGACTAATTCCTTATTTGACATATTGTTATGTTATAACATCACAACAATAAGTCAAGAAAAATGATATAATATTTATCTATGATTCTATTCATTGCTAAAGTTATCGGTGCTGCTCTTATTATTGCCTTTGCGAGCTGGTTATCTGGACAAAATCCGAAATTAGCTGGATTTATTATAGCTCTTCCACTTGTATCACTTATAGCTATTGCTTTTTCTTACTATGAACACAATGATATAGAAAAAACAATTCTATTTACTAAAAGTATATTGGTTGCTGTACCTATAAGTTATCTATTTTTTTTACCCTTCTTCTTTGCAAAATCTTTAAATATGAATTTCTTAATGATTTATGGTGCAGGCCTAGGATTGTTAATTATTGGTTTCTTTATTCATAAATATATAACTAATTTTCTATAATATAGTTACTCTCTAATAAACTCGTGTAAATAATATTTAATAAAAGTTAATCAACTATTAAAGTATCTTTTGATCCACCACCTTGCGAACTATTTACAATTGTACTTCCTTTTCTAAGAGCAACCCTAGTCAGGCCGCCAGTTGTTACATAATTAGTTTTACCACTTAAAACGAAGGGTCTTAAATCTAAGTGTCTAGGTTCTATATTTTTTTCTGTAATTGTTGGAGCTGTTGATAATGTTTCTAAAGGTTGAGCAATATATTCCCTTGGGTTTTTCTTAATCTTCTCTGCCACCTCCTCTCTTTCCTTTGAAGAAGCCTTTGGACCAATCATTATTCCATATCCACCAGATGCATTAGCAGGCTTTACAACTAATTTAGATAGATTTTCTAAAACATATTTCTTTTGACTTTCATCATGACACAAATAAGTCTCGACTTGATTTAAGATGGGTTGTTCTCCTAAATAATAAACTATCATTCTATTTACGTATGAATAAACAACCTTGTCATCTGCTACACCTGTTCCCACTGCATTAATAATACCCACATTTTTTTTCAACCAGCATTTAAATAAACCTGGAACACCAATAACCGAGTCTTTATTGAAGGCTTTTGGGTCTAAAAAATTATCGTCTAGTCTTCTGTATATGCAATCAACTTTCAAAGGACCTTTCACAGTTTTCATGTAAACGTTATCATTTTCAACAAAAAGATCTTTTCCTTCTACCAATGCAATACCCATTTGTTCAGCTAAAAAAGAATGTTCAAAATAAGCAGAATTATAAATACCTGGTGTCAATACTACCATGTGGGGATGAGCAGTTTTTTTAGGTATACATTCGTTCATACAATTAAAAAGTTTGTTAGTGTATTGATGTATTGATGCAACTTTATATCTCGTAAAAAGTTCAGGAAACACATCCCTCATAACCATTCTGTTCTCAAGCATATAAGAAACACCTGAGGGTACTCTAAGATTATCTTCAAGTACCAAATAGTCTCCATTTTTATTCCTAATTAAATCTACTCCAGAAATATTTGCCCAGGATTTATATTTAGGTGAAAATCCTTCACATTCTTTTACGTAATATGGTGAGTCAAAAATAATTTCTCTAGGTATGACATTATCTTTAAAAATTTTCTTTTGATTATAAACGTCATCAATAAATAAATTTAAGGCTTTTACTCTTTGCTTAAGACCTTTAGTTACCTTGTTCCATTGTGATTTAGGAATGATTCTTGGAATAATATCTAGTGGCCACTTCTTTTCCTCTGCCCTATTATTAGCAGCATATACTCTAAAATTAATACCTCTGGCACTTATTGTGCTTTGGCAATTTTTTTCAATTTCTTGAAGTTTATCTTTTCCATATCTTTCTAAAATATTTGAAATTATAACGGCATGTTTTCTTAATTTATTTTCATTGGTAAAATAACCATCGTATGCTTTTGTAGCATTGTAGTTATCCCAGAGTTTCTCGCTCATTAAAGGATTGTTTAATAATTAGGGTAAACAATCAATTGCGATATAGTTATATCAGCTATGCTTGAATTTAATTATATGTTAATTAATTAATAATTATTAATAGTATTATGACTTATTGTGTTGGCATTAAAGCTCAAGATGGAATTGTATTTGCCTCAGACTCTAGAACAAATGCTGGATTAGATAATGTCAATATATATTCAAAAATGTTTGTTCATGATGTTGGTGATAGAAGTGTCATTATAGTTACTTCTGGAAACTTAGGTACATCTCAAGCAGTATATAAATCTATTGAAAATGATCTTAAAGGTGACAATGGTATAAATTTAAACACATGCAAAGATTTCGACCAAATTGCATCTTACATTGGTTCACTAAATATTAAACATTCAGCGCCAAAAGGAATAAACACAGATACAGTTTTATTAGGTTCGTCATTTTTAGTTGGTGGTCAGATTAAAGGTCAACCATTAGAATTGTACTTAGTATACTCTCAAGGAAATTATATTAAACCAGCTGATAGCAAACCTTATCTAGTTATTGGTGAAGTAAAATACGGCAAACCCATTTTAGATAGAGTTATAAAACCAAGCGTATCTATTGGTGATGCATCACGTTGTGCCCTAATCTCAATGGACTCAACTTTAAAAAGTGATTTAACAGTTGGCCCTCCTATTGATTTTGCTGTCTATAAAAAAGATGAATATAAAATTGCCTCACAAAAATGCTTAAATATCACTGATACTGAATATTCTAAGGTCTGTGATCAATGGTCGGATGGCATATTTAAAATTTTTGATTCTTTTCCAAGATTTGATTGGGAAAACAACAAATAAGATTATTTTTCCTATAAACTGTAATAAATTCTTAACATAACTGAATTAATAACAACGAAAGGGGATTTTATGTTTTTAAAAAAATATCTAAAGTGGATCAGTACGTTTCTAGTTTTAGTAGGAATACTTCTTACAAATTTAAATATATATCCATTAAATATATATTTTCATGGATTAGGTGTTGTTGGATGGACTATTGCAGGATTTATGAGCAAAGATAAAGCAATCTTAACAAACTTTGGATTACAAATTCCATTGTTTGTAATTGGTATTTATAAAGTTATTTTTTAAATGAAGAATATATTGTTCGTTTGCACAGGTAATTCAGCAAGAAGTATTATTGCTGAAAGTATAATAAATAACGAGTATGACGATATGTGTAAAGGTTTTAGTGCTGGGAGTAATCCAACAGGAAAAATTAATGAAGATGTGAAGAATTATTTATTATCAAAACATTATGATCTTTCAAATTATAGATCTAAAAATTTTAATACGTTCGTTGATAGTCAAATTAAAATGGATTATGTGATTACAGTTTGTAATAATGCCAATAACGAAGTCTGTCCTATTTGGCCAAATAAAGATCAGATAATTCATTGGGATATAGAGGATCCTGTTAAATTACTTAATAAAACAAACGACTTAAATAAAAAAGATGAAATAATAGAAAAAGTTTACAATAATATTCATAAAAGAATAAAGGAACTGCTTTATGAAAAATAAAAGTCGCTATTTTCTTGCTGAACTATTAGGCAGTTTTTTTTTAGTAATGATTATTGTTGGTTCAGGTTTAATGGCTGAAAACTTAACTAATGATATTGCTGTGATGTTAATAGCTAATACTATAGCAACAGGAGCAGGTTTATTTGTGCTTATTACAGTTTTTGCTGATGTATCAGGAGCTCACTTTAATCCATTTGTAAGTATCGCAATGGCAATAACAGGCAAATTAAAAAAGAAACTATTACCCTACTATATCATTGCTCAATTGGTTGGTTGCTTGATTGGTGTTGCTTTAGCTAATTTCTTTTTTGAACATGAAATTTATGAATTATCTACTAAGTCAAGAGATGGAATTTACATATTCACATCTGAGATAATAGCAACATTAGGTCTTATAATAATAATTTTTGGCTCCATGAAGTCAGGTAAAATTGCTGTTGCTGCTAGTGTTGGCCTTTATATTACTGCTGGTTATTGGTTTACTTCATCAACATCTTTTGCAAATCCAGCTGTTGCAATTGCTAGAACATTTACAGAGTCTTTTACAGGTATTAGTTATCTAAATACTCCTTATTATATTTTAGCTGAGCTTATCGGAATGTTAATTGCTGTATTTATTGTTAAAAAGTTATTTTTAGAGAAAAATTGAAAAGTATAA
Source organism: Pelagibacterales bacterium SAG-MED43 (assembly GCA_014653535.1). Classification (GTDB taxonomy): domain Bacteria; phylum Pseudomonadota; class Alphaproteobacteria; order Pelagibacterales; family Pelagibacteraceae; genus Pelagibacter. Next base: position 5,007 of record JACWEK010000014.1, read on the forward strand.
AACTTACCCATCGAATAAGTTTAATTAACAAAAAATTTAAGAAAAAAGAGTTTTATCATTATCTTAAAACTTCTAATCTTTCATTAGTAATACCTAAGATTAAAGACAAGTATATAGTAGTTTCCCAAAAAAGAGTTCCAATTAATAAAATTAATTATGAGTTTCCTTCTGGCATAGTAGAAAAAAAAGAAACAACTCTGCAATCAGCTCATAAAGAATTAAAAGAAGAAACAGGATATAAATCAAGATCAAAATTGAGTAAAATTATAACTTTTTATACTGAGCCTGGACGACTAACCACTAAAATAACTGGTTATTACACAAAAAACTTAATTAAAATTTCGAATCCAGAAAAAGGTATTAAAATTCATCTATTTAATCAAAGAGACATATTTAAATTAATATTAAACCAAAAATTCAATAATAGTTCTCATATAGCAATGTTTTTATATCTAATAACAAATATTAAAAATCGATAAACTACAGGTTGTATCAAATTAACTTTCAGATTTATGAATTATGTGATTAAATTAATCATCTAAAAATTTGGAGGTAGAAATGGGAAAAAAATTAAAAAAAAATGAGAAGAAAAAAACAAAAATCTTAAAAGCAATTGATAGACTGAAAAATAAAATCACGGCTAAAGAAAAAAAATTGTCAAAAGTTAATATTAAAATTGCTGGTTTAGAAAAAAAGGTTGCAGAAAAAAAAGCAAAAAAGCTTGCTAAGAAAAATGCAAAGCAGTCTCCTGCATCTGTAAATAATTAATATCAAAAAAATCGTCTTTCCCCCTTCTTAGTTTAAGAGAAGGGAGAAAGTAGTTAATTAACAAAATTTAACGGGGAAAAATAATGATTTTATTTCAAATTTTGTTAAGTCTTTATAGATTAACTAAGTTACAAAATTATTTACTTATTGTTAAAGTTTAATTAACTTAAGTTTATTTTGAATTATTAGAATAAATTACTCTTGGTTCTAAAAATAATTCTCTAGCAAGAGCTTTAAATCTTTTGGTAACTTGTTTTGAGATTATTTCTTGATGTTGTGATGGAATTTTTAAAAATACAGCATTACCTCTTTTATACAATTTAAACTCTTCAAGAAATATCGTAGATATCGAGGTCAATGATTGTGAAAATCTCAATGCTGCTCCAACTTGTTTGCTTGAAAAAATTTCATTATTATTCAAAAAAGTTAGATACTCTATCTTTGGATTATACTTGATACTACAGTACCGCCAATAGCATGACAAAGCTAATTGTATTCTTTCTTTATGAGTCAATCTGAGTAACGGAGTATTTATCGTTTCTTGAAATACCAATTCAGCTTTTTGAAATGCTCCTAATCCCCAGTCCATATGACTTAATACACATGCCAGATATAATAATTTCTTATTAAAGTGCTCATTACCCTCAAAAACTGGCTGAATAAATTCATAATATTTTTTATAATTTGATCCTAGATCACCTCTTTTTTTTGCAACATTCTCAAGTGCTTTATGAAAAATTTCTGATTCTTTTACATCTTTAAAATAGTCAATTGATAAAGAACCTTCACGCAAACCACTTATAGAACAAATTATATTTTTTGGATTTGTAACTCTCATAATTTCATCAAGTATAATGCAACTATAAGGTAAATATGGTGTTCTAGATTTTGAAATGTACTCAACTGTTTTAAGTTTGGATTTATTAAAAGATGAAATTTTTTCAACAAACTTAGATAAAACATTGTTATCAATACTATATTGATGAATTATATGTACCGGATGATTATTTTGAAAAAGATGTAATTTAAATAATGATCGCCAAGTACCTCCAACTAAATATAAATTATTAAACCTCTTTTTTGAAAGCCATTTTTCTTCTCTTAATAATTTTTTGATATATTTTGCTAAATTTCTTTTTTTAACTATAGGATTATTTAATAATCTTAAAACACCAATAGGTAATGAGGTTTTATTAGTTACTATATTATTTTCAACTCGAGCTAATTCTAAACTACCACCTCCAAGATCAGCAACTAATCCATTGACATTCTCAAAGCCTATTTTTACTCCCTCAGCTGAGCATTCAGCTTCTTCTTCACCTGACAATATATTAATCTTAGTTTTAAAAAGTTTTTCAACTTCATCAATAAATGGTTTTGTATCAGTTGCTTCTCTTAAAACTGCTGTTGCAATGATTTTTAGATTTGTGATTTTTGAAACATTTAAAATTTCAGAAAATCTTTTTAAAACTTTTAAAGCATATTCAGTGCCGGATTTATGAAGCTTTTTGGATTTATCTAAATTTTTTCCAAGTTCACAAACTGCTTTTTCATTAAAAAAAGGTACACGAGAAGAACTAAAATCTTCATAAATTAGCATTCTTATAGAGTTTGATCCAATGTCTATTATAGCTAATTTTGCCTGTTTTAATTTTAAACTATTTTTACTTTTAATTACTTCCACTTTTAATCAATCTTAAGTGCAGTTGTTTAGGCTGCATTTTTAGTTTAGCTTTACCTCTTCCAGATAAGCTCGGATTATTCATAAAATATTCATGAGCTGAAAAGGAATCGTTCTTACTATATTTAATTTTTTTATAATTACCATCAGCATTGAGCTCCCAGCTCTGACTGGTATCAAGATAATTTGCTAACATTATTTGATCTAAAATTTGCTCATGAACAGTTTCATTTTCAATTGGCACTAGAAGTTCTACTCTTCTATTTAAATTTCTCGGCATTAAATCGGCTGAAGAAATATATACTTTCGCATTTCTATTAGGCATTTTTTTTGTACCATTACTAAAGCAGTAAATTCTAGAATGCTCTAAAAATCTTCCTATGATACTTTTTACAACTATGTTTTCTGATCTATCTTTTACTCCTGGTCTTAAACAACAAACACCCCTTACAAATAAATGAATTTTTACACCAGCATTCGAAGCTTCATAAAATTTATCAATAATTTCTGGATCTACTAAAGAGTTCATTTTTGCCCAAATAGCTGCAAATTTTCCATTTTTAGAATTTTTAATTTCAGCATCAATATTTTCATTTAAGGTTTGCCTCATATTTACTGGTGAAATAGAAATTTTATTTAAATTTTTTGGTTTTGCGTATCCTGTTACATAATTAAAAAATTTCTCAACATCAGAGGCCATTTTTTTATCAGAACTAAATAAAGACAAATCAGTATAAATTTTAGCATTTACAGGATGATAATTGCCAGTTCCTAAATGAAAATAAGTTTGTATTTTACCTTGTTCTCTTCTCAAAACTAATGATGATTTTGCATGAGTTTTATATTTAGCAAAACCATAAACAATTTGAACACCTACTTTTTCTAAACTTCTTGATAGTTGAATATTAGCTTCCTCATCAAATCTAGCTTTAATTTCAATTAAAGCCGTAACTGTTTTTCCGTTTTCTGCAGCTGTTATTAAAGCTTTAACAATTGGTGAGTCTAGAGTTGTTCTATATAGAGTTTGTTTTATAGCTATAACTTTTTTATCATTTGCTGCTTGGTTTAAAAATTCAATTACTGAGTCAAATGTTTCAAAAGGATGATGAACAACTAAATCTTTCTTTTTAATAGTTTCAAAAAAGTTATCATTATATTCTTTTAATCTTTCAACTTCTCTAGGTGTAAAATGCTTAAATCTTAATTTTGGATTTTTTACTTTACATATTTGATCTATATCTTGAATTCCAACAAGGCCAGATACATCGTAAATATAATCGGGATTTATTTCTAATTTATTTGTAATAAATTTTACCAATTCATTATCGCTATTTTCGAGGATCTCTAAACGAACAATATCACCCGTTCTACGTCTTTTTAAAGCCAATTCAAAAGATCTAACTAAATCTTCCGCTTCTTCTTGAATTTCTACATCACTATCTCTTATTACTCTAAAAATCATTTTCTTTTCTAAATCATGATCTGGAAAAATTTCATTAGCAAAAAAACTTATTACATCATCTAGAATAACAAACTTCTTATGATTTTTTGAAGACTCTATTTCAATAAATCTAGATAATGCTTTTGGTATTACTATTATCGAGTTTAAAACCCTTTTTTTATTTTTTTTTCTCAACTTCATTACAAGCGCTCTTCCTTGATTAATTATAAATGGAAATGGGTGCGCAGGATCAATTGCTGATGGTGTTAATAAAGGGTAAATCTCTTCTTTAAATATTTCTAGAAGTTTTTTTTTATCCTTAGTATTTAAATTAACAGGTTTAACTAAACTGATATTATTTTTTTTTAATTCTATAATCAGTTGAGTAAAAATTTTGTTCTGTTTTTTTAATAAATTTTTAGTTTCAAGTACTACCTCATCCATCTGTTCTTCAGGTGTCAAACCATCAGAACTTAATGAGTCAACTTCTTGTTTTATTTGACTATATAATCCAGCAACTCGGACCATAAAAAATTCATCTAGATTAGACCCAGCAATTGATAAAAATTTTACTCTTTCATAAAGAGGATTTTCGATATTTTGCGCCTCTAAAAGTACTCTATCGTTGAATTTTAACCAAGAAAGCTCTCTATTTATATATTTAGATTTCAGTTCTTCTTTATGTTGTTTTTTTAAAGCAGTCATATATTTAGATTTTATGTATCGATTATACGTCATGAGACACGCAAAATCTAGTTGGGATGATTTAAGTATTAATGATTTTGATAGACCACTTAGTAAAAGAGGCAAGAAAAATGCAAAAATGATTTGTGAATTTTTTGTTAAAAAAAAATTTAAATTCGATTATGCATTAATTTCATCATCAAAAAGAACAAAAAAAACTTTTCAAATTTTATCCAAGAAAATTAATAAACCAAAAAAAGTTAATTTTTCAAAAGATTTATATTTAGTTGATGAGAATATAATTATAAAAAAAATTAAAGAAATATCCAGTGAATATAAATCAATTTTGGTTATAAACCATGAACCATCAGTGAAAAATTTAGTACGAAATCTTACAAAAAATCATAATACGAATAATTTTAAACTAATGAATTATAAGTTTCCAACTTCAGCATTTGCAAAAATTGAGTTAGATATTAAATCCTGGAATGAAGTTGAGAAAAAAGGAGTATTAAAAGAATTTATAAGGCCCAAAGATCTTCAAGATTCTAAAGAATAACCAGCTGATCTCACTGTTCTAATTAAAGGTTTTGTATTTTGAATGTTAATTGCTTGTCTTAATCTTCTAATATGAACATCTACGGTTCTAGACTCAACATATATATCTTCCCCCCAAACATTATTCAGAAGTTGTTCTCTTGAATAAACTCTTTTTGGATTTTTGATAAAAAAATCTAATAGTTTAAATTCAGTTGGACCTAAAGTAATTTCCTTATCTTTTCTATAAACTCTTTTTGTAATCCGATCTATTTTTAAATCAGTAAATTCTACAATGTCTGATGATGATTGAGGCTTAGATCTTCTTAATAAAGATTTAATTCTAGCATTTAATTCTTTTTGACTAAAAGGTTTAGTTACATAATCATCTGCACCTGTATCAAATGCTTTTAATTTGTCTTCTTCCTCCCCTTTTGCAGTTAACATGATGACAGGAATATCATTAAACTTATTATCTTTTTTTAAATTTTTACAAATTTCAACACCAGATAATTCAGGTAACATCCAATCCATTAATATCAAATCTGGCTGTTTTGATTTTATTTGTTTAAGAGCATCTTCTCCATTTTCTGAATGACTGACTTTATAACCTTCTTTTTCAAGATTGTACTTTAACAAACTAACAATTGATGCTTCATCTTCAGCTATGAAAACATGAGCTGACATAAATCATTTTTCTCCAGTTACAATTGGCTCGGTGCCCTTAGGTCTGTCACCTTCTAAATATTCACCTTTAACTAAATAATAAATTTGTTCTGCAACATTTGTAGTATGATCACCAATACGCTCAACATTTTTGGTCACAAACAACAAGTGAGTTCCATCTTCTAAATTTTTTTCATTTTCTTTAAGATATTTTATAACTTCTTGCATACATAGATTTGTTAGATCATCTATTTGCTCATCACCTTCCCAAACATTTACTGCCATTGGCGCAGATCTTTCTAGATAAGCGTCTAATGTTGATTTTAATTGTTTTTGAACATTGGTAGATACTCTATTTAATGCATCTACCAAATTCTTTGGAAGACTTTCATTAAGCAAAAGTGTTCTCTTGGATATATTTTTTGCTAAATCACCTATTCTTTCTAAATCTGAAGACATTTTCAAAGCCGTTACTGTCTCTCTTAAATCAATTGCCATAGGTTGTCTCAAAGCAATTAAATTTACAACTTGTTGTTCAATCAAGGCTTCATATTTATCTATTTTTTCATCATCTTGAATTACTGCTTCCGCAAAGTCGCTATTTCTTGTAGTAATGGCTTGAATTGCTTTACCTAAAGCATCCTCGCATGCACTTCCCATTTTAATTATATTAGCATTCAGATTTTTTAGTTCTTCTTCGTAAGATTTAACTGTATGTGGTGCTTCAGTCATTATCCAAACCTCCCGGTTATATAGTCCTGGGTTTTTGTATTATCAGGATTCTTAAATATTTTATCAGTAGATCCATGTTCTATCAATTGTCCTAAGTGAAAAAAACCTGTATTTTGAGATACACGTGCCGCTTGAGCCATAGAATGAGTTACAATTATTATTGTGTGCTCTTTTTTTAACTCATCAATCAATTCTTCAATTTGCGCTGTTGCTATAGGATCTAAAGCTGAACAAGGCTCATCCATTAATATAACTTCTGGTCGTACAGAAATCGCTCTAGCAATACAAAGTCTTTGCTGTTGTCCTCCAGATAATCCAGTTCCAGGTTCATGCAATCTATCTTTTACTTCTTCCCATAGTGCAGCCTTTTTCAAACTAGTTTCAACAATTTCATCCATTTCTTGTTTTGATTGAGCCATACCATGAATTGTTGGACCGTAAGATACATTTTCATATAAAGTTTTTGGGAAAGGATTAGGTTTTTGAAAAACCATACCAATTTTTTCTCTTAGTCTTACTACATCACAACTTTTATCATTGATATTAAAGTCATTAATTAAAATTTCTCCTTTAACACTACAGATATCAATTACATCATTCATTCGATTAAGACATCTTAGGAAAGTTGATTTACCACAACCAGATGGACCAATTAATGCCGTTACTTGATTTTCCTCAATATCTAAACTTATATTAAAGAGTGCTTGTTTTTTTCCGTAAAAAACATCAACATCTTTTGCTTTAATCTTTATCATTTTAACTCCATTTTTTTTCAAATTTATGTCTAATTATTTGGGCAAATAAATTCATTGTTATTAAAAAACCAAGTAAGACCATTATACATGCCGAGACTTTTTCTACAAATCCTCTTTCAGCACTTTCAGCCCAAATATAAATTTGAACTGGTAAACTTGCAGCAGGATCCATAGGTGATCCAGGTATCGTGTTAACAAAAGCAACCATTCCAATTAAAATGAGGGGTGCAGTTTCTCCTAAAGCTTGAGCTAAACCAATTATTGTTCCTGATAACGTGCCAGGCATTGAAAGAGGAACAGTATGATGCATTGTGGTTTGCATTCGACTTGCTCCCATAGCAAGTGCTGCCTCTCTTATACTTGGCGGAACTGCTTTTAAAGATGCTCTGGCAGCTATGATTATTGTTGGTAAGGTCATTAAGGACAAAGTGATACCTCCAACTAATGGGGTAGACCTTGGTAGTTGAAATATAGCCAATAAAACTCCTAACCCTAATAGACCAAAAACTATAGATGGAACTGCTGCTAAGTTATTTATATTTACTTCAATAAAATCAGTAAATCTATTTTTAGGGGCAAATTCTTCAAGATAGATTGCTGCTAGAACCGCTACAGGAAAAGCTATCATTAAACAAACAAGTATAGAAAAAATTGAGCCCATAAATGAACTTGCTATTCCAGCTAGTTCAGCTTCTCTTGAGTCGGCATTTGTAAAAAAACTAATATTAAATTTACTTTCAACCTTACCATTTGCAACAAGTTGATCAAAAATTTTTAATTGATAATCGCTTACTCTTCTTTGATCTTCGGGTAAATCTCTTGGATAATTTCCTTTAAAAACTTGATCTAAATCATCTGAAGCAGTTAAATAAACTTCTTTTGTTTTTCCTATTAAACTAGGGTCATTTAAAAGTTCATTTTTAATTTCTTTTTCGAAGAAATAAGACACCATTCTCTTCAATTCATTTTCTTGATCCTCATTGGCATTTAGATCTAAATCAGCCATTGATTTTAATGCTATATCGTAATAATCAGCGTCTTGTATGTCCTCTTTAGAAGGGTTTTGTTCTAACATCATTAATTCAGCATCAAAAGTTACTGGAACAATGAGCCAAGTTTTTTGAAAAGCTGAATAGCCAGTTGAAAAAATTTTGAAAATAAAAATTGTTAAAAATAAAAGTGCCATAAAAATTGCACTTTGACCGTATAAGCGAAATCTCTGCTCAGCCTTGTATCTTTTATTTAATAATTGTTCTTTATTTTTATTCATATTTCTCTCTATATTTTTTAACTACTCTTAAGGCCACAATATTTAAACAAAGCGTTACTAAAAATAATGACATACCTAATGCAAAAGCAGCTTGCGTTTTTGGATCACCAAAAGCTTGGTCACCAATTAGAATAACTACAATTTGAGCTGTAATTGTTGAAGTAGATTCTAATGGATTTAAAGTTAAATTGGCAGCTAAACCAGAGGCCATAACAACTATCATTGTTTCTCCTATAGCTCTTGAAACACCAAGCAAAATAGATCCAACTATCCCCGGCAATGCCGCGGGAAAAATAACTCTCTTGATTGTTTCTGATTTAGTTGCTCCCATAGCATAACTTCCATCTCTTAAACTTTGAGGTACACTTGTAATTACATCGTCACTTAAACTTGAAATAAATGGTATGATCATAATGCCCATTACTCCTCCTGCTGCTAAAGCACTTTCAGCTGAAACTTCAAGACCCATAGAGGTTCCTAATTCTTTTAAAAATGGGCCAACAGTTAGGGCAGCAAAAAAACCATAAACAACAGTTGGTATACCAGCTAAAATTTCAATTAAAGGTTTTGCGTATTGTCTAACTTTATATGATGCATATTCAGCTAAATAAATTCCACTCATTAATCCAATCGGGATAGCAACGCACATAGCAATAAATGCAATAAAAAAAGTACCTGCAAAAATAGGGACTGCTCCAAAAGTATCGGAATACATTGTCGGATCTAAAGCCTCAGAAGAATCTCTAACAAAAGCTTTTGCTGGATACCAGTGAGTTCCAAAGACAAAATCAAATAATGGAATTACTTTAAAAAAATCTATAGTTTGAAATATAAGTGAGAAAACTATTCCAACAGTAGTTAATATTGCAGCTAAAGAAGCTGTAAATAAAACTGCGTTCAAAAATTTTTCAACTGGTTCTCTTGTTCTAGAATTAGATGAAATTCTTTTATACGCATAAGCAACTGAAGCAATAATTATAGATAATACTATAACAACTTTTGAACTTTGAGCTATTGATCGAAGACTTAAATATTTTTCAGCTGAAGCTTCAATAAAAGGTGTAATTTCTCCAGTGAATTGCCCTCGAGACAATGCTTTTGTTTTTTCGTATATTAAATTTAATTCATCATCAAGATAACCTTGATTTGAATAATCATTTAAAACTAATAATTTTACAATTGTGGGCTCAAAAATTGCCCATAATGAAAAAATTATAAAGGCTGGTATTGCACACCAGATTGCAAGATAATAACCATAAAATTGTGGTAATGCAGTTAATCTTTTTTTTGTAGATTGAATTGTATATGCTTTTTTGCGTCCAAAATAATAGCTTGTGAAACCTAGAAGAACAATAAATGTAAATAATATTAAGTTCACAGAATCTCCTTAAGTGAGGACTTTACTCTTTTTTTAAAAAAAAGGGGTCTAAAAAGACCCCCTTTTTAATCATTTGTTAACTGAGGAATAATTAATTACCCATAGCAACTAGCTTCGTAGCATTAGTTCTAGTTGTTTTATACAACTTAGAGTCTAATGGCACTAAACCAATGTCTGCTAGGTAACCACCTTTTCCAATAGCTTTCTTCGTTGTGAATTCTTTCACAAACTCATGTAAGCCTGGAATTACTCCAACGTGAGCTTTTTTCACGTAGAAGAATAAAGGTCTAGCAACAGCATAGCTGTAGTCTTGAATAGACTTCAATGATGGTTGTCCACCATCAATACTTGCTGCTTGCAATTTATCTTTTGCAGCTAGGAAATAACTGAAACCAAAGAAACCAAACATATCTTTATCTTGAGTTAACTTTTGGATGATTAAACTATCATTTTCTCCAACTTCAATAGCAGCACCATCTTCTCTGTAAAGTTTTTGAGGTTTTTTGTATTTTTTATTTCCAGCTTCAAAACCAGCTTTATAAAGAGCTTTAGCTTCTTTAGTCATACCTTTTTTCATTACTAAAGAATTCCAAGCATCTCTAGTTCCTGATGTTCCTGGTGGGATCATCACTGAAATTTTTTGTTTTGGTAAACTAGAGTCAATTTGGTCCCAAGTTTTATAAATATTTGGAACTAATTTACCATCAACAACTGTATGAGCAGCTAGTGCTAAATACAAATGTTCTTTAGTAAAGTTTACTGGTTTTGCATCTTTGCTGTAAGCTAATGTAATACCATCGTTACCAATTACGATCTCAACGATTTCATTTACACCATTTTTCTTACATAGAGCTTTTTCTTTATCTTTCATAGCTCTTGATGCGTTTGTAATATCTGGATGTTGTTCACCTACACCAGCACAGAATAGTTTAGCTCCACCACCAGTACCAGTAGACTCGATTACAGGAGTTTTAAATCCTGAACCACCAAATCTTTCAGCAACAACAGTTGCATAAGGGAATACCGTAGAAGAACCAACTATCTTAATTTGATCTCTTGCTTGAGCAACAGTTGCAATTGAAAGTGCAACTAAAGAAGCAATTACTATAGTTAGTTTTTTCATTATCTTTAATCCTTTCGTTATTAATTAAAAGATGACTGACTCCTATAAATTTATTGAATATTTAATATTACAGATTTGTTACACTTTTGTTAAAAAGATAACTTTTTAGTTGTATTTCATTGAGACTATAATCTCTTCATTTTCTGTTTCTAAACCACCTTTACAAGAAACAGGATTAACTTTATCTTTAAAAGCAAGTTCAGTTGTAGGTCTCAAAATAACTTCAAGTTTTACTAAATTAACCAATTCTTCTAAAACGCTTTGATCGTATCGCCACCTTGGCCATGTGCTTGGAGTAGAAAAAACAGATGTTAAATAA
>JACWEK010000015.1 GCA_014653535.1 Pelagibacterales bacterium SAG-MED43
GAAGTAAAAAAGAGGCCTTAAATTATATTATTTCAAAATTTGAGAGAGTTAATAATCCAAATAATAAATTTATTTTTGATATTGCAAATTTTTATAGAAATTCAAAGCAATACAAACAAGCAATAAAATATTATTCCTCAATAATTGATAAATTAGATGACAATAATGAAGTAAAGGCGGATTTGCTGTATCGAAGAGGTGGAAGTTATGAGAGAATAGGAGATTATGTAAATGCAGATAAAGATTTACTAAAATCTTTAACAATTAATCCTAACGATGCCTATGTGCTTAATTATTTAGCTTATTCTTGGCTTGAAAGAGATTTTAAAATTAATGAAGCTATAAAAATGTTAGAAGATGCTTATGAACAAGAAAATAATGATCCATACATAACTGACTCTATTGGATGGGCTTATTATTTAATTGATGATTATATCAAAGCAGAAAAATTTTTAAAAAAAGCAATTCAATTAATGCCAAACGACCCTATCGTAAATGATCATTATGGTGACATTCTTTGGAAATTAGATAGAAAGATACAGGCAAGATATTTTTGGTCAATGGTTTTAGAAATGGAAGATGCTGAAAAAGATTTATTAGAGAAAATTAAAATCAAAATAATTTCTGGACCAAAAAACTCTTAATGAGTTATACAAAAATTAAATCACACGCAAAAGTCAATTTAGCTTTAAATGTAGTGGGCAGATCAAAATCATTTCATAGAATAGAGAGTATAATAAGTTTTTTAGACTTACATGATGAAATTAAGATTAAAGAAATACATTCTAAAAATCATAAAATTAGATTTATAGGAAAATTTTCCAATGGAATTAAATCTAAAAACACCATTTCCCAATTACTTAAAATTATTGATAAAAAAAAATTGATAAAACGTAAATATCAAATAATTGTAAAAAAGAATATACCTTCAAAAGCTGGTCTTGGAGGGGGCTCGATGAACGCTGCTAGTATTATAAATTTTTTTGTAAAAAAAAAACGTATAAAGATAAAAAAAAAAAAAATATTAGAAATTTCTAATTTAATTGGTTCAGATGTTAAGCTGGGACTTTACTTAAAAAAATTAGTTTTAAAGCCAAATAACCTTATTAAAACTCTATCCTCTAAAAAAAATTTTCATGTCTTAATTGTAAAACCACATTTTGGATGTTCAACAAAAAAAATCTATTCTAAGGTAAAAAAATTTACTAAATCAGAATTTCATTCATTTTCAGGCAAAATGTTAAGTGTAAAATTTTTAAAAAATATGAAAAATGACCTTGAAACAATAGCACTTAACGAATTCCCAAAATTAAAAAACTTAAGGAATTTTTTAGAAAATCTTACTTATGTTGAATTTGTGAGAATGACTGGTTCTGGCTCAGCAATAATTGCTTATTTTACTTCAGTCAGAAAGTGTCAAGACGCTAAAAAAAAAGTGAAAAAACAATTTAGAAATTACTGGTGCAAAATATCAAAAACTATATAAATTTATTTTTTTTGTGTTATACGAAGGTAATATTGGGGCGTAGCCAAGTGGTAAGGCACGGGTTTTTGGTACCTGCATCCTAGGTTCGAATCCTAGCGCCCCAGCCATATATGATTAATTTTTTAAACAAATTTATTAACAGAACCAATAATTTAGATCATATTTCAAAAAAAATAATAGATTTATCAAATAATATTCCTGTTAAGAAGATATTTGAGTCCATAAATAATTTTTCAACTAGTGCTGAAATTAGATATGTTGGAGGGTGTATTAGAAAAATAATTAAAGGGGAATTAGTTGACGATATTGATCTAGCCACAAATTTAAATCCCCAGCAAGTTTGTAATGTTCTTAAAAAAAATAATATTAATTTTTATGAAACAGGAATAGACCATGGAACAATAACAGCAGTTATAGATACTTATAAATTTGAAATAACAAGCTTAAGGGAAGATACTGAAACAGATGGCAGACATGCTAAGGTAAAATTTTCAACAGATTGGAAAAAAGATGCTTTAAGAAGAGATTTTACAATTAATGCAATTTATTCAGATATAGATGGAAATTTATTTGATCCTTTTAATGGAAAAGATGATTTGGAAAAGGGTATAGTAAAATTTATTGGTGATCCTGAACAAAGAATAAAGGAAGATTATTTAAGAATACTTCGTTATTTTAGATTTTATTTTAATTATTCAAATTACAAACATGAACCTAAAATATCAAAATTAATTAAAAAAAATATAGTGGGTATTTCCAATCTATCTAAAGAAAGGTTGATAGATGAATTAAAAAAATACTTTAGACCTAGCATTTTAACAAAACTTTCAAAAGATAAATTTTCATTAGAATTATTTGAGATTATTTTTCCTCAGTTCAAGAATTTAAAAATATTTTCAAACCCTAATAATTTTGCGAAAACTAAAATTGAGGAGGCAGAATTTGTATTTTTACTATCAGTTTTGATAATTGATGGTACTGATAATGCAGACTATTTTCTTTATAAATTCAATATTTCTAAAAAAGATCATAAACGAATTAAAACTATTGATGATTTTTACAAACATAAGATTTCATCAAATTCTTTTTCTCAAAAAAAATTAAATAAAATTTTTTATTTCAAAGGAAAACAGTCTTTGATTGATATTTTAAATTTTCGAATTTTTACATCTAAAAAAGTTGATAAAAAACTTTTAAAATCTATTGAACTATTTAAATCAAAAGATTTACCTTCTATGCCAGTAAACGCAAAATTTTTAATGGAAAAATATCAAATTCCAGAAGGAAAAAGTCTTGGAAATAAACTTAAAAATATTGAAGAGGAGTGGGTAAATAATGATTTTAAGTTGTCAAACCAACAAATTGATAAAATTATCAATAATTAAATATATTTTACATCTATAATTTCAAAATTCTTTGTGCCAGCAGGCGTATATATTTCAACAAGATCTCTCTTATTTTTACCAATAAGTCCTTTTCCTATTGGCGATCGAAAGTAAATAAGTTTTTGTTTTAAGTCAGCTTCATCTTTACCGACAATTTTATAGTTTATTTTTTCACCCGTATCTAAGTTTTCAAGAAAAACAGTAGAACCAAAAATAATCTTACCTTCATTATTTAATTTGTTAACATCAATTACATTGGCCCTAGCAATTATATCATTAATCTCAGCAATTCTTCCTTCGCTATGTGACTGCTCTTCCTTAGCGGCATGATATTCAGCATTCTCTTTTAAATCTCCGTGCGATCTAGCCTCTGCAATAGCTGCAACTATTTTAGGTCTTTTTTTTTCTTTTAAATAAATCAATTCTTCTTTTAATTTTTTAAGACCATTTAAAGTTATTGGTTCTTTATCCATTTTATTTCCACTTAGCTAAAGGGGGAAGAGACATTAAAATTCCTTCCACATTTCCTCCAGTTTGTAATCCAAATTTTGTACCTCTATCATATAATAAATTAAACTCAGCATATCTTCCTCTTTTGATATATTGTCTTTCTTTATCACTTGAAGACCACTTTTTTTTTATTTTTTTTTTAATAATTTCATTGAATAAAATTTGGAATGTGACACCAACATCTCTTACAAATTTAAAATCTTTTTCAAAACTATCTTTTTTATAATCGAAAAAAATTCCACCTATACCTCTAGGTTCTTTTCTGTGATGTAAATAAAAATATTCATCACACCAATTTTTATATTTTTTATAATAATTTTTGTTATGTAGATCACACATCTTTTTTAGAGTTTGATGAAAATTTTTTTTTTCTAAAACATCTTTCTTAGATGGGGTCACGTCCATACCACCCCCAAACCACTGTTGGGTAGTAGATATATATCTGGTATTAAAATGCATTGCTGGAATTAATGGATTTTTCATATGCATTACTACTGATATTCCAGATGCCCAGAATCTTGGATCTCTATTTGCACCAAGAATATTTTTCTGAAATTTTTTAGGAAATTTTCCATAAACTTTTGAAAAATTAACACCTACTTTATCAAACACTTTTCCATCGTTTAGTATTCTGTACTCACCTCCACCTTCATCTTTTTTAAGATTTTTTTTCCAAGTGGTTGTTTTAAATTTTGTTTTATGATTTTCTAAATCAATAATATCATTACAAAACGCATCTTGAAGTAACTTAAACCAATTACTTGTTAGGTCTTTTTTTATATCTAAATCCATTTTGTTTGTTTTAAACATTCTGCTAAAATAATTGCAACAGATGATGCTAGATTTAATGAACGTTTATTATTTTCCATAGGTATTTTAAGTTTATTTTTTAAAATTTTATGTAATTTTATTGGTACCCCAGCACTTTCTCGTCCAAATAAAATTGTATCATTTTTTTTAAATTTGAAATTAGTGTAAGATATAGAAGCTTTAGTAGTCATCAATATAATTCTTTGATCTTTTTTAGATTTAAAAAAAGCATCAGTACTTTGATAAAAGTTGATATCTTTTTCATCCATATAATCCATAACTACTCTCTTAAATCTTTTGTCAGATAGCAAGAAGCCACATGGTTCTATAATTTCAAGTTTAGCTCCAAGACACGCACATGTTCTAATTATTGCAGCAGTATTTTGAGGTATATCTGGTTCAAATAATGCAATTTTAGGCCTTTGATCAGCTGAATTCTGTGTCATTCTATCAGTAGTAAAACCAGTATTTTATATTATATGAGTTTATATATTAAGTGGAAAAAACCAATATTAAGTATATTTAATTAAAGTTACTAATGTCAGAAAAAAAAACAAATAGAAGAGATTTCTTATTTACAGCCACATATGCTGTCGGTGCGGTAGGAGTAGGTGCAACAGTTTGGCCTATGATTGATCAAATGAATCCAGATGCATCTGTTAAGGCTCTAGCTAGCACAGAGGTAGATGTGAGCTCTTTAACTCCAGGAAAAACAATTACTGTTCTTTGGAGAGGTAAACCAGTTTTTATTAGAAGAAGAACAGAAGAAGAAATTGCAGAGGCAAAATCTGTTAAGATGGAAGAATTAAAAGATCCTGAAAAAGATGAAGACAGAGCAAAAAATCCAGAGTGGCTTGTTATGTTAGGAGTTTGTACCCATTTAGGTTGTGTGCCACTTAATGATAAAGGAGATTATAACGGCTGGTTTTGTCCATGTCATGGATCACATTATGATATTTCTGGTAGAATCAGAAAAGGTCCAGCCCCAACAAACATGACAGTTCCAAAATATGAATTTGTTAACGCTAATACAATTAAAATTGGTTAAAACTAATGAGTGATCAAGAATACATTCCTAAATCAAAATTTGGTAAATGGTTTAATGATAGACTTCCATTACTGTCTTTAGCCAGTCATCTTACTGATTACCCAACACCAAAAAATTTAAATTATTGGTGGACATTTGGTGGAATACTTACCTTTTGTTTGATAACTCAAATTGTAACAGGACTAACTTTGGCTATGCATTATATAGCTCATGCTGACATGGCATTTGAAAGTGTTGAACACATAATGAGAGATGTAAACTATGGTTGGTTAATTAGGTATATTCATGCGAATGGTGCTTCTATGTTTTTTTTAGCAGTTTATATTCATATTTTTAGATCTTTATTTTATGGGTCATATAAATCTCCTAGAGAAATTATTTGGATAATTGGAATTATAATTTATTTGTTAATGATGGCAGCAGCATTTATGGGTTATGTTTTACCATGGGGACAAATGAGTTTTTGGGGAGCAACAGTGATTACAAATTTATTTAGCGCAATCCCATTAGTTGGAGAGGGTATTGTAACTTGGTTATGGGGAGGTTATTCAGTTGATAATCCCACACTGACAAGATTTTTCACATTGCATTATTTAATTCCATTTTTAATTTTAGGTTTAGTTGTTTTGCATATTTGGGCCTTACATGTTCCAGGCAATAATAATCCTGTTGGAATTGATATTAAAAAACCATCAAAAGATACGGTGCCTTTCCATCCTTATATTGTGATCAAAGATGGATTTGCTTTACTAATGTTTATGATCGTATTTGCATTTTTTGTTTTTTATGCACCAAATATTTTAGGACATGCCGACAATTACATAGAAGCTAATCCATTGGTAACTCCAGCACATATTGTTCCTGAATGGTACTTGTTACCATTTTATGCAATTTTAAGATCAGTACCTGATAAGTTATTAGGAGTAATTGCAATGTTATCAGCTATTTTAATTTTAGCTGCATTACCTTGGTTAGATACTTCAAAAATTAGATCAGCTGTTTTTAGGCCTCTTTACAAACAGTTTTATTGGATATTGGTCGCAGACGTACTTATTTTAGGATATGTAGGTGCAATGCCTGCAGAAGGCTTATATTTATTAATCGCAAGAGTGGCGACTGCTTATTATTTTTTACATTTTTTAGTAATATTGCCAGTGTTAGGACTTAAAGAAAAAACTTTACCTGTCCCCTTGAGTATTACCGATCCAGTTTTAGGGGGGTCGCCTAATATTGCAATGGCAAAAAATAAAGAGAGCTTAAGTCAGTAAAGTGAAATATTTTACAAAGTTTTTGATAATTTTAATATTCTTATCTAGTAATGTAAATTCATATTCAGCTGAAAATATTGAATATTTAAAAACGGATTGGAGCTTCAAAGGTCTTTTTGGAAAATTCGATAGAGGAGCATTACAAAGAGGTTACCAAGTTTATACTGAGGTCTGTGCTTCATGTCACTCAATGAAATATTTGAGTTACAGAAATTTAGCAGAAAAGGGTGGTCCAGAGTTCTCTGAGGCTCAAGCTAAAGTAATTGCCGCATCCTTTGAAGTGACTGACGGTCCTAATGCAGATGGTGAAATGTTTAAAAGGCCTGGCAAATTATCTGATAAGTTTGTAATGCCATACGAAAATGTAGAGGCTGCAACAGCAGCGAATGGTGGTGCATATCCACCAGACATGTCAGTTTTAATAAAAGCCAGAAGTGGAGGTGCTGATTACATATATTCATTATTACAAGGTTATGATGAGCCACCTGCAGGCATAACCTTAGATGAAGGAGTTTATTATAATAAATATATGTATGGGAATAAGATTAAAATGGCCAGTCCACTATCTGAAGGGATTGTGGAATATTCAGATGGAACAGAAACATCTATAGAGCAGATGTCTAAAGATGTAACAACTTTTTTAATGTGGACAGCAGAACCTCACCTAGAGTCCCGTCATCAAATGGGCTTTAAAGCAATTGTTTATCTTATTATTCTAACTATTTTAGTTTATTTCAGTATGAAAAAAATATGGTCACGTATTGAAACGGAAGTTTAATACATCTCCATCTTTCACTATATAGTCTTTACCTTCAAGTCTCATTTTGCCATTAGTTTTAGAGTTGACCCAACCGTTGTTAGAAACAAAATCTTCATATGAAATAGTTTCAGCCCTTATAAAGCCTTTTTCAAAATCTGTGTGAATTTCACTTGCTGCTTTTGGAGCAGTACAGTTTTTCTGAATAGTCCAGGCTCTTGTTTCTTCAATCCCAGAAGTAAAATAAGTGTCCAGCTCTAATATTTTGTAACCTTTTTGTATTAAAATATTTAGTCCTGTTTCTTTAAGACCAATCATTTCCATATAATTTTTACGCTCCTCTTTTTCTAACTCATTAATTTGATTTTCTATATCTGCAGATATTACTAAAGTATTTTCTTCACCAAATCTATTTATGAAATTTTTGGTATAATCATTCCCACTTTTAACACTTTGCTCGTCGACATTACAAACAAAAATTTTTGGTTTTACAGATAATAATCCACTTTGATTAAGAATTTTTTTTTCAAATTGATCACTAATTATTGATAGATTTTTATCATTGCTAATACAGTCTTGAGCTATTTCTAAAATTTTTAACTGTTCCTCATCAACATTTTTTTTGTTGTTTTTTTCCAGTCTTTTTTGAATTGACTCTAAATCAGCCAACATCATTTCTGTTTCAATTATTTCTAAATCTCTAATCGGATCTACAGATGGATTAACATTTTGAATATCATCTGAATCAAAGCATCTGATCATATGTATTATTGCATCCACTTCTCTAATGTGTGATAAAAATTTATTTCCTAATCCCTCACCCTTGGAGGCACCTTTTACTAATCCAGCTATATCAACAAAAGATATAGTTGTATTAATTACCTTTTTTGAATTTGACACTCTTGCAAGATTATCTAATCTTTTATCAGGCACAGGTACTACACCTACATTTGGATCAATTGTACAGAATGGGAAATTTGCAGCTTGTGCTTTGTTGGAATTTGTTAAGGCATTAAAGAGAGTTGACTTACCTACATTTGGCAAACCTACTATTCCACACTTTAAACTCATTATTTATTATTTACATTACTTGAAAATAAATCTAATTTTTTTTTAATTAGATCTGCAATTGAGTCAGTCATATTTAAAAATATCTTATCTAAGCCAGTTAATTCATCCCCATCAAAATTTTGCAGAACATAATCACTAATTTCGATTGGTGTTTTTGGTTTACCAATACCTATTCTTACTCTTGAATAATCCTTACCAATGAATTTATCAATAGAAGCAATTCCATTGTGGCCAGCGCTTGAACCACCGAATTTTGCTTTAATTTTTCCAAATTCAACATCAATGTCATCATGGAATACAATTACGTTTTCAGCATCAAATTTAAAATATTCTAATAATTCTCTTATACAAATTCCAGAATTATTCATAAATGTTAATGGCTTAATTGCATAAACCTTTTCACCTTCAATATTACCTGTGGTAAGCAATCCCTTAAACTTGGGTTTTTGTTTTGATAAACTAAATTTTTTGTTTATCGCATCAATAATTTTAAAACCAACATTATGTCGATTGTTTTCACTGTCGGGCGTTGGATTTCCAAGACCTACAAATAAGAGCATGATGATTATTGGAATTTAAATTTCAAGTTAATTGATTACTTCTTTGGTTCAGCAGCTTTTTTTTCAGCAGGCTTTTTATCATCACCATCTTTTTTTTCACCCTCTACCGCAGGTTTTTCTCCATCGTTAGCCGCTGCTTCAGTGCCTTCAGCTCCTATTTCACCCTCTGCTGCTTCAGCTTCAGCTGGTTTTTCTGGCTCTTTCATAACCGTTGGTGCTGCCAATGTAGCTATAACAAAATCTCTTCCTTGAATGGTTGGAACAACATCACTTTCTAATCTTACAGATGAAATTTTAAAACTTTCTCCGATATCTATACCATCAAGATCAAGAGTTAACTTTTCAGGAATTTTTTCACTAGGACATTTAAGCTCAACTTTTCTTCTTACGATATTAAGCACACCTCCTCTTTTTAGGCCTGGAGATTTTTCATGATTAATAAATTCTACTGGAACTTCAATCCTTATCTTAACTCCCGGCACCACTCTCAAAAAATCAACATGAATTGGTTCATCAGAAATTACATCATAGATGACCTCTCTAGGTAATACATTTTGGTTTTTACCATTTACATTTATAGTAACTATGTTTGATAAAAAATTTTCTTTTTCTATTGTGGATTTTAATAATTTTTTCGAGATAGAGATCTTTTCGTTTTCGATTTTTCCACCATAAATTATTGCAGGGACATCACCACTTTCTCTAATAGCATTAAGCTCCCCCTTAGTTTTATTATCTCTAGTATTTGCGTCTAATGAAATCATAAAAACACAGGTTTTTAACCCATGTTGATAAATAATCAAGGTAATTATTTAAATAAATCTGAAACTGAAGTTGAGTTAGATATTCTTTTTATAGCCTCTCCCATGAGACCTGATATTGGTAAAACCTCAATGTTCTTAGCAATTTTAACTTTTTCACCATTATCAATTGTATCTGTAATTACTAAATTTTTAATAACTGAATTCTTAATTTTTTTAACTGCATCACCACTAAGCACTCCATGAGTAATATAAACGTAAACTTCTTTTGCGCCTCTATCTTTCAATGCTTTTGCTGCATTTACAATAGTTCCACCAGAGTCAATTATATCATCAACAATAACGCATGTTTTTCCTTTTACACTTCCAATAATATTCATTACTTGCGATTGACCCGGCTTTGGCCTTCTTTTATCAACTATCGCCAAACCTACATTCAATAATTTTCCTAAGGCTCTAGCTCTTTCTGTTCCACCAACATCAGGAGCAACACAAATAACATTTTTACTTTTAATTTTTTTCTTAACATGTCTAGCAAATATTGGTGTTGCAAAAAGGTTATCTACAGGAATATCAAAAAATCCTTGAATTTGTCCTGCATGGAGATCAACTGTGACCACTCTATCTGCACCTGCTTTTGTAATTAAATTTGAAACAAGTTTAGCTGAAATGGATGTTCTGGGAACAACTTTTCTATCTTGCCTTGCATAACCAAAATATGGAATTACTGCTGTAATATTTTTAGCTGAAGATCTCTTTAAGGCATCTATACAAAGTAACAACTCCATTAAATTATCATTAGCTGGAGATGAAACAGACTGAATAATAAAGATACTATTCCCTCTAATATTTTCATTTATCTCAATATAAATTTCTCCGTCAGAAAATTTTCTGATACTTGAATTTACCAGTTTAGATTTTAAAAATTTAGCAATTTTTTTACTTAGAGGTTTATTGCTATTTCCTGATAATAGTTTCATTGAAAAATTTAATTAATCATAATTATTGAAATATTTCTACCATAATCATCATGTCTTAATTTTAAAGAACGTCTAGCACTGAAAAATTTATTTTTTTTATTGTAAGTATCAATGTTAATCATATCAATCTTACTAATTTTATTTAATTTTAGCTGATATTTAACATAATTAGGTAAATCAAAATAAATTAAATTATTTGAATTTTTAAAGAAAATTTTGTTTTTTTTATGTTTTTTTATAAATTTATTTTTAAAATCTAACTTAACATTGTAGCTTTTTTGAGCAATTGATGGACCAACAGCAACTGTGATGTCATTTCTATTACAACCTTTCCCTAACATAAATTTGATTACTTTATCCACGACTCCTCTTAAAGCACCATTCCAACCTGCATGAATTGCGGCAATCATTTTTTTTTTTTTATCAAAAAGAAGAAGGGGCACACAATCAGCAGTTAAAATTGCTATAGGAAAATTTTTCTTTTGTGTAATTATAGCATCAGCATATACACTTCTATTTTTAACTTTTGCATTTTTAGATAAAAATATAAATTTATTGCTATGAATTTGTTTAACTAAAAAAATTTCTTTTGATACTTTACTAATTTTTCTTTGAACTATTTTAAGATTTTTCTTTACATTAATTTTTTTATCTTTTGAACCAATTCCACAGTTTAAACTTTTATAATATCCTTTTGATACACCACCATTTTTATTAAAAAAACCGTGACTAATTTCTGAAAATTTGGATAATTTTTTAGAATTTAACAACTTAAAAACCTATTTCATAATTATTTTTTGATTTTTTGATTAACATAACTTTAAATAAATCGCCCATCTCTTTTTTATCAATTAATCTTTTAAGTCTATAAAATATATCTGATTTTTCAGAAAAAGTTTTGTTTTTACTTATTATTTCAGCCCTTTGTTTAATACCAAGATTGGTCAAAAATTTTTCTTGTGATGTAAAATTTACATTTAATTCTTTAAAATTTTCAACAAATCTTTTAATGAAGTGATAATTTATGTTGTATGTAATGTCTGACATTCCAATATTTTCTAAAACTCTTGAATATTTTTGTTTATAAACTGCCTGAAGTGTATTTTGCATTTTTTCATCAAAATATCCGTAATCTATTACAAGTAGTCCACCATTATTTCTTTTTATAAAACCAAAAATATCTTTTAAATATTTTAATCCTAATGGAGAGTATTCTATAAAATTTTGTTTATCTGAAAACTTAAAATTAATTTTTTTTTCTACTTTTTTTATATTGACTTTTTTATTTATAAATTTAGCTTTTTTATCATTAGATAAATACACAAATTTTTCAAACCAACTACTTTTACTTTTCAAAAATTGTTTAATGGGGATAGCATCAAAAAATTCATTTGCTAAAAAAATACTTGGAGATTTATCTAATTTATTTAAATTCGTAATCCATTTCATATTTTTAAATTTAATATTTTTTTTTTGTTCTTTGATTAATTTTGGACTTTTTTCAAAAATATGAAAATTACAACTTTTAATAAATTTAGGAAATCTTTTGAAACTCTCAATCATTACTTTCATCATTTCTCCATTTCCAGGACCTAGTTCAATAAGATTGAATTTTTTTGGTGACCCTAAACTTTCCCAAAAACTTATTGTCCATATAGCTATCATTTCTGAAAAAAGTCTGGAAATGTTTGGTGCTGTTATAAAATCTCCATTTGCCCCAAATGGATTATTATTCATATAATATCCTTTTTTTTTATCGTACAGACAATAATTGATGAATTTATCTAATGGTATTTTATGATCTTTTTTTAGTATCATCTTTTAAATAGAATATAGATACCCCTGTTATAAAAAATAGAAAACTTAATAATTGACCCATTGTTAAATTTAAAATTAAATATCCCAACTGTTCATCTGGTAAACGAAAGTATTCAATTATAAATCGGAAAACTGAGTAAAAAATTAAAAATAAAGCTGATAATTTGCCTGGCGTATTCAAATAACCTTTAGTCCAAAAATATATTAGTATCAAAAATAAAACAATTCCTTCAAAGGTAGCCTCATATAGTTGAGAGGGATGACGATACAAATTGTCAATTTTTACAAATTTAACTGCCCAAGGAACTGAGGTTTCAAGGCCGTATAATTCTGAATTAATAAAATTAGCAATTCTACCAAATAAAATTCCAATTGGTGATATTAAAGCAATTATATCTAAATATTTGTAAACATCTTCTTTATCTTTTCTTGAAAATAGAATACTTGAAATGATTATTCCAATGACTGCTCCATGAAAGGACATTCCACCCTGCCAAATTTTGAATATATCTAAAAAATTGTTTAGATAATAATCTAGATTGTAAAATAATACATAGCCTAGCCTTCCACCTAAAATTAAGCCAATAATAACATAAGTAACAAAGTCATCGAATCTATCTTTAATACCGTTATAGATAAAAACCTTTTTGGCCAAATACCAACCCAGCAAAATACCAATAATATAAGCCAAAGAATACCATCGAATCTCTAACGAAAAAATTTCAATTGCTACTGGGTCAAAATTATTAATGATCATTATAAATTATAAATATAAAATAATGATATATTAAGATAATAAATAAATATATGAAAAATTCAAAATTTGTTTTTGACAAAATTACAAAACTATTAGAACAAGGTCTTATTTCATCAAGAGATTTATCAAATGAACTGCTGACAATTTTAAGATCTAAAAGGGATGAAATTGTTTTTAAAATGAGACTTACAAGCAAAGATGAATTTGAAGTTTTATCTAAAAGGGTTGAAAACTTAGAAAAAAAATTTCAAAAATTACAACCACAACAGAAAAAAAAAACTAAACAGGTAAAAAAATCCTAACTTCAAGTCCTTTTAATACAGATTTTTCTAATTTAATATTTCCACCATGTGAACGAATTATATCGGAAGCAATTGAAAGCCCTAGTCCAACACTAGATTTTGTTTCAGCTCTGCCTTTATCAATTTTATAAAACGGTTTAAATACATTATCATATTCACTTTCTGGTATTCCTGGGCCATCATCTTCAATTTTAACAAATATATTTGTATTTTTTTTTGATAGTTCAACGTTTATATTTTTTCCATACTTTAAAGCATTATCAATCAAATTATTTATACATCTCTTAATCAAATTTTTTCTTCCATTGAAATATACTTTATCACTAATAGTTTTAGAAATATTTTGATTGCTATATTTTTCAATTGTTTGATTAAGTAATTGACTTAAATCGAATAATTCATCTTTTTCAAGAAAAGATAAAGAAGATGT
>JACWEK010000016.1 GCA_014653535.1 Pelagibacterales bacterium SAG-MED43
TACTGGATAAGCTCTATAGTTCCACCAAGAAATAATGAATTTAAAGTTACTTTTGATTATAAAAATAAATTTAGAGCAAATTATATTTCTACCCAACCTCTAGAACTTGTAAGCAACTCATCAATTGAGGATGAAATGCAAATTATAATCGCAGCAAAAAGAGTTGATGTTGTAGATGGCTATGCTGAACAATTAAGTATAGATAAATTTGATCTAGTTATAGATTGGGGATTTTTATATTTTATTACAAAGCCCCTATTTTATGGAATTGACTACTTCTTTAAATTACTGGGAAATTATGGATTAGCAATTATAGCAATAACTATTTGTATACGTTTGGTATTTTTTCCATTAGCTAATTTTTCATTTAGAAGCATGGCAAAAATGAAAGCGCTTCAGCCTGAAATGGTAAGACTTAAAGAGCTTCATAAAGGTGATAAAATGAAGCTCCAACAAGAAATGATGGCTCTTTACAAAAAAGAAAAAGTAAATCCAATGTCAGGTTGTTTACCAATATTAGTCCAAATACCAGTTTTTTTTGCTTTATATAAAGTATTATTTGTTACTATTGAAATGAGGCAAATGCCTTTCTATGGTTGGATACAAGATTTGTCAGAGCGTGATCCAACTTCTTTATTTAACTTATTTGGTTTACTACCATATGATGTTCCCTCATTTTTAATAATTGGTGCATGGCCAGTTGCAATGGGTGTTTCTATGTGGGTACAGCAAAAATTAAATCCTGCTCCGACTGATCCAATGCAAGCAAAAATTTTTATGTTCTTTCCTTTATTTTTGACAATAATATTAGCTCCTTTTCCTGCTGGATTAGTAATTTATTGGACTATTAACAATATTTTAACAATGGCTCAACAGCTCTTCATAATGAAAAGAACTACTGTCAAAACCACAACTTAAAATTTTACAAAAAAAACATATTAATGAACTTAAAGAAGATATTACCAGAAAATGGTCCTCCAATAAGCGAAGTAACAAAATATATAGAAAAATATGAAAATGATTTAATTGTAATTAAGTATGGAGGAAATGTTTTAATTGATAGAGATATATTCAATAATTTTATAACAGATATAAGTATATTAAATAAGCTTGGTCTTTCAGTTGTGATTATTCATGGAGGTGGACCTAGAATTAAAAGAGAGCTAGATAAGTCTAATATTCAATCAAAGTTCATAAGAGGACTAAGGGTAACTGATAAAAAAATAATAGATCTTGTTGAGGAAGTATTAATTGAATTTAATAATGACATTTTTAAATCTCTAGAAAAAAAAGGATCTAAAGCGATTTCAATACATACAAAAAATTGCAATATCATAGAAGTTATACCAGAAACACCAGAGCTTGGATTCGTTGGGATACCAAATAAAATTAATAATGATATTTTATTAAATATTATTAAAGAAAATAAAATCCCTATTATTTCTCCACTAGGCTTAGGAAAAGATAATCAAACATATAACATCAACGGAGATACTGCTGCAATGGCAGTGGCTAAGTCTTTAAGAGCTAGAAGATTATTATTGATGACAAATGTAGATGGTGTTTTAAATAAGAAAAAAAATCTAATTGAGGAAATCTCCTCATCAGAAATTTTAGAAATGATTAAAGATGAAACAATTACTGAAGGAATGATACCTAAAATTAATGCTTGTTTAGATGCAGTAAATAATGGAGTAACAGCAGTTGGTATAATTAATGGAACTAAAAAACACTCTTGTTTGTGGGAAATTTTTTCTGATAAAGGTTCGGGTACATTAATAAGAAAATGAATTTAAAGGAAAAAAAATATCTTTTGCTAGATCTTGATGGAGTGTGTTATGGAAAACATAACAACTACTCCCTAGAAAAAGTTTTTGGTCAAGTGTCAATGAGAATGACTAAATTTATTTCTGAAAAACTCAAAATTGATATGAATACAGCAAAGAAACTTCAAACAAATTATTTTTATAAATATAATACAAGTCTAAATGGTCTTATGATACATCATGATATACCACCTCAAGAATTTTTAAAATACGTTCATGATATCGATCTCTCCTTTATGAAGGAAGATAAGATTATGAGAAACGAACTTGAAAAACTAGATATGGAAAAATTTATTTTTACAAATGGAAGTGCGGAACATGCAGAGAATATTTTAACTCACCTTGGAGTATATGATTTATTTGGAAGAGAAAAGGTATTTGATATTCAAGATGCTGGATATGTGCCAAAACCTGAGGCAAAAACTTTTGACTTAATGGTAAAAAAATTTGGTATTAATCCAAAGCAAACTATTTATATAGAGGATATTGCAAAAAATCTAAGTATTGGTCATGAACGGGGTTGCCTTACTGTTTGGTTAATTAATGATGAACAATTTGGAAAGTTAGACTCAGATAAAGATTTTATTTCACATAAAATTCAAAATCTATCTTTATTTCTAAAAGAAATAAGGTTATTAAAAAGTAATTAATTATGTCTTTAGAAAAAATTATAAATGATGCTTGGGAAAACAAAAATCAGGTAAATCCTGACTCAGATCAATCTTTAAAAGATGCGATCAATCAAATAATTAGTGACTTAGATAGTGGTAAATCTCGTGTTGCTGAAAAAGTAAATGGTGAGTGGATTACACATCAACATTTAAAGAAAGCAATAATGTTAAGTTTTAGAATTTACCCAATGGAAAATTTAAATGGTCCATATAGCAGTTGGTATGACAAAGCTCATTTATTAAAAGGTAAAACCGCAGGTTGGACAAAAGAAGATCATGAAAGAGCTGGTTTTAGAATGGTCCCAAATTCACCAGTAAGAAAAGGATCATTTGTTGGAAAAAATGCTGTTTTAATGCCATGTTATGTAAACATCGGAGCATACATTGACGAAGGAACTATGATAGATACTTTTGCAAGAGCTGGTAGCTGCAGTCAAATAGGAAAAAATTGTCATATATCGGCGGGAAGTGGTATCGGTGGTGTATTAGAACCTGCTCAAGCATTACCAACTATTATTGAAGATGGAGTTATGATTGGAGCCATGTCAGAAATTGTTGAAGGGGTACTAGTTGGGGAAGGATCAGTTGTTAGTATGGGTATGTATATTGGCCAATCTACAAAAATTGTAAATAGAAAAACGGGAGAAATAACTTACGGAAAAATTCCACCCTACTCGGTAGTAGTACCAGGCACTTTACCAGACAAAAATAATCCTAAAGGACCTTCTTTGTATTGTGCAGTAATAATTAAACAGGTTGATGAAAAAACAAGATCTAAAACATCTATTAATGATCTTCTAAGAGATTAATTATGCAAAAGTTTAATGAATTACAGTTAGCTAAGGAGCTAATAAGATATCCTTCTGTAACTCCAGTTGATGCTGGAATAATGAAATTTTTAGAAAAAAAACTGAAGAAACTAGGTTTCAAAACAAAAATACTAGAATTTAAAGAAAAAGGTTTTAAACCAGTTAAAAATTTATATGCAAAATTAGGAACAAAAGGACCAAATTTGTGTTATGCAGGTCACCTAGATGTTGTGCCTCCAGGTAATATAAAAGATTGGACTATAAATCCATTTCAACCATCCATAAAAAAGGGTTATTTAATTGGAAGAGGGGCAAATGACATGAAAAGTTCTATTGCAGCTTTTGTTTCTGCTGTAAGTATTTTTTTATTACAAAATAAAAAATTTAATGGATCAATTAGTTTACTGATAACAGGAGATGAAGAGGGTGATGCAGTGAATGGAACAAAGAAAGTAGTAGAATATTTAAAAAGAAAGAAGGAAAAAATTAATTTTTGTTTAGTGGGTGAACCAACAAATCCAAATAGATTAGGTGAAATGATAAAAATTGGAAGAAGAGGAAGTTTGACCGGAAAATTGACTATATTTGGTTTGCAAGGTCACGTTGCATACCCTCATAGAGCAAATAATCCGTCAACAATTATTGTCAAAATTTTAAAAGAATTAAAAGATATTAAATTTGATAAAGGGACAAAAGATTTTGAGCCTACAAACTTAGAAGTTACAAAAATAAATATAAATAACACCGCAGACAACGTTATTCCTGCTACAGCCGAGGCAACATTTAACATTAGATTTAATAACAAACATTTCTCAAATTCTATTAAAAAAAGGCTTAATAAAATTTTTGTTAAGATTACTAAAAAATATAAATCAAAATTCAAAATTGATTATCGGGTTTCTGGTGAAGCATTTTTAACTAAGCCAAACAAAACTACGTTTATGATTCAAAATATTATAAAAAAAATTACTAAAATAAAACCAAAATTATCCACTACAGGTGGAACTTCAGATCTACGATTTATAAAAGCAATATCACCTGGTCTCGAATTTGGACTAGTAGGAAAAACTATGCACAAAGTTGATGAAGCAGTATCCTTGAAAGATTTAAAAATTTTAACAAAAATATATTTAAATATTCTGCAGAGTTATTTTTAGATGAAAACTGCAATTATAAATTCTGATACTTATGAAAAACATCTCACAGGGGATGGACATCCTGAACAACCCAAAAGAGTAATTGCTATAAAAGAAAAATTGAAAAAAAGAAAAGATCTAACCTGGGAAAAACCAGATAGAGTGCCTAACAATATATTATCCATGACACACTCAAAGGATTATATAGATAACTTAAAAAATTCTTTTCCTGAAAAGGGCCTTAAGTTTTTAGATGGAGATACCATTGTATCCCCTGAGAGCAAAAAAGCAGTTTTTGATGCAGCTGGATCAACGATAAGAGCAATAGATGGAATAGAAAATAATCAATTTCAGAACGCATTTTGTTTAGCAAGGCCGCCTGGACATCATGCTGAAAAAAGTAAAGCGATGGGATTTTGTTGTTTATCCAATGCTGGAATTGCCACAAATTATTTAATTAGTAAATACAAATATAAAAAAGTAGCTTGTGTAGATTTTGATGTTCATTGGGGCAACGGAAACTACGATGTTATGCGTGGTAACAAAAATTCATTATATATTTCTACTCACCAATATCCTTTTTATCCAGGAGGAGGGTCACATAAAGATAAGGGTGACTTTAACAACTCTCTAAATATTCCTTTGCCTGCTGGTACAAATTCTGAACAATATTTTAATGCGTTTGATAGAGTGTTAGATAGATTGGTCGAATATAAACCTGATTTTCTATTATTTTCAGCGGGTTTTGATGCACACAAAGATGATCCATTAGCTCAATTTCAATTATGTTCAAAGGACTTTTACGAAATAACTAAAAGAACTTTAGCTGCTACTGATAAATTTACTCAAGGTAAAGTTGTTTCCATACTTGAAGGTGGATATGATTTAAATGCTTTGGCTGAAAGTGCCAATGAACATGTTAACGCACTAATAGAATTCAATTGATTAATATCTAGATCAATATAAATCACCAACATGAAGTTATACAAAATCAAAAAATCTAATATTGATAAAAAAGGACGAGGTCTTTATGCTTCTAAAAACATAAAAGAAGGAACTAAGATTATCAACTACCTTGGTAAATATATTACAAAAAAACAAACTGAAGACTCTGAAAAATATGATAATAATAAACCAATTTATCTTTTCACTATTAATAAACGGTATGACTTAGATGGTGATTTTTCATGGAATACAGCCAGATTAATTAATCACTCTTGTAATAATAATTGTGACTATGATGGTAAGGGGCTCAAAATTTGGGTTAAAGCAATCAAAGATATCAAAAAAGGCGAAGAACTTACTTGTGATTATGGGTTTGGTTATGATGAAAATTACAAACAATTTCCGTGCAAATGTAAATCAAAAAATTGTTGTGGTTACATTGTGAGAGCAGAGTCTAGGTGGAGAATTAATAAGAAATTTGCAATGAGTAAGAAAAATAATTTAATAAAAAACCCTAGTTAAAAAAAGACCTTCTGGTGGTGCAGGTGGTGCACAATTTTCTCTTTTTTTTAATTTTATTACTTTCTCAAATTTTTTAAGATCCCATTTTTTTTCACCTAGATATTTTAAACAACCAACCATTGATCTTACTTGTTGTTGTAAAAATGATTTAGATCTAAACTCAATAGTAATCTTGTTATTAACATGTTTTATTTTAACAAAATTTATTGTTTTGATAGGACTCTTTGCGTTACAGCTTGAGGCTCTAAAAGTAGAAAAATCTTTAGTTCCTAAAAGCTTTTTTGCACCCTTCTTCATTGCTTTTAAATCAAGTTTTTTTATAACATGCCATCCTTTATGTAAATTAAGAGCAGGTGGACTCACTCGATTATAAATGACATATTCGTAGACTCTTTGCTTTGCTGAATAACGAGCATGAAAATTAAGACCTTTTTTTTTTATGTTAAGTACTGTTATCAATTTATTTTTTAAAAAGTGATTTATTGATTTTAAAAATTTATCTTTATTTTCAATTATAAATTCACAATCAAAATGAGCGGATTGACAAATTGCATGAACTCCTGAATCTGTACGACCAGAACCTACAATATTAATTTTTTTTTTTAAAAGTTTTGAAATTTTATTTTGAAGAACTCCTTGAATTGTTTGTCCCTTTTTTTGTATTTGCCATCCTCTGTAATTTGAACCTACATACTCAATTAAAACTTGATATCTATACATTTATTAAATAAGTCCCCTTTTTGATTTGAGAGCCAGGAACAAATTCCTCAATCTTTTGAGTTTTTTTTCCTTGTCTTTGAATTTCTAAAATCTTTATTGATTGATTTTTACCACAAGCAATTTCCATATCGTTTGTTAAAACTTCTCCTATTTTACCAATTCCATTGCCACTTTTAGCCTTTAAGATTTTATATCTTTCACCATTAAATTTAAAAAAAGCACCAGGGGATGGAAATAAACCGTTTATTTTTCCAATAATTTTTAATGCATCCTCATTCCAATTTACTAGACCTTCCTCCTTATTTATTTTACTTGCATAGGTGGCTTTTGAATGATCTTGATCAACAAACTTCATTTTGTCATCTAGAATATCATCTATATTTTCTAAAATCTTATCAGCAGCTAATTTTGATAACTTTTCTGATACCTCCAAAGCATTAAGATTTTGACTCAACTTTATTTTGTAAATATTGCAAACAGGTCCGCAATCTAATTTTTCATCAATCTTCATTATGCTAATACCAATTTCACTATCTAAATTCATAATTGATCTTTGAATAGGTGCAGCTCCACGCCAAGCTGGTAGAATAGAAGCATGGACATTTATAAACCCTTTTTTAGTTAAACCTAAAAATTCTTTTGGGATTAATTGTCCGTAGGCAACTACAATAGCAAGATCTGCATTTAGATTTTTTAAAAATTCAAACTCTAAATTATTATCTTTTAAACTTGCAGGAGTTCTGTAATCAAGATTTAAAGTTTCAGATATACCTTGAATTGGAGATTTATTAATTTTGTAACCACGTTGAGACTTTTGTGGTGGTTGAGTGTATACAACACTGATTGGAAAACCATTCTGATATAAAGATTTAAGAATTGGTACAGAGAATAAAGGTGTACCCATAAAAATAATTTTTTTTGCCATTTCAAACTATTATTCTGTCTGGATTATTTTGATTTTTTGAAATTTTTTTTATAATCATATCTCTCTTAAGCTTAGAGAGATGATCTATAATTAGTTTTCCATCTAAATGATTAATCTCATGTTGGACACAAGTTGATAAAAGACCATCAAACTGTTTTATATTTATTTTTCCATCAATATCCACATATTCAATTTCGCAAATTTTTGGTCTTTGAATTTCTATAAATGTATCTGGGATGGATAAGCATCCCTCTTCATAAACTGACATTTCATCACTGAGTTTTTTAATAGTAGGATTAATAAAGCACATTGGTTTTTTTTTATCCTCTTTAGATGAAACATCAATAACCAAGACTCTTTTTAAAATTCCTACTTGAACAGCAGCAAGCCCAATACCATTTGAATTATACATAGTTTCAAATAAATCATCGATTAATTTTTTTTCATTTACTCCAACTTTTTCTATTGGTTCCGAAATTTTCTTTAAAATTTCATCTGGTACAGTAATTATCTCCCTGATAGTCATGATTAAATAAATAAACTAATTTCTAAACTTTTAAAGGAAGAACTTTTAATAAAATCTTATTTCTTATATAATCAATATCTAATTGATTAAGTGCATTAATTATAAAATATAATGTATCTTCATCTAATGCGTCAAGATCATCTTGTCCAATTACTTCTATTATTCTTAAAAGAGTAGAACCAATCTCATTATTATTAATCATAACCTGAATATCTGTTGGCATCTCAGATTCATTAATTTTATAGAGATTCTCATATTTCTTTGAAATTTCAATACCATCAGATTTGATAGACTCAATAAAAATAATGTCTTTTTTTGATAAAAGATATTTTTTATTTTTTTTTATTTTCTTTAAAAAATTATTCAAATCTTTTTCAATTTTAGATTTTGCAAAGTCTCCATTAAAATAATTTACTAATCTTGATTGATGCAAAATATCTTTATTAAATTTGATATCACTTAATTCCTTATCTTCTTCTGTGATATGATTTAAATAAAATGTTGTGAAATTAGATGGAACTTCATTAGGTTCTATTTCTTCTAAAAATTCTTTCAAATTCTCTTCAAATGCATTCGAATATCCGTCTTTTATAAATAAATCTTTTAAAAGTTTAATTAATTCAAACTTTTTATTAATGTCAGACTCAAGTAAGATTCTTTGATAAACTAATGCCCTAGCTTCAATATTTGACAATGACTTATATGCTTCTGATGCATTTAGTAATTGATTAATATTAAATTGAAACCTTTTGTACAGAGAAAAAAGTTCTTTTTCTGAATAATTTTTATCATGTGTCGCTTGTTCTATTAGAGAAATCTTTTCCTCCTCAATAATATCTACCTCTTCAATATTATATAATAAATTCGATGCAGATAAATACTTCCAAATTTTTGGATTAGTATTTTTTTTTGGCTCAAAGGTAAAATCTGGATTAGTTCTATGTGCTAGATGAAAATCTAAAATTGAAACTTCTGATATTGTTGTTTCAGGTTCTTTTGTATATCCTAATAAATAATTTATTTTTTTTTCAAAATATTCATCCTTAAACCCTAGTTCTTTTTTGAGATCTAAAATTAATTGTGCCTCTTCGATTCTTCCAGCATTTATTAAACAGTAAAGATTAAATTTTGAGAGATAATCATCATTGATAACTTTTGAGGTTTCTAAAAATAACTCACACGCCTTTATAAGGTTTGCCTCCGATAAATACTGATCAACCAGATATCTACTTAACTGTGGGTGTAGGTTTAATATTTGATTTTTTATTAAATATTCTTTTATCAATTTTCTGTCCTCATATTTGATAAGCCAATTTGATTTAATCTTTAAAAATTCGTCCTCAGTAATGTTTATTTCAGGATTATAAGAATTTGTTAATAAAACTATATTCATTAGCTCTGAAGCGTCTTTAGAAAGTTTTATTTTTTCTAGATTTGAAAAAAGATATTTAAGCTGATCACCATTTGAATTAGACCATAAGTCTATCTTAAGATCAAAATCTTCAGGATCATAAAGACCTATTATTTTTACTTCTTGAGAATTTAGAGATGAACTTACTTTTACAGTTTCAATTTCTTTTTGAGACTGTAAATCATAAATACTTGATTTAGAAATATTTGAGTCATTGGTCTCTAAATTATTTTGATTATCATTTAATTGTGAATCTTCAATTTTATTTTGATTAATATTCCATATGTCAATTGGCTCATCTTCAGCTTGAACATTAAAAGCAATCAAACAAATAATTAAAATAATTGATAAATATTTACTATTTAACAATTTTGAAATTTTCATTAGGAATAATTTTTTCTATTTCTTTTTTTGGTGCTGGAAAATCTACTTTACTTAAAAGAAAAATTGCTCCAAGAAATAAAAATAAAACTAAGCCTAGCTTTATAATTAAACTGGTAGCACTTCTGCTTGTTCTTGTATTTCTAGTAAATTGCATATAACGTTGGTTAAAATCAAATTAAGACATAATTGTGTTTTTTCAATACAGAAACTTATGAATTCAAAAGAAAATTTAGTTTTTTTAGGCATGATGGGTTCTGGTAAGTCATCAATTGGCTTATTAGTATCAAAAAAACTTAATATTGATTTTATTGATGTGGACTCTGAAATTGAAAAAAAAATAGGAATAAATATTTCAAAAATTTTTGAAAACCAAGGAGAAAGTTACTTTAGAAAGATTGAAGAAATTATAACACTTAAGTCTTTAAAAAAGAAAAACACTGTAATTTCACTAGGAGGTGGTGCTTTCTTGAACACTAAGATTAAAAAAGAAGTTCTAGATAATCATATTTCATTTTGGTTAAATTGGGATACTAAAACATTGGTTGATAGAATTAAAGGTAGCAAAAAAAGACCTATTGCACATAAATTGTCTAAAAGTGAAATTGAAGAACTTATAAAAAAACGATCTATTATTTATTCAAAAGCTATGTATAAAATAAAATGTGAAAATCTCTCAAAAAGTGAAATTGTTAAAGCTATAACTAAAATTTATGAAGCCCATTAAATTAAAAGTAAAAACCAAATTAGAAAATTATCCAATTTTTATTGGTTCAAATTTGATTAGGAATTTGAATTCTTACTTAATTAAAAATTCAATTATTTTTAATAAATGTCTTTTAGTCATTGATAAAAATGTTCCTAATAAGATGGTCTCAAAAATAACAAATTCTTTAAAGAGAAGAAAAATTTCTAAATTTATACTTATAGCCAATGAAAAAAATAAAAATATAAATTATGTAAATAAAATTTTACAAATTTTACTTGATAAAAACTTTTCACGACAAGAT
>JACWEK010000017.1 GCA_014653535.1 Pelagibacterales bacterium SAG-MED43
GCATTTAATGAAAAATTGGTACATAGTTCAATCTCATTCAAGTTTTGAAAATAAAGTCGCTGGGTTAATCAAAGAAGAAGCTGAGAAAGCTAATTTTGTAATTCTGTTTTTTGTTATTTTAAAAACTATTCCATGTTCTCTCATTTTAGATCTTAGTTCGTCTAATTGAGGCATAGTTAAACCTTGATAATGAGTAACCATTACTGCTTTACTATTTTCAAACTGATTTAACATATCAGTTATATAAGTTTTTTTTTGTTCTTTATTCATCATAAAATTAAATCACCTTACCTAATTTAAGCTTATAAGAGACACCCATTGTTGAAGTGATAAAAGTATTTTTCACTAGGTCACCTTTTATGGTGTTGTTTGATTTTTCTTTTTCTAATGCATCAAGTATAGCATTATAATTTTTTATTAACTGATCGTCACTAAAAGATTTTTTTCCAATACTTACACCAATGTTACCGTCTTTATCATTTCTTATTTCTACTTGTCCTGATTTGGCATTACTTACGGCTTCTTTGACATTTTCAGATACTGAACCAAGTTTCGGATTGGGCATTAATCCTTTAGGTCCTAAAACTTTTCCCAACTTAGAAAGTTTAATCATCATTGCTGGTGTGCAAATCAACTTTTCAAAATTAAGTTCACCACCTTTAATCTTTTCAATAAATTCATCACTTCCAACTATATCCGCGCCTGCATCTTTTGCTTCTTGAGCTTTACTGTCTTCACAAACAACTGCAACCTTTACATTTTTACCAGTTCCACCAGGCAAATTCACAACAGTTCTAATATTTATTTCATTTTTTTTTTTGTTTATTGTTTATTAAAAAACTTAAATCTACTGATTCATCAAATTTAGTTGTGCAGTTTTTCTTAACTTTAGGTAAAGTCTTCTCAATAATTTCTGGACTTAAATCTTTTGTTTTTTCAGGTAGTTTTTTAAATCTTTTTGATGCCATTATTCTTTAACCTCAATTCCCATTGATCTAGCAGATCCTGAAATAATCTTTACAGCTTGATCTAAATCTAATGCATTTAAATCATTCATTTTTTGTTTAGCAATTTCTTCTGCTTGTTTTTTTGTAATTGAAGCGACGATATTTCTACCAGGTTCTTTAGATCCACTCTTTAACTTGGCTGCTTCTCTTATAAAGAAGGATGCTGGGGGAGATTTAATCTTAAAATCAAATTTTTTATCTTTATAAACTGTGATCTCAACTGGCACAGGTTTTCCTGCCATCGATTTTGTTTTGTCATTAAATGCTTTACAGAATTCCATAATATTAACACCTCGCTGTCCTAATGCAGGTCCAACTGGTGGGGCTGGATTGGCTTGACCACCTTTGATCTGTAATTTAATAAATCCACTAATTTCTTTTTTTGCAGCCATTAACTTGTTTTCTCCACTTGATTATATTCTAATTCTACAGGTGTTGGACGTCCAAATATAGAAACTGAAACCTTAAGTCTAGACTTTTCTTCATCAATCCCCTCTACCATTCCGCTGAAAGATGCAAAAGGTCCGTCAACAACCTGAACTTTTTCTCCAACGCTATATTCTATACCAGATTTTGGTTGAGCCACACCATCTTTTATTTGACCTAATATTTTCTCAATTTCTTTATCTGAAACTGGAACAGGCATACCTTTTGTGCCCAAAAAACCACTTACTCTTTTAATACTTTTAATCATATGATAAATATTATTATCCATTTCACTCTTAATCAAAACATATCCGGGAAAATATTTTTTTTTTCTCTGAATTCTTTTTCCTCTTTTTACCTCAGTAACATCATGAGTAGGAACAACTATTTCCTCAAATTTTTCTGATATTTTAGCTTTCTCAGCTTCTTCTTTGATTAACCCAGCGACTTTATTTTCAAAACTTGAATGAGATTGAACTATGTACCAATTTTTCATTAAATGCTCACTTTAAGTAATATTTCTAAGAAAAACTTTAATACTTGATCTAAAAGAAGAAAAAATAAAGACATTACAACAGCCATGGCAAATACCATTAAAGCACCCTGCAAAGTTTCTTTCCATGTAGGCCATGTAACTTTAAAAGCTTCTTGTTTTACTTCTTGTATAAATTTAATCGGGTTTTTCATATTTAGTTAAGCAACTTAATTGGCAGGAGCGGAGGGACTCGAACCCTCAGCCTCCGGTTTTGGAGACCGGCGCTCTACCAATTGAGCTACACTCCTATATAGAGTTTACTCTATAATTTTTGTTACTACTCCAGCCCCTACAGTTCTACCACCTTCTCTAATTGCAAAATTCAGTTTTTCTGACATCGCAATTGGAGTTATTAGCTTAACCGTAAATTTAGCATCATCACCTGGCATAACCATTTCAGTCCCCGCAGGTAATTCAACCTCTCCTGTAACGTCAGTTGTTCTGAAATAAAACTGAGGTCTGTACTTAGTAAAAAAAGGTGTATGTCTTCCACCCTCTTCTTTTTTAAGTACATAAGCTTGAGCTTCAAATTTAGTATGCGGTGTTACTGAACCAGGTTTACAAAGAACTTGACCTCTTTCAATATCGTCTCTTTCTACGCCTCTTAAAAGAACACCAACATTATCTCCTGCCTCACCAGAGTCTAAAAGTTTTCTAAACATTTCAACTCCTGTACAAACAGATTTTTTTGTATCTCTAATACCAACAATTTCAATTTCATCACCAGTTTTAAGTACACCTGACTCTACTCTTCCAGTTGCAACCGTACCTCTTCCAGAAATAGAAAATACATCCTCTACAGGCATTAAGAAGTCTTTATCTTTTGGTCTGTCAGGTTGAGGAATATGTTCATCAACATTTTTCATTAATTCTAAAATCGAATTTTTACCAATTTCATCATCTTTTCCTTCAACAGCTGCAAGTGCAGAACCTTTTGCAATTGGAGTTTTGTCACCAGGAAATTTATATGAAGTTAATAATTCTTTAATTTCTTCCTCAACAAGTTCAATCATTTCTTTATCATCAACTTGATCTACTTTATTCAGATAAACAACAATAGCTGGAACACCTACCTGCCTTGCTAAAAGAATATGCTCTCTTGTTTGAGGCATAGGTCCATCAGCAGCATTAACAACTAAAATAGCTCCATCCATTTGAGCTGCACCTGTAATCATATTTTTTACATAATCAGCATGGCCGGGGCAATCTACATGGGCATAATGTCTTTTTTCGGTTTCATATTCAACATGGGCAGTTGAAATTGTAATACCTCTCTCTTTTTCCTCGGGAGCTTTATCAATTTCATCATAAGCAACAGATTTACCCCCACTTGCTTCAGCTAAAACTTTTGTTATAGCAGCTGTTAAAGTGGTTTTACCATGATCGACATGTCCGATTGTACCTATATTACAATGCGGTTTATTTCTAACAAATTTTTCTTTTGACATTACTTTTATTCCTCACATTTCTTTTTTTAATAATTTTTATTCTTGGAGCGGGTAAAGGGAATCGAACCCTTACATCCAGCTTGGAAGGCTAGCGTTCTACCATTGAACTACACCCGCACAACCCCAAGAGTAACACTCCAGTATTATTTAAAGTTATATTGAATGGTGGAGGGGGAAAGATTCGAACTTTCGAAGACCGAAGTCAACGGGTTTACAGCCCGCCCCATTTGACCGCTCTGGAACCCCTCCTCATTTGGGGAAGTGTCCCCTGTTCAATAAAGCTTCAAACAACACGCGTTTTATATATTTTATTTATACAAATGCAATATGAGAATTATTAAGAAAATATGAGAAAAACGTAGTAAAACTGGTAATAATTTATGAATAAATCAACTTTTTTTATTGTTGGACAACATGCTGTTATTGAGGCTCTTAAAAATCCAAAAAGAAAAGTTTTAAGAGTATTTTTAACTGAAGAAAGTAAAAAAAATGTTCATAGAAAAAACCCAAAAAAAAACCTTCTTGAAGATGTGAAGGTTTATTTTAAAACTAAAAAAGAATTAGACAAATATTCGACAAAAGAAAATTTACTGCACCAAGGATACGTTGCTGAAATTGAACATTTAGAAAAACCAATTTTAAAAGATTATATTCAAAAAAAAAACGATATTACTTTTGCATGTCTAGACAGTGTAACAGATCCAAGAAATATTGGCTCCTTGATCCGAAGTGCAGCTTCATTTGATAT
Source organism: Pelagibacterales bacterium SAG-MED43 (assembly GCA_014653535.1). Classification (GTDB taxonomy): domain Bacteria; phylum Pseudomonadota; class Alphaproteobacteria; order Pelagibacterales; family Pelagibacteraceae; genus Pelagibacter. Next base: position 4,165 of record JACWEK010000017.1, read on the forward strand.
TGATGGAATAATAATTAAAGAAAGATATTTTCCAAGTGAAAGTAAATTAATGTTTAAAGCTGCAAGTGGAGCAATGGAATATATCAATATATTTGAAGTATCTAACATTAATTCAACTCTTAAAAATCTGAAAGAGAAAAATTTTTGGGTTTATGGATTTGATGGAGGTGGAGATAAAGACTTTACAAATATTGAATGGAAAGGAAATAATATTCTTTTATTTGGTTCGGAAGGATCTGGAATGCATGAGCATACATCTAAATATGCTGACTTTTTAGTCAAGATCGATATCAATAAAAAAATTGAAAGCTTAAATATATCCAATAGTGCAGCAATTGTTTTTCATTACTTAAACTATTTTAAAAATAAAAAATAAAAATATTAAAATTTGATTAATTTTTTTTTTAAAATTTGTGCGATCTGAACTTTATCTCTAGGTGTATCGCAACATTGCCAAATACCTTTGTGCTTTATTGCAAAAAGTTTTTTTTTTAAAGTTAATCTTTTTAAGATATGATATTCTAGTATTTCATTTTTTTTTCGGAAATAATTGAAAACTTTCGAATTAAAAACCATGAAACCCCCATTGATCCATCCAGAGTTAGTTTTCGGTTTTTCTGAAAATTTTTTAACTTTTAATGAATTTTTTTCAAAGTGAACTTCACCAAATCTAGCGGGAGGTCTTACTGCAGTTATAGTTGCTATATTTAATTTTTGTTTATGAATTTTTAATAAATTCTTAATATTAACAGATGAAATACCATCTCCGTATGTTAACATAAAATCTTCATTTTTATCAAATAAAGATTTAATTTTTAAAACTCTACCACCTGTATTTGTTTTTAATCCAGTATTTATAAATTTAACAGTGATGTTATTTTTAAATTTTTTCTTTTTAAAATAATTTTCAATAACTTTATGTTTATATCCTGTTAATAGAATAAAATCTTTAAAACCATATTTTACATAAATCTTAATAATCCATTCAATCAATGGTTTTCCATTTATTCTAATCATGGGTTTCGGAGTTTTTTTTGTTTCATTACCTAGTCTTGTCCCAAAACCACCACATAAAATAATTATTTTCATTTTATTTTAAAAATCTATAATTTAATTCTAAATATTTTATTTCATAATTGATATCAAGTTTCTTAATCAAAGTTGTGAGTAAAAAATATCTAATCATCTTTTTTAAATTTTCAGAGCTTTTATAACTATAACTGGTTATTTTTACATTTATTTAAAATCTTTTTTATCAATAATGTTTATTATTTGATTTTGAATTTTTTTAGATTTTAGGTAACCTTTTATTTCTTTTTCAATATGCCAAGCTAAATTGATAATTGGTTTTTCTTTAACTATGTTTTTTCTTAAGTTTTTATCAGATAGAATAGAGATTTTTGTGCCAGGAATATAATGTCCAATTTTTTTTGAATTTGGTTTTTCAAATGTAGCAAAAACATGACTTTTATTTAAATTTAAAAGCTTGACTAAAATAGCAGCTCTTCCTGGAAAAGCTTTAGCAGGCAATGGGCCGTGTTTTTTAATTGTTTGATTTATAGTCTTCTTTTTTTTTAATTTCCAAACATTTAATTTTTTTTTAATTTTTAATAAATCTTTATAAAAATTTTTTTCTTTTTTAAAAATAACATCTAAGTTTTTTTTATTAGAATTTTTGCCCATAAATACTCTTATATTGCCTCCATATCTCTTAGGAAATTCAAAATGTTCAATATTTAGATTTAATCTTTTTGAAATATTAAACAGTGACTTAAATGAATAAGTTCTAGGATGCTCATGATAAAATGTATCAATTTGATTTTTTTCAATTACTGAACCTAAATAATGATTTTCAATAATTATTTTAGTTTTTTTTGATATTAAAAATTTCAATGTTTTTATAGTTTCATCTAAATTATTAATATGCGCAAATACATTTGTAAAAGTTATATAATCAATATTTTTAAAAAAAAAATTTATCTTTTTTCCAGTTTCATAATTAAAAAAATTATTTATTACTCTATGGTTTTTTTTTGTTTCTTTGAAAGCATCTGTTGGTTCAATTCCTAAAGTTTTGGCTTTTTTAGCTTTAAACAAATTCAACAAAGTTCCATCATTACAACCCACATCTAGTATTTTTTTATTTTTTAAACTTCCATATTTTTTTATAATTGAATTCACTAAAGATTTTTGACCATTAATTACATCCTCTGTAAATTTAGCTCTATAATGATAATTTTTAGGAAACAATACATCATTTTTAATTTGAAATTTCTGGAATACAATCAAACAATTTTCACAAAACTTAAGATCAATAGGATAGAGAAAATTTATTTTTTTTGAATTTATTTTGACAAGATCGTCACACAAAGGGTGTTTACCTAAAGAAAAAAGTTTTGATAACTTTTTTTTACAAATTTGACAATTGATAATAATTTTTTCGATATTTTTCATTTAATAAATTATAGATTAATAAAATTAATTAAGAAATAACTTATCTTCTTCAATGAAAAATTTTTTTAATTAAGATTAGTTTAGATTCTATCATTAAAAGTTTATCTTTTTTTCGAAAATTACTCTCTCTGTTTTTTTTAATTCAAAATAAATTCTTGTACAATATTCACAAATAAATACTAAAAATATACATATAAATATTAATAAAGATAATAATAAATGATTAAAAAAAGATAAAATTGAGAATTTATTTACAATATTAATTAACGAAAATACTAGCAAACCAGCTGACAGAAATAATGTCAATCTTCTAAAAATCTTTGTGAATAAAAATGTTTCTTCAATAAACGCGTTAATAGCATAGGTAAAACTCTTATAAAATCCAAATTTACTTTTTCCTTTATTTCTCTCATATCTATTATACTCAACACCAGTGGGCTTTTTTGCGAGTGAATATGTAAGTCCTCTAACATACGGAAAAAGGTTATTAACTTCTTTTAGAGAGCTAATTACCTTCCTGTCTAAAAGTCTAAAGTCATGAGCATTTAATGGATATTTAATTTCAGTGTTTGTGTTCATTATATAATAAAATAATTTTCTAAACGAATTTATTATTTTATTTTCTTGTCTACTATTGACTATTCCAAAAACTAAGTCATGTCCTTCCTCCCACTTACTGATAAATGTTTCTATAAGTTCAGGTGGATCTTGCAAATCACAATTCAGTACTATTGCAGCATCCCCGTTTGAATTTTTGTAACCCTCCAATATAGATTTATCATATTGTAAATTTGCTCTGAATCTAATGTATTTTACTCTTTTGTCATTAGAGCAAAGTTCAGTAATTAATTTTTCAGTTTGATCGTAACTATGATTGTCAGTAAAAATTATTTCAAATTGATAATTATTTAATTTTTTTTCAAATAAATTTTTAACCACATTGTATGTATTAATTACATTTGTTTCTTCATTGTAAACAGGAATGCAAATTGAGATTAATTTCATTTATTATTTATATACATTAAAAATTGTTTTTCGCATATGTCTCTTGCCGAAATGCCTTTATTGTTAAGACTATTCCATTCAATAGTTTTTGATATAGATTTATTTAAATCCCACTTAGGAAACCATTTTAGTTCTTTTTTTGCTTTTGAACTATTTAATTTTAAAACATTTGTTTCATTGAAGTTATTCAAACTTAGGTTTTGAAATTTAAAATTTTCTAATTTTTTTGTATATTTAACAATTTCTATCACTTTTTTAAAATTTTTACTATCAGGACCAAAATTCCAGAAAGCATATTTGTTATTAATTTTATTTTCATACTGTTTTTTTGCTAAAGTTAAGTATCCACTCAATGGATCTAAAATATGTTGCCACGGCCTAACAAAATTCGCATTTCTAATTACAACAGTTTTTTTTGTATTAATTGCTTTAATAATATCAGGCATTAATCTATTTTTTGAAAAATCACCTCCACCAATAACATTTCCAGCTCTAGCTGTAGAAACTCTATTTTTAAGAAAATTATTTTTAAAAAATGACTTAATATAACTATTAACAATAATTTCAGATGCAGCTTTAGATCCGCTATAAGGATCATCTCCACCCAGGCTATCTTGTTCTTTATAATTATTATTTTTTTTATTAATTTTATAAACCTTATCCGAAGTTATAATCACTACAGATTTTAAGCTGTTAACACCTCTTATACATTCAAGAACATTTAAAGTTCCCATCATGTTTGTTTTAAAAGTATCTAGAGGTTTATAATATGACTCTATTACCAGAGGTTGCGCTGCAAGATGAAATAAAATTTCTGGTTTATATTTATGAATTTTTTGTTTTAATCTTTGTAAATTATTTATATCTGCATATGTATTTGAGCTTATATCTTTTTTAATTTTTGTTTTATTAAAAAGACTATTTTTTTTTGGCTCAAGTGAATAGCCATAAATTGAAGAATTTAAATAATTCAAAATTACACATAACCATGCACCTTTAAATCCAGTATGACCTGTAATAAAAACTTTTTTCTTATTCCAAAATTTTTTAATATTCTTTAAATTATCCATTACATCTAATTAAATAAATTGTTTTTTAATTCTACTATAAAGTATAAATATAGTTGCATTACAAATAAATACACAAATGTTATCCATATTTAATATTGATAAATCATATATTTTATCTATAAGACCTTTAACTGCCCTTGTAGCTCAGCTGGTAGAGCAATTGATTTGTAATCAATAGGTCCGCGGTTCGAATCCGTGCGGGGGCACCACTTCACTTACTTTTTAATCAAAAATATTTATACAAAATTTTATTTTGCAACAATAAGTGTTGCGAGATTGTTGCTAAATCAAGTAGTCGTTTATTGATACTCTGTAAAAAATGCTTTTCTATTTTCTGCCTCTGCGATCATTCTTTTTATTTTTGCAACAGTCATAAAGCATTCTAGATATACTGTTCCTTCTGTAATTAATTTTCCTAAATCTTTATTAGATAGATCTCTGTTATTAGGTGGTAAAAATGTAAGACCATTAGCGCTTGCAAATGTTTTCAATGTTGAAGATTTAATACCAAAGTTAAAACTTTCTACTCCTTGCTTTTTACCATAATTTGCAACTGCAACTCCAACAACGTTTCCTTTTTGATTCATAATAGGCCCTCCACTGTTACCTTGGTTAAGTGCGGCATCTGTTTGAAATTCTGAATAATTATCTCCATATCCTGCTAAAGCTGTAACGCTTCCTTTAGAAGTTTTAATTGCTGCGCTTACTTTTTTACCAAGTGGATATCCTGCTATAATAATATCTTCTAATAAAGAAGCATCCTGGTTTGCGACAGGATAAACTTTTGAAGGTCTTATGTTTGTTTTTAAAATTGCTAGATCATTCATTTTATCAATCGCTAAAACATCAGAGTCTATTTCTTTACCTTTAAATGAAACTTTATTGTTGTCACAACCTTCTATTACGTGATGATTAGTAATTATATGTCCAGTGTTTGATACAAAAAATCCTGTACCAGAAGCGGCAGGTACAACTTTGTTATCATCAATACTAATCTTTGGTTTTTTCTTTTTAGGTTTAGGGTCCTTCTTTGCTATTTTTATATTTTTTCCCAGTAAAGATGTATCAATGCTACTAACAAATTGACTCTTTGAGCCTCCAAACATTTGTGACATTGACTCTACTAAGTATAAAAAGTCCTCCCCTTGCAAATATTTTTTTTGTTCATTAGCAGTCGGATAAGATAATGTCCTCATAGTTGCTGTTGCATCAGAAACCGACATAGATGATTCTTTTGCAATAACGTTAATATTTGAGGAATTGCTATTAAACTTGCTATTTGCTTTATGTGTAATTTCTAAGAATTTTGATACAAGATCCTTATTGTTAGATAAATAACTTTCAGTTACAAATATTCCGTCTACACCTCTTATATTAAAATTATATTTTTCAGTTCTGCTTAATAAAGGTCTTCCATATTTTTTAGCTTGTGAAAGATTTTTACTCCCAAAAGTACAAACCATATCAACTTTATTTTTTTTTAATAATTTTGCAACTTTCTGATAATCTGGATCTATAATATTAATTTTATTTGTATCTACTCCTAACTTTATCATAGAGACTGTAAAAACATATTCTGCCATAGTATTTCTTGGTAAGGCTACACTTTTACCTTCTAGAAGATTTGCATTGTTAGAATTTATTCCACTTTTTTTACCTACTATACAATCTGTTCCATTCATTTGATAAAAAGCAGACACACCTAACATTTTAATATTCGAACCAGAGCTAACTATTTTTGCAAAAGGAACTATTCCTGCGCTAAAAGCTATATCAATTGAACCAGCTTGCATTGCA
>JACWEK010000018.1 GCA_014653535.1 Pelagibacterales bacterium SAG-MED43
ATTGGTATTAAAAAAAGATTAGAATGGACAGAACAAAAATATTTTGTAACCACAGAAGAAGAACCATTATTTGATGCAGCAGACGTACTTAGATTTGGAAAAGATCTGGTAGTGCAACACGGATTTACAACAAATTTAAAAGGAATCGACTGGTTAAGAAGGCATTATAAAGATCACAGAGTTCATACTGTTAACTTTCCTGGTGATCCTTATCCAATTCATATAGATGCAACATTTACACCAATTAAAGAGGGTTTAATTATTAACAACCCACAAAGAAGGCTACCTAAAGAACAAAGAAAAATATTTGAAAACAATGGATGGAAAATTATTGATAGTGCGCAACCAGCACATAATGAACCACCACCACTTTGCTATTCTTCAACTTGGCTATCAATGAACATACTCGTTTTAGATCCTAAAACAGTTTGTGTTGAAAAAAGTGAAATTTATCAAGCAGAACAACTTGATAAACTAGGAATGGAAGTAATTCCTATAGAACTTAGAGACGCATATGCCTTTGGTGGTGGACTGCATTGTTGTACTGCTGATGTTTATCGAGAAGGAGTTTTGAAGGATTATTTTCCTAAGCAATAAAATACCTAAAATTCTAACTAGGATTATGTTTTAAAAATTCAATGTATTCTATTACTTCATTGAATTTTTCATCAGGAATATCTTTATAACTTGAACTAAAATTATCTTTTACACATAAAGCAACATGAGCATACGGGTTTCTTCCTTTAGGATGATTAGGGTGATTAGGTAATTGACCTTTCAAATAATCGCCAGCTTCCTGTATCATTTTCCAGAGTTTACTTGCGTTTTCTTTATTCAAACTTAATTTTCAGAAGTTTTATCTATATCAAAATTTTTTAATGAAGTTGAAAAAGTTGATTCTAAATCTTTATTCTCATCTGATTTAAATTTTCTAAGTTCTCTTTCTTTTAATTTTTCTTCTCTTCTTATTTCTTCTTGTTCCTTGATTTTTTTTGCTTGATCAAATTTTTCTTCCCATTCTTTCATTCTTATATTTTCAATATCGTTTTTTTTCTTTTCTTCTTCTCTTATTTCCTTTAAAAATTTTTCTTTTTTCTTTTTTTCCTTTAAATCTTTATTATTTTGTTCATCTTCCCTAATTTTTAGATCAATATCTTTTCTATTTTGTTCTTCCCCTTTGAGCTTAAGTTCTTTTTCTTTCGCTCTTAAATCTTTATCAATTTGCCCTAAATACTCATCTTTTTTTATTAATCTTTTGTTTTCTACTTTAAGTGACTCTTCTTTAATTTTGAGTTCTTTTTCCCTTAATCTAATTTCTTGTTCTTTAAAGTTTATTTTACTATTTTCTTTTTGAAGTTTTTCTTCTAAAATTTTGAGTTCTTTTTTTTCTCTAATAATTTCATTTTTATCTTCTAGTTTCTTTAATTTTATTTCTTTAATTTTTTTCTTTTCAAGGTTTTTTTTATATTTTGAATAAACATTACTTAATGAGTTGGTTGTAATAGACGCTAACTTTGACAAGTTAGATGATTTTATTTGAGATTTGTATCTCTCTCTCTTTTTTTTATTTTTTAAAGGCATTTTTTTAAAAATTTATTTGATCAAATAAATTTGATATTTTCAACTGTATCTTTAATTTTGTAGACACTTGTTCAAATTGAGTTCAACTAGAAATTGTTATTTTTTAAAAAATAGTCTATTAAATCTTATGGCTAAATTTAAAAAGTTAATTATTGCTTGTGATGGCGAGTCTGCAAGTGGAAAAAGTACAGCGGCAAAGTTAGTTTCAAAAAAGTATAAACTTTTACTAATTAATTCAGGTCTGCTATATAGATATTGTAGTAAGTTAATCATTCAGCATAAACCTAAAAATATTATTACTTTTTTAAAGAGGAAATTTAAAAAAGCTTCTTATAAAGTAATTTCTAAACAAATGCTGCACTCAGAGGAAATTTCAAATCATGTAGCTGTGCTTGCTAAAGATAAAAGAGTTCGAACAATAGTGAATAATTTACAAATGAAATATATTAAAAGTAATAATAAAATTTGTGTTGAAGGTAGGGATATTGCAAGTAAAATTTTATCTAAAAATCCTAAATATGATGTTGCTTTTTACTTTAAGTGCAATTTAGAGGTGGCGGCCTATAGAAGGTGGCTCGATCTTAAGAAATTGGTAAAATTAAAAGAAGTTAGAAAATCTTTAAGGATTAGAACCAATTTAGATAAGAAAAGAAAAAATAGCCCATTAATTAAAGTTAAAGATGCAATATTAATTCGAAGCGATTTACTTAGTAAAAAACAAGTTCTAGAAAAAATGTCTAAAGTAATTGATAAGGTTTTAAAAAATTAATTTTTGTTATAGTCTGTTTGTTCAGAGATTATAACTTTTTCTGTTGAAGTAGTTTCCATAATTGGCTTAGGATCTTGGATTGGTTCTGTTTGAGGATTTAATTCAATTCCAGCTGGTGTGATAGTCTGAGGCATCGCCACAAACTGTGAGTCTGGATTATCAACCGTTTTTCTAACTTTCATTCTGTAAACTCCAAATACCCCAATAATTGTATGAAAGAAAAATAGAAAAATAAAAAATCCATTGGAACCAACTACATCCATAAATATTGAACACAAAAAAGGACCACTCATTGCACCTAATCCAAATACAAATTGAAGCCCAGCACCTGCTGCAACAAATTTTTCTTTAGGGATATAATCATTTGTATGAGCTAAAATTAATGAAAACATTGGTAAACTACAAAATGAAAAAAGTATTAAACAAATATAAAACCATGTTTTAGAAGTAGCAAGACCTTCTGGTAGATACATCTGACGTGAAACCAAAATTGCAAAAATTGCAAAGACTGCAGCACCAAATGTAGATATGACTATTACTAATCTTCTGTCATAAAGGTCAGACAATTTTCCTACCGGAAACTGAGAAATTGCACCAGAAATAGCTAATAAAAATGTTACAATCGATATTTGCAGTATAGAAAAGTTCATTGATTTTGCATAAACTGCCAATAAAGTAAATAATGCAGCCTGGATTGTTCCATAAAAAAAAGAGCTCACCATTCCAAATGGTGATGCTTCATAAAGATTTTTCAAAGACATAGCTTTAATTCTTTTAAAAGTAGGTGGTTTTTTTTTGGTTAACAAGATAGGAATTAATGCTGCTGATGTTATTACTGACACTAATATAAAAGGTTCAAAGTTTTTAGGGCTACTAAAGTTTAATAAAAACATACCAATACCCATTGCACCATAAAGTATGACCATATATATTGATAAAACGCTTCCTCTGTTTTTATTACTTGATCTGTCATTTAACCAACTTTCTGCAACTGTGTAGATACAAACCATACTTATTCCAGTTAATACTCTTAGTAAAAACCAAATAAATGGGTTAATTATTATAGAGTGAACCAAAATTACCAACGATGCTAACGAGGCAAATGCAGCAAAAACTCTAATATGACCAACCCTAGAAATTATATTTGGAATAGTTGCAGCGCCAACAAAATATCCAACAAAATAGCCAGACATCATAAAACCTGTTGCGGTTAGACTAAAATCTTCTTGTACAGCTCTTACCCCAAGTAAAGAACCTTGAAATCCATAAGCCATCATTAAAAAACCCATACCTAAAAAAAGTGCCCAAGAATTTTTTAATACTTTATTCATTTGACCCGACATCTATTTCTGATTTGTGGCTAAATCAAGTTAAATGTATTTAAGGATTTATGATTTTTTAAGTTTAAGAAATGAGTGAATCGCGATTGTTAATATAATCACTGTTCCACCCTGAATAGTCTCTATACTAGGTTGCTCTCTAATAACCATCCAAACCCAAAATGGACCAATAATAGTCTCTAGTAAAAAGAATAGGTTTACCTCTTCAGCTGGGATAAATCTTGGGGCGATTGTCACTAATACAAATGGTATTGCAACGCACATTACACACATCAAAGGGATAATGAATAAGTCAAGATCTGCTAAAACATAAGATTCAATGAAAAACATTGCAAATATAGCAACAAATAGTTTACCTACTACAGCCGCTGGAACCAAATTCTTTCTTTTAGCTGATCTGATTGTTACTGCTCCAACCGCAAGTCCAAGAGCTGTAATAAAGCCCAGAATATCTCCATAGATACTACCTAATTTTAACGAGTCATAAAATATATAAACAGCTGCTAAAAATGTAATAAGGATTGCAATCCATGTTTTTTTATTGGGCATTTCTTTTAAAAAAATTGCTCCTAAAATTGCTGAAAGCATAGGAGCCATTGCAATCATAACCAATGTATTTGCTACATTAGTGTTTTGAATAGAAACTACAAAAGTTATATTAGTGACCGAAAAGGTAATAATATAAATTAACCCATGATGCCCACTATTTAAAAGCATCTTAAAAAAATTTAATTTATATATAATTAACATTCCAATTAAGACTGTAAAAAAAGGTATTACTCCTCGATAAAAAACCAAACTCCATGTATCAACACTAGCTAGCCTTATAAATAAACTGTCAGGTGTAATAAATATCACTGCAACAAAAGCTAATAATGACCCTTTTTGTTGGTCAGATAATGATCTCATACTTTTAACTCTTTCCAAAAAGTTTTTGCATGATTAATTCCTGATAAATCATATAAAGTTTTTAGACCTGTTGGAGAAGTAACATTAATATCTCCGTTTAGTTTCTGGTCAATAAAATCAATTCCTGCAAAAAAAATATTTTCTTTTTTTAGATCTTTAGCGATTAACTTTGATATCTTATTTTCTATTTTTGTTAATCGAGTATTTTTTGGTTTAGCACCTTTACTCATGTTGCTTAGAAAAGAACCTTTTTTAGGAACTCTTGATATTGCCCCACAAACTTTTCCGTTAATTAAAAAAACTCTTTTATCTCCTTTACTAATTTTAGATAAATACTTTTGACACATTATATGATCATGTTTTTTAATAATTTTATTTACCAATTTTAAATTAAATTTTTTTAATAGATGAATATCATTACCACTATAACTATGAATAGGCTTTATAATTACCTTTTTATGTCTTTTGAAAAAATTTTGAATTTCGTTTAAATTTTGAGTAAAAATAGTACTTGGCATATACTTTTGATATCTTACTGAATAAAGTTTTTCAGATACATTTCTAATTGAGGTAGGATTGTTAATAATTTTAATTTTATTTTTGATAGTATCTAATATGTAGGTTGATGAAATATATTCTAGATTAAATGGAGGATCTTGACGAATTAGTATGAAGCTACATTTTGTTAATTCTAATTTTTTTTTTTTCAATATTACAAAAAATTTTCTTTTTGAGTAATCAAATTTAACAAAAAATCCTGAGGCAATAACTTTCTCATTGATTATTGATAAGTTCTTAGGCTCATAGTAAAAAATTTTATATTTTTTAATCTGAATCTCATTAGCAAGAAAAATACTAGTATCTGTAATAGGGTTTAGTTTCGAAGGGTGGTTTCCTTGAACGGCAACAATTTTATTTATCATATAATTCACTTAAATTTTCATTTTTAGAAAATTTACTGATCATATGATCTGCATTAGTAGTTTTATTATCAATTACTTTTTGTAGGTGATTTAAAAATAAAGTTTCATTTTTTTCACTTTTATTTAGTATATCTCTATTTTCTAGACCTTTTCTTGATAAATCTAATAAATTTGAAGCCCAATAAAGAAGATCTTTTCCCATTAAATGAGTGTTAAATCCTTTATAAGGAGCCTCAAGATAAGCATTTATTATTTTATCTTTATCCCATTTTGAAATCAATTCATAAGCTTCGTCAAGGTTTCCATATAGTATTCCAGTATAGAAAGCTGGACCTGCACATAAACAATCCCAACCACATGTATCCATCGATCTTAGTTCTAAATATTTTTTTAATCTATTTTCTGTAAATATTGTGCTTAGGTGAGTGGTTAAATCACTCTCATTGGGTAATCGATTATCAATTTCATCAATTTTTCCATCCATAAAATCTTTGAAAATATATCCTCTACCTGAAATATATTGCTCTTTTTCTTTTATAAACAAAACAGGAAAATTCATAACAAAATCAGTATATTTTTCAAAATTTAAATCTTCAAAAAATAATTTTGGTAATCCACCACGTGATGTATTTTGCCAAACTTTTGATCTGTAAGATAGATAGTTACTATTTTTTTTTTCTACTATTGAAGAATTTGCAAATAAAGCAATCGAAATAGGAACAATTGAATTTATAATTTTGAATTTTTTTATAAAATCATTTTCTGACTCATAATCTAAATTTAATTGTGTTCCACAAGTTCGGTACATCATATCTAAACTTAACTCACCACCTAGTGGCATATCTTTAGTCATTAATGCGTAGCGCTGTTTTGGATTATTGGGAATTTGATTAAGCTTTGAAATAGGATCAAACCCAGCACTCACAATTTTAATATCTAGTTTTTTTGTGACTTGCCTTAATTCAAATAAATAATCTTGTGACTCTGCGCAGGCTTCATGAATATGGTTTAATTTTTCACCAGATAATTCTATTTGGTTTCCTGGTTCAAGAGATATATTTTTGTTTCCATTGCTTAAACCAATAATATTACCTTTTTCAAAAATCGGGTTCCAACCAAACTCCAAAAGAGCAGCAAACATTTCTTTGATCTTTGAATAACTTATTCTTTTATTATCTTTTTTATTAAATAAAAACTTTTCATGTTCAATTCCAATCTTAAAATCCTTAACTTTTTTAATTCCAGATTTGAAATATGCAATAATTTGCTCTTTTTTTGTGATCATTTTCATTTTAATAATATCTTATCTAAAACAAGATAATTTTACTTAGTTTCAACTTTCATACAAATTCAATTTACTTTTTTCATTTTTAATTATTTGAAACAGTATTTAGAAGCGATAACTGGGTTATTTTATTATCTCCCAACTCATCAATTGGTTTAACAGGATATTCACCTGTAAAATAATGATCTGTTAACTGAGGATAATTTTCATTTCTTTTTTCAAAACCAATTGCTCTATACATTCCGTCTATAGATAAAAACTTTAAAGATTTTGCTCCAATATATTTGCAAATTTCATTATTTGATTTATTAGCTGCCAATAATTCTTTTCTTGTAGGAGTGTCTACACCATAAAAATCAGGATATCTAATTTCTGGACAAGCTATTTTTACGTGAACCTCTTTTGCTCCAGCATCATATAACATTTTGACTATTTTATGTGATGTTGTTCCTCTAACCAATGAGTCATCAACTAAAATTATTTTTTTATTTTTAATAGTTGTTTTGTTTGCATTTAACTTTAATTTTACACCTAAACTTCTAATTTTTTGACTTGGTTCAATAAAAGTTCTTCCTACATAATGGTTTCTGATTAAACCATGTTCAAAATTTTTTCTTAAATATTGAGCAAATCCCAAAGCAGCTGCATTACCACTATCTGGTACAGGTACAATTATATCACAGTCAATATCATTTTCTTTTGCAAGCTCTTCTCCTAATTTTTTTCTATGCTCATATGCCGTCTTACCATCCAATACACTGTCAGGCCTTGCAAAATAAATATATTCAAAAACACAAGGTCTGACTTTTTTAGGAGGAAACGGCTTGATGCTTTCTAGCTTATCGTTTTCAATTAATATAATTTCTCCATTTTCAACTTCTCTTACAAATTTTGCACCTATAATATCTAATGCACAAGTTTCAGAGGCAAGAACATAGCTATTTTTCAATTTTCCAATTATCAATGGTCTAATACCATATGGATCTCTAACACCTATTAATGATTTTTGAGTCAACATTACTAGGGCATAGCCTCCTTGTATTTGAAAAATAGCATCTACCACTTTATCAATAGTTTTAACTCTTTTAGATTTTGCAATTAATTGAACAATAGTTTCTGTATCTGATGTCGTATAAAAAATGGCGCCATCTTCAACCAGTTTATTTCTTAAATTAATAGAGTTAGTTAAATTTCCATTATGTGCAACACCAATTCCTCCAGCATTAGTATCAGCAAAAAAAGGTTGAATATTTCTTAAAGTATTATTTCCAGTAGTACTATACCGATTATGACCAATAGCATAATTCCCTTTAAGACCTTTTAAAATTTTTTCCTTATTGAAATTGTCTCCAACTAAACCAAATCTTTTTTCAGAGTAATATTGTTCACCATCAAAAGTAACTATTCCACAACCTTCTTGGCCTCTATGCTGAAGAGCATGAAGACCTAAAGCAGTTAAAGCTGAAGCATCCTCTACATTACTTATACCGAATACACCACATTCCTCTTTTAATTTTGGATTAAAGCTCTTCAATTTTTTCTTTAGAATTTTTGTATGTTTTTTCATCTGGAAATTCTTTTAGAAGATAATTACTACCTTTCTCTAAATATGCAAAGGTATAAGATTTATCTATATTTATTGGCCATTTATCATAATTATACACGATATGGATACCTGAAAATAAACATACTGAAATTATATAAGCTCTTATAAAACCAAAAAAGAATCCAAACATAGTGTCTAGGTTTCCAATTCCTGTATATCTAACACTTTTACTAATACCTTTGTTAATCATTAATACCAAGAAGACCACAATAACAAATATAGTAATACCCAAACCTACATCTAAAACATATTCATTATCAATAGTATTTTTTAAATATGGCTTAATTTTTGGAAAAATTATTAAAGTAATAACGTATGCAAACAACCATTTCATCATAGACAAGATACTTAAAACAAAACCTTTTTTGTAACATTTAATTAGAGATAAAATTGTAATTATCAAATAAATTATGTCTATGATTGAAGTTGCATCATAAAAGTCTGCAAGGGCCCCTAACATATATTATTTTCCAAAAGGTTTAAAAACTAATATCAGAGATGGAAGAAGTGTTAAAACTGAAATCATAGCCAATAACATTGCTAGGCCAGTAAAAACTCCAAAGTAAATAGTTGGAATAAAGTTTGATAAAACTAAAATTGAAAAACCAAATACAATTGTAATTGAAGTATTTAATATTGCAGCTCCTACTGTCGAATGACATATAGTTAAAGTCTTTTTATAATCCTTAATTTTACTGAACTCTTCTTTAAAACGGTAAATATAATGAATACTGTTATCTACCGCAATACCAATTGTAATTGCAGCAATTGTTATTGTCATCATATCAAGTGGAATACCTAAAAGACCAATAATTCCCAATATAAAAAAGGCAGCAATAAAATTTGGCACAACACCGATTAAAGATAGTCTAATATTCTTAAATAAGATAAAAAACATTAAAAAAATACCAATCATCACAAGCCCTAAAGTTAAAATTTGAGATTTAAATAAACTTTGAAGTAAATTATTAAATAGAATTAATACACCTGCCAATTTATATTGATCCTTCTCTATTCCTAGCTCATTTTGAAGATCAAAATTTATCTTATTAATTAAATCATTTCTTCGTAAGTTTTTTTGAGAGTCTATTATTCTTAAACTTATACGAGCTTCATTATCTTCAATTGAAATATAAGGGTCAATTATATCAGTCTTGATACTATCTGGAATCTTTGAATATAGCAGTCCCATTTCTAATGTTCCTAGAGGTTTATTATTATTTAATAGAGTTGCAACTTCGATAATTGATGAAAATGACAATACTTTGCCAATTTGAGGCAAGTTATCTAAATAATTGTGAACGTTTGCTATTGTGGTTATTTTATCTTTTGTGAACCAATA
>JACWEK010000019.1 GCA_014653535.1 Pelagibacterales bacterium SAG-MED43
TTCTGAAATAGATGATCCAAAAAAAACAGATGTTTTTATGTATGGATGTGAAGGCAACATTCTTCAATTGCTTAAACTACCTGATGGAACAGTTAAAGTTTTAGTTGAGGGAATTAAAAGAGTTAAAATTTTAGATTTCAAGGATAATGAAAAATTTATTATATGTGAATATTCTACCTATAATGATATTATAAATAAAGAGGAAGATCTTTATCCACTAGCTGCAACTGCAATTAGAAGACTAGAAAAGCTTACTTCAATTAACAAAAAAGTTTCGAACGAAACTATAAATACTATCAAACAACTTAAAGAACCTTCTCAAATTGCTGATAATATAGCCTCTCATATAACAGCAACTATTTCAGAGAAGCAGCAAATATTTGAAACTGCAGATGTTAAGAAAAGATTAAATACTATTATCAAAATAATGGAAAATGAAACTAGCATCATTGGTGTTGAAAAAAGAATTAGGGGAAGAGTAAAAACTCAAATGGAAAAAACTCAAAGAGAGTATTATTTGAATGAACAATTAAAGGCTATACAAAAAGAATTAGGAGAAATAGAAGATGGTAAAGATGAAAATACTAGCTTAAATAAATCTATTATTAAGGCTAAAATGCCAAAAGAAGTTGAAAAAAAATGTCTTCAAGAGTTAAAGAAATTAAAAAATATGAGTCCTATGTCTGCAGAGGCTACAGTTGTCAGGAATTATTTAGATTGGATGGTAGAACTTCCGTGGCACAAGAAAAGTGAGGTTGCAATAGATCTAGCTAAAGCATTGGATGTTTTAGATAAAGATCATTTTGGTCTAGAAAAAGTAAAAGAGAGAATAATTGAATTTTTAGCGGTTCAAAAAAGAATGGATAAGATTAAAGGTCCAATACTTTGTTTAGTCGGCCCTCCAGGAGTTGGAAAAACCTCTCTAGGAAAATCAATTGCAAAAGCTACCAATAGAGAATTTGTAAGAATGTCAGTAGGTGGAATGAGAGATGAGGCTGAAATCCGTGGTCATAGAAGAACATATATTGGTTCTTTACCGGGTAAAATAATTCAAATGATGAAAAAAGCTGGTACTAAAAATCCTTTAATCTTATTGGATGAAATTGATAAAATAGGTAATGATTATAGAGGTGATCCTTCGTCGGCTCTTTTAGAGGCGTTAGATCCAGAGCAAAACACAACATTTAATGATCATTATCTAGAAGTCGATTACGATTTATCAGATGTCATGTTCGTAACTACAGCAAATACTCTAAATATTTTACCTCCGCTATTGGATAGAATGGAAGTTATTAGATTAGCTGGTTATACAGAAGATGAAAAAATTAATATAGCTAACAAATTTTTATTACCTAAACAAATTAAAGATAATGGTGTTAAACAGAATGAAATGAAGCTTGAAAGTGATATTATTCAAGAGGTAATTAGAAGTTATACTAAGGAGTCAGGTGTAAGAAATCTTGAGAGGGAAATTTCAAAACTTGCAAGAAAAGTCGTTAAGAAAGTTGTAGCAGGTGAAAAAAAAGAAGTTGAAATTAATAATAAAAACCTTGCAGATTTTTTGGGAGTTGCAAAATATAAATTTGGTGAATTAGAGGCAGATAACAAAGTAGGAATAGTCACTGGACTAGCTTGGACTGAATATGGTGGAGAAATTTTAAAGATTGAAACTGTTACGATGCCAGGAAAGGGTAGAATGCAAATTACTGGAAAATTGGGAGATGTAATGCAAGAGTCAGTAAAAGCAGCAAAATCTTTTGTAAGATCAAAATGTTTAGAATATGGAATAATTCCACCTCTATTTGAAAAAAAAGACTTTCATATACATGTTCCAGAAGGAGCTACACCAAAAGATGGCCCTTCAGCAGGAATTGGAATGGTTACATCAATTGTTTCATCACTAACAAATATTCCAGTTAGAAGAGACGTTGCAATGACTGGTGAGGTAACAATTACAGGTCAAGTTCTTCCAATTGGTGGATTAAAAGAGAAATTATTAGCAGCTCACAGAGCTGGGATTAAAGAAGTAGTTATTCCAAAAGAAAATGAAAAAGATTTAGTTGATATGCCCAAAAAAATTATCGATGAAATTAAGATAACTCCTGTAGAATTTGCTGATCAAGTTTTAAAGATTGCATTAACAAAAGAATTAAAAAGAACAGAATGGGTTGAGGTTGATTTGAGTAAAAAAGATGACAAATCTCAAGCCAGTATTCAATAATAAATAATTTACTTTATAGTCGCCTTGATGTAAGAGTACCGATATTTTGGGGCGGTTAGCTCAGTTGGTAGAGCATCTCGTTTACACCGAGGGGGTCAAAGGTTCGAGTCCTTTACTGCCCACCAAAATTGTCATATGTGGGGGTGTAGCTCAGTTGGTTAGAGCGATCGCCTGTCACGCGATAGGTCGAGGGTTCGAGTCCCTTCACTCCCGCCATTATATGATAATGATTCTCAATTTTTATAATTCTACTAACAAATAAAGCGTAAAATACGTGACCAATTTGCACTATAAATACGTTAAAAAAATACTATAAAAAACACCGGTTTAACTGTGATATAAAAACTTATATTTTATAAAAAAAACAAGTATATTATGAATCTTATCAGAATTTTCTTATTCAAGATTTAATATTACTAACATTATGACTGCGGAATTTTTAAAAGATTACTTACCAATAATTTTATTCCTAATAATTGCTTTAGGCTTAAGTTGTGCGTTTGTTATAATTAATTATATTTTATCCCCAAAAAACCCAGATCCAGAAAAATTATCTGCTTATGAATGTGGATTTGAACCATTTGAGGACTCCAGAATGGAATTTGATGTTAGATTTTATTTAGTTGCAATTCTTTTTATAATTTTTGATTTAGAAATTGCATTTCTTTTTCCATGGGCGATATCTTTAGGAAAAATAGGTTTACTTGGTTTTGTATCAATGATGATTTTTTTATTTATATTAACAATCGGATTTATATATGAGTGGAAAAAGGGCGCTTTAGACTGGGAATAAATAAATATTTAAATGATTAATAAATTAGATCAAGTACCTGAAGAGTTTAAAAAGTTAGCTGATGATTTCAGTAAGAACGGCTTTATAACTACCTCTTTGGATAATTTAATCAACTGGTCAAGAGCTGGCTCTCTTCATTGGATGACTTTTGGTTTAGCATGTTGTGCGGTTGAAATGATGCAAACTGCCATGCCAAGATATGATGTAGAAAGATTTGGTGCAGCACCTCGTGGTTCGCCAAGACAATCAGATGTAATGATTGTAGCTGGCACTTTAACTAATAAGATGGCTCCCGCTTTAAGAAAAGTTTATGATCAAATGCCAGAACCTAGATATGTGATATCTATGGGCAGTTGTGCTAATGGCGGTGGATATTACCATTATTCTTATTCTGTAGTTAGAGGTTGTGATAGAATCGTACCTGTAGATATTTATGTGCCAGGTTGCCCACCTTCAGCAGAAGCACTGTTATATGGAATTCTTCAACTACAAAAAAAAATTAGAAACAAAGGTTCTATTAATAGATAATTTATATGAAAACTTTAAGTGAATTAGAAAAAAAGATTAACTCTGAATTAACAACAAAAATCGATAAATCAGAAATTAAACACAATCAACTTTATATAGATATAGATAAAGTAGATTTGATAGATGTTGTTTTATTTTTAAAATCTAATAAGGATACAAAATTTAGGCAGTTAATAGATATTACTGCAGTTGATTATCCAGAGGAAATCCAAAGATTTAAAATAGTTTATTTATTCTTAAGTCATGAATTTAATCAGAGAATAATTTTAAGATATCGTATTAATGAAAATGAAGTCATAAATTCATTAACATCAATCTTTCCTGCTGCAAATTGGATGGAAAGAGAAGTTTTTGATATGTATGGTATTAACTTTAAAGATCATCCAGACTTAAGAAGAATTTTAACTGATTATGGATTTGAGGGTCATCCATTGAGAAAAGATTTTCCTTTAACAGGGCATACCGAGGTCAGATATAGTGAAGACAAAAAAAAAGTTGTAAACGAACCTGTGAAATTAGAACAAAACTATAGAAATTTTGACTACGAGAGTCCTTGGGAAGGTACTAAATATATCAAAGAGCTAAATGATAATAATGACAAAAAAAATTAAAAATCTTAATTTAAACTTCGGACCTCAGCACCCAGCTGCGCATGGGGTATTGCGATTGATATTAGAATTAGATGGTGAAGTAGTTGAAAAAGCAGACCCTCATATCGGTTTACTCCATCGAGGGACAGAGAAACTCATCGAAAATAAAACATATATGCAAGCTGTACCTTATTTTGATAGGCTAGATTATGTGGCTCCAATGAATCAAGAGCACGCATTTGCTTTAGCTATTGAAAAAATTTTAAAAATTGAAGTACCCTCTAGAGCACAATATATCCGAGTTATATTTTGTGAAATAGGAAGAATTCTTAGTCATATTTTAAATGTTACAACTCAAGCACTAGATGTGGGTGCTCTTACACCAACTCTTTGGGGATTTGAAGAACGTGAAACATTAATGACTTTTTATGAGCGAGCATCTGGATCTAGATTACATGCAAACTATTTTAGAGCTGGTGGAGTTCATCAAGATCTACCAGCAGGACTTGAAGAAGATATAGCAAAATTTTGTGAATCTTTTCCAAAAATTATAAATGATTTGGAAAATCTTTTAACTGATAATAGAATTTTTAAACAGAGAAATGTAGATATTGGAATTGTCACTAAAGAAGATGCTCTCGATTATTCATTTTCAGGAGTAATGATAAGAGGATCAGGTGTGCCATGGGATTTAAGAAAATCACAACCTTATGATTGTTATAATCAACTAGATTTTAGAATACCAATTGGAAAAAATGGAGACTGTTACGATCGTTACTTATGTAGAATTGAGGAAATGAAGGAAAGTGTTTCTATAATTAAACAATGCCTTGCTAAAATGGAAAAAGGGCCAATCAAATCACAGGATGGTAAAATTACCCCTCCACCAAAAAAAGAGCTAAAACAATCTATGGAAGCCTTAATTCATCATTTTAAATTATTTACAGAAGGTTATAGAGTTTCATCAGATGAAATTTATACTGCAGTTGAAGCTCCTAAAGGAGAATTTGGAGTATATTTAATCTCAGATGGATCAAGCAAACCATATAAATGTAAAATCAGAGCACCAGGATTTTCACACTTACAGTCAATGGATTACTTAATTAAAGGTCATATGCTAGCAGATGTTCCAGCTGTATTAGGTTCATTAGACATTGTATTTGGGGAGGTTGATAGATGAGTTTAAGAAGGCCAGCAAAAAATCAACCTGAAAATTTTGAATTTAATTCTTCTTCACTAGAAGCTGCTAATCAAATTATTTCTAAATACCCTAAAGGCAAACAAGAAAGTGCTGTTATGGCTCTACTTTATATTGCCCAAAAACAAAATAATAATTGGATACCGCTAGCTGCAATGAAGTACATTGGAAAATTTTTAGATATGCCATATATTAAAGTATATGAGGTGGCTACATTTTACACAATGTATAATCTAGCGCCTGTCGGCAAATACTTCGTTCAAGTTTGTACAACTACACCATGCATGATTAGAGGAGCAAATCAATTAGTTGAAGCATGTAAAGAAAAAATTTCAGAAAATGAGTCTGAACTTTCAAGTGATAAAAGTTGTTCTTGGATGGAGGTTGAATGTTTAGGTGCTTGCGTTAATGCTCCAATGATGCAAATAAATGATGACTACTATGAAGATCTCGATAAAAGTAAAACTTTAAAAATTTTAGATAAAATTTTAAATGGTGAAACACCTAAGCCAGGTTCTTATAGAGGAAGAATAAATAATGAACCTGAAAATAGCAGAAAAACACTTATGGATTTAAAAAATGCTTAAAGATCAGGATAGAATATTTCAAAACTTATACAACGATTTAGGCCCTGATCTATCTTCATCTAAAAAAAGAGGTGATTGGATTAATACTAAAGAACTTATTGACAAAGGAAGAGATTGGATAATTAATGAAATTAAAGACTCCCAATTAAGAGGTAGAGGAGGTGCTGGTTTTCCAACAGGCTTAAAGTGGTCGTTTGCACCTAAAGAAGTTGGTTCAAGGCCTCACTATTTGGTAATAAATGGTGATGAGTCCGAGCCAGGCACTTGTAAAGATAGAGACATTCTTAGATTTGAACCTCATAAATTAATTGAAGGATGTTTGATAGCCTCTTATGCTGTTCAAGCCCATGTTTGTTACATTTATATAAGAGGAGAATATTTTATTGACGGACAAAAACTTCAAGCTGCAATTGACGAAGCATATGAAAAAAATTTAATTGGTAAAAATGCAGCTGGTACAGGATGGGATTTAGATATTTATATTCATTATGGAGCAGGAGCATATATCTGTGGGGAGGAAACAGCGCTACTTGAGAGTATAGAGGGTAAAAAAGGCCAGCCAAGATTAAAACCACCTTTTCCTGCTTTGATAGGTCTTTATGGTTGTCCAACCATAATTAACAATGTTGAGACAATAGCAGTAGTTCCAACAATTCTTAGAAGAAGTGGTAAGTGGTTTGCCTCATTAGGACGAGAAAAAAATACAGGTACAAAAATTTTTTGCATTTCTGGAAATGTTAATAATCCATGTAATGTTGAAGAGGAAATGAATATTCCTTTGAAAGAATTAATAGAAATTCACGCAGGTGGAGTGGTGGGTGGCTGGGATAATTTACAAGCCGTTATTCCTGGTGGCTCATCAATGCCATTAATACCTAAAGAAAAATGTGAGACTTTAACTATGGATTTTGACTCATTAATGGCCGAAAAAAGTGGACTAGGAACAGCTGGTGTAGTTGTAATTAATAAAGATCAAGACATAATTAAATGCATGGCAAGAATTGCTAGATTTTATAAACATGAAAGTTGTGGTCAATGTACACCATGCAGAGAAGGCTCTGGCTGGATGTGGAGAATGTTAGAACGAATGGCAAAAGGTGAGGCATCCAGAGATGAAATTGATATGTTGGGAGATGTTACAAATCAAATAGCTGGTCATACTATATGTGCATTCGGTGAAGGTTCATCTTGGCCTGTTCAAGGATTGCTAAGACATTTTTCAGATGAAATTAAAAAAAGAAATAAATTTGATCCGATTGTAAAAAAAGAAAAAAATATACCATATTTAGTTGATCAACACTTATTGGATAAAAATGCTTAAAATTAAAGTAAACGATATTGACGTAGAAGTAGAAGAAGGTTTAACTGTTCTTCAAGCTTGTGAAAAAGCTGGAGTAGAAATTCCAAGATTTTGCTATCACGAAAAATTATCTATAGCTGGAAATTGTAGAATGTGCTTAGTTGAAATGGAAAAATCTCCAAAACCTATTGCTTCTTGCGCAATGCCAGCAGCAGAGGGTATGAATATAAAAACTAATACAGAATTTGTAGAGAAAGCAAGAAAAGGTGTAATGGAATTTTTGCTTGCAAATCATCCATTAGATTGTCCAGTTTGTGATCAAGGTGGTGAGTGTGATCTTCAAGATCAATCTATGTTTTACGGAGTTGATAAATCACGATTTAAAGAAAATAAAAGATCTGTTCCAGAAAAAAACATGGGACCTTTGATTAAAACTCAAATGACTAGATGTATTCACTGTACTAGATGTGTAAGATTTGCGACCGAGATTGCAGGAGTTCCAGAAATTGGAGCGATTGGTAGAGGTGAGGATATGCAAATCACTACATACTTGGAGCAATCTGTTCAATCAGAATTATCAGGAAATGTAATTGATCTTTGTCCAGTTGGAGCACTTACATCTAAACCATATGTCTTCGAAGCAAGACCATGGGAGTTAAAAAAAACTGAATCAATCGACGTAATGGATGGTGTAGGATCAAATATAAGAGTTGACACTTACGGCTGGGAAGTAAAAAGAGTATTACCAATAATTAATGAGGATATCAATGAGGAATGGATATCAGATAAAACGAGATATGCTTGTGATGGTCTTTCAAATCAAAGGTTAGATACTCCATTTATAAAATATAATAAAAAATTTGAAAAAGCTAGCTGGAACGAGGTTTTTAAGATTATTAAATCTAAAATTAACAATACATCAAAAGATAAAATAGTAGGCTTTGTTGGAGATATAATAAATATGGAGACAAGTTATATCTTTAAAGA
>JACWEK010000002.1 GCA_014653535.1 Pelagibacterales bacterium SAG-MED43
TTTATATCATGTGGATATCCCACAACAGCTGCCTCAGCTACCTTAGGGTGAGCGACGAATGCACTTTCAATTTCTGCTGTACCAAGGTTGTGTCCAGATACAATTATCACATCATCAACTCTTCCTGTGATCCAGTAATATCCATCCTTATCTCTTCTACAGCCATCTCCTGTAAAGTACTTTCCATTAAATTGAGAAAAATAAGTATCTATAAATCTTTGATGATCACCATAGACAGTTCTCATTTGGCCTGGCCAAGATTGAGCAATACAGAGCCTTCCTTCCCCTGGTCCCTTTATCTCTTTTCCATCTTTATTTAGAATAACAGGTTTTACTCCATAAAAAGGCTTAGTAGCCGACCCTGGTTTTAAAGGCATCGCACCTGTTTGAGGAGCTATCATTATTCCTCCAGTTTCTGTTTGCCACCATGTATCAACTATTGGACATTTAGAGTTTCCAACAGTTTTATAATACCACATCCAAGCTTCTGGATTGATTGGTTCACCAACGGTACCAAGAAGTTTTAGTGATTTTCTTGAAGTTTTATTAACTGGTCCATCACCCTCTCTCATTAGAGCCCTAATAGCAGTTGGAGCAGTATAAAATGTATTTACTTTATATTTATCGATTATTTGCCACCATCGAGAGCTATCAGGATAATTTGGTATACCCTCAAACATCATAGTTGTAGCACCATTGGCAAGTGGACCATAGATAATATAACTATGTCCCGTTACCCAACCAATGTCAGCAGTACACCAATAAATATCTTTTGGTTTATAATTAAAAATGTATTGATGTGTCATAGATGCATAAACCATATAACCACCAGTAGTATGAAGCACTCCTTTTGGTTTTCCAGTTGAACCTGAGGTATAAAGAATAAACAAGGGGTCTTCAGCATTCATTTCTTCTGGCTCACAATGAGAAGAAACATCTTTTATCAAGTCACTATACCAAACATCTCTATTATCATTCCAACTAATTTCATTTCCTGTTCTTTTAACAACAATACACTTTTTCACATTTGGGCAACTTAGTAACGCTTCATCTGTTGTTGCTTTAAGAGGAATAGTTTTTCCTCCTCTAACACCCTCGTCTGCAGTAATTATATATTCTGACTCGCAATCATTAACTCTACCAGAAATAGACTCTGCAGAAAATCCCCCAAATATAATTGAATGAACAGCTCCAATTCTTGCACAAGCTAACATCAAAATTGCAAGTTCAGGTATCATTGTTAAATAAATAGTAACTCGATCACCTTTTTGAATTCCAAGTTTTTTTAAACCGTTTGCAGCTTTAGATACTTTTTGATGAAGCTGTTTGTATGAAATTTTTTGATTGTCCTTAGGGTCATCTCCTACCCAAATAATTGCAGTTTTGTCTTTCTTATCTTTTAAGTGTCTGTCAATACAATTAGCTGATGCATTTAAGCTTCCGTCTTGAAACCAATTAATTTTAACTTCTTTTGTACTATATTTTACATCTTTGATTTTTTTATAAGGCTTTATCCACGTTATTCTTTTTCCTTCTTTTTTCCAAAAGTCATTATTATTTTTTATAGAGTCATTATATTTTTTTTGATAACCCGACTTATTTGATAACCCAGCCTTAACCCACTCTGGTTTAGTTTTAATTATTATTTCGGTTGATTCACTAGATTTAGCTGTTCTTTTTTTTGCTTTTCTCTGTTTCTTTCTGAATACCTTTTTAGTTTTTTTCTGTTTCTTTCTGAATACCTTTTTAGCTTTTCTTTTTTTCTTTGGCATATGAATATATTTTAGAGTTAAATCTTACCCATCTTATTTAAAATTTTCCAGCTTTTAGAATCTATTGGCATAACAGATAATCTGCTTTGTTTGATTAAAGATAAATGGCTTAATTTCTTGATTTTTTTGATTTTATCAAGGCCTACAGGCTCATCAAGTTTTTTTACAAATCCAACTGTAATTGCAACAAATCTACCAGTTTTATCAGTTTTATCCAAATATGCCTCTCTTATTACTTTTACTATACCAACAATTTCTTTTCCAATATTTGAATGATAAAAGAAACATAGATCTCCTTTATTCATTAATTTCAAATTTTTTGCAGCTTGATAGTTTCTCACCCCATCCCAAGGAGCACCTTTTGAACCAGCCTTTTTTTGTTGGTCGATTGACCATACATCTGGCTCTGATTTAAGTAACCAATATTGCATTTATTTGTTTTTCCAATGTTTACTTATTTAGAGTTTTGAAAATAATTTTTTATTATTTTTTTCGTTTTACTTAACTTGCAGTCATTATGTGCTGTACCATGTCCCTTACCACATTTATAAGCTACTAGTTCTACAGTGTTAGGATATTTTTCTTTTAAAAAATTTAGTTCTTTAGGTCGATTAAATGCATCATCTTCATAAGCAAATATTAGTGCCTTTACAGCTTTTACCTTAGTCATTTTTTTAACCTGCCTAGGACGCTCCACCTTTCTCCAATGAGGATATTTATTAGTTTCACTTCTTGGTCCAGCAAATGCGGGTGCAAAAACTATTGCTGAATTGAATTTTTTTTCCACTTCATCCATCATCATAAGGGATGTCCATCCACCTGCTGAAAAGCCGGTTAAAAAAATATTTTGTGGATTAACACTTTTTTCAATTAATTGATCTAAAATTTTATTAATTTCCTTTTTTCTTTTGTAAATATAAGAGCCTGTCGTTCCTGCGTCGATTGCTGTAGAGCATAAGTAATAAAAATATGTATTTTCAATTTTTGTCAAAATTTTTAAAGATTTTGGAATTTGATTATAAGATTTAGTACAATTTTCCTTTTTTTGAGGACGAGTGGTTCCATGTGAATATATAACTATTGTTAAATCACTACCATTGTCTAAATTTATTTGAGGGGTTTTACCTTTGTATTTTTGAGAGATTGGTTCTAAATTATTTGTATTAGGTGAACCAAACAACATAAAACCAGAAAAGTTTTTATTTCCTGCATGAGCATTCAAGCATAAAAATAAGCTATATAGAAAAGCTAATAAAAATTTCATATTCACTCTTTTAACATAAAAAATTAAATCGTACTATGTGATGTCATATGCAGTAGTATTTATTAAATGGCTTCAATCAAGAGTTCTATGTGGGAAAGTATTGTAAAATGTTAGTTGAGGTTGATGGAAGTAGGTGGGTAAATAACACTAACTGACTCTATTAGCCAATATTGCATTATAATTTTACCCCAGCTCCTTTTAAATAAGCAGCATTTTCATCTAATGACCATCTTGGTTTTGCCGGATAGTCCAAATCATTAAATTTTTTCATTTTAAATTTTTCTAGTCCTACCATTGCAATCATTGCTGCATTATCACCACATAAATTAATTGGTGGAAAAATATGCTTATATTCATTTTCACTACAAAGATTTTCAAGCATGGTTCTAATTTCTTTATTAGCCGCAACCCCTCCAGCAACAACAAATATTTTATTCTCTAACTTATTATTTTTTTCATATTCATCAAAAGCATTCTTTGTCTTTTTATACATAATATCCAAAATTGTTTTTTGAAAAGAAGCAGCAATATCAAACTTATCTTGTTCTTTTTTAATGTTTTTACTTATTTTTAATACTGCAGTTTTCAATCCAGCAAAAGAAAGGTTACAACCACCCTTGTTAAATATTGGTTTGGGTAATTGATATCTATTAGGATCTCCCTTTTTAGCTAAAACTTCTATTTGTGGACCACCAGGAAATTCAATCCCTAATAATTTTGCAGTTTTATCAAATGCTTCACCTAGCGCATCATCAATTGTAGTTCCCAACCTTTTATAAGATCCAATTCCTCCAACAGATAAATATTGAGAGTGACCCCCAGAAATTAATAATAATAGATATGGATAATCCAGTTTTGAATTTAACTTAGGACTTAAAGCATGTCCCTCTAAGTGATTAACCGAAATAAAGGGTATGCTCATTGCTGAAGCAAATGATTTTCCAAAACTTAAACCAACAGACAAACAAACAATCAATCCTGGACCAGCTGTAGAAGCCACAGCGTCAATAGCCTCTTTTTTTATACCACTGTCATCGATTGCTTTTTGAACAATCCAATCAATTTTGTTAATATGAGCTCTTGCTGCTAGTTCTGGTACAACACCACCAAATTCTTTGTGCACTTCAACTTGACTAGATACGATATTTGATAAAATTATTGGGATTCCTTGATTATTTTCACTTATAATTGATGCGGCTGTTTCATCACAGCTAGTCTCTATTCCAAGAATTATTGGTTTTTTGCTCATTCAAATAGTTTCTATTAATAGTACAATCTGTTTACAAGTATGAAAAAAGAAAAAATTATAATTGGCACAAGAAATAGCAAATTAGCATTAATTTACGCTCAAAATGTAAAAAATAAAATTTTAGATAATTCTGATTTAAAAGATGATCAAATAGTTATTAAAGGAATTGTTACAAAAGGTGATCAAGTACAAAATAAAAGACTTTCAGACGTAGGGGGAAAAGGATTATTTTCTAAAAATATAGAGTTAGAACTTTTAACGGGAAATATAGATATAGCTGTTCATGCACTTAAAGATATGCCTGCTGATGAAACTAAAGGTTTATTATCAAACTTTTTTTTAAAACGTAACGATCCTAGAGAAATTTTAATAAGTAGAGATCATAATAAACTTGAGAATTTAAAATCAAAATCAATTATTGGTACCTCATCGTTTAGAAGAGAATTTCAAATTAAAAGATTAAATGAAGATATTTCATGTAAATTAATAAGAGGAAATGTTGATACTCGTTTAAAAAAACTTAAAGAAGGTTTATATGATGCAATTATTCTTTCATTAGCAGGAATTAAATCATTAGATCTAGAAAAAGAGATAACCCAAATATTTTTACTAAAAGAAATAATTCCAAGCGCAGGACAGGGTGTCATCTCTGCACAATGCAAAGAAAATAACCTGGAAATTATTAAATTATTAAATAAAATTAATGATCCTGATACTTTCAAATGCGCAGTAGCTGAAAGAAATGTGCTAAAAATTTTAGAGGGAGATTGTGAAACTGCAGTTGGAGCTCACGCGATATTAAAAGATGACATGATAACTCTTGAAGCTGAGTTGTTTTCTTTAGATGGATCACAAAGGTTTTTTGAAAAATTAACTAAGAATAAATCAGAATTTGATACAATAGGTTTAGAAATTGGTAAAATTTTGAAAGAAAAATCTAGAGGAAATTATAAAAAATAAAATGCATATACTTTTAACAAGACAACTTGATGATTGTTTGGATATGATTATTCGTTTTAAAAAGCTAGGGCATATTGTGTCTCATTTACCTTTATTGAATATTAAAAAAGTTTTATATGACCATGAGCCATTTAAAGACTGTAAAGGTATTATTTTTACAAGTGCAAATGCAATAAAATTTTTGGACACAAAAGAAATTAATAAGCAGATCAAGTGTTTTTGTGTTGGGTTTTCAACAGAAAAAAAAGCAAAAAGTACTGGATTCCAAAATATAATTTCAGCGGAGGGGAATGTTAGAAATCTTAAGGAATTAATATTACAAAATTTTAAACCCTCTAGTGGAAATATAGTCTATGTAAGTGGTGAAATCATTTCTACAGATTTAGACCAGCAGCTATTAAAAGAAGGATATTCTGTTAAAAGAGTGATTAATTATAAATCCGATCATAATCAAAACTTTGAAGACAATTTTATTGAAAATTTGAAAATGAATATGCCTGATATTGTCTATATATACTCATATAATAGTGCACTTAGTTTTTTGAATTTTATTAAAAATGAAAAAACTGAGAATTTATGGATGGATACAAATTTGATGTGTATGAGCGAAAAAACCTCATCAATATTGAATGAAATTAAATGGAAGAAAATATTTCTTTTTAATCCTGGAGAAGAGGAGTTTTTGTTATATAAAATTTGATTATGGAATTAATAAATAACTTTTCTGAGGTATTTCTATCGGTTTGGAACAAGGGAATATTAGGTGTTGATATATTTCAAATTTTGATTGGCATAGGAATTTTTTTTATTTTTCTAATTTTTAGGGGGATTATCAGCAAGCTAATAATTAAAAAATTAGAATTAATCTCTAAAAAAACCACCAATAAATTAGACGACACTTTTGTTAACGCTTTGGTGGGTCCAGCAAGGTTTTTTCCAATAGTAGTAGGTTTTTTTATTGCAAGCTATTATATGTCTTTTACTTCAGAGGGTAGAGAAATTGTAGATACAATTAATAGAACTTTGATCACAATTTTAATATTTTGGATCATTCATCAAATTATAGAACCTGTATCATACATATTAAGCGGCTTAGACCAATTATTAACTAGAGAATTAATTGGCTGGATAATAAAATCATTAAAGATATTAATTTTTATCTTAGGACTTGCTGCGGTCCTAGAATTATGGGGCATAAAAATTGGACCTATTATTGCGGGATTGGGTTTATTTGGTGTGGCTGTTGCTCTGGGCGCACAAGACTTATTTAAAAATTTAATCTCTGGGATTTTAGTTTTAGTCGAGAAGAGGTTTAAAATTGGTGACTGGATTTCAGTTGAAGGGATAATAGAAGGCATAGTAGAAAAAATTGGTTTCAGATCAACAACAATTAGAAAATTTGATAAATCACTGGCTATAATTCCTAATTTTCAATTTGCAGAAAATGCAGTTGTTAATGTTAGTGAAACTTCTAATTGGCTGATTAGTTGGATAATAACTCTGCAATATGACACTACAATTGGACAACTAAAAAAAATAAGAGATGAAATAGAAAATCATATTAATGCAAGTGATGATTATAATACTTCAGTTGGAGTTGCAGTCAGAGTTGATAAATTTTCAGATAGTTCAATTGATATGTATGTGAGATGTTTTACCAAGACAGGAAGTTGGACTAATTGGCTGGATGTAAAAGAAAGACTAGCCATTGCAATCAAAGAAATTGTAGAAAAAAACGGCGCTTCTTTTGCTTTTCCAAGTCAGTCTATTTATGTTGAAAAGAAATGATAGCAATTTTTTATCTAGTTTTACAAATTTTAAAACTTTACTCTTATGTTGTAATAGCAAATGTAATAGTTAGTTGGCTGGTTGCTTTTAATGTTTTAAATACTCAAAATAGATTTGTTTATGGAATCTTAGAGCTAAGTTACAGACTTACAGATCCATTCTTAAATAAAATAAGACGTTTTTTACCAAATCTTGGTTCATTGGATATTTCTCCTGTTATTCTTCTTCTGTTGATTTGGTTTATTGAAATGTGTATGAAGCTTTACATTGCACCAATAATTTTTTAGAAAATAATATGATTTTAATTGATGGAAAAAAAGCAGCTTCAGAATTAAGAGAAGAACTTAGGCAAGAGGTTGCAGAATTAAAAACTAAACATAATAAAGTACCAGGACTGACTGTAATATTAATTGGAGATCTTACACCAAGTCAGATTTACGTAAGAAACAAAGAAAAATCAGCTAATGAAGTGGGTTTAAAATCAGATGTTATTAGATACCCAGACTCTGTAGAAGAAAAAACAGTATTAGAAAAAATTAGTGAATTAAATAAAGATGACGGTGTTTCAGGAATTTTAGTTCAATTACCCTTGCCAAAGCATATAGATAAGAAAAAGGTGATTGAAGCAATCGATCCCTCAAAAGATGTTGATGGATTTCACCCAATGAATGTTGGAAACCTTTCTTCAGGCTATGAGAGTTCTGTACCTTGTACACCCCTTGGATGCTATCTACTAATAAAAAAAATTGAACCAAACTTAAATGGTAAAAAAGCAGTTATAGTTGGAAGATCAAATTTAAATGGAAAACCAATGACACAACTTCTTTTAAAAGAAAATTGTACTGTAACAATTACTCACTCTAAAACAAAAGATCTAAAATCTGAGTGTTTGGAAGCAGATATTGTTGTTGCGGCTGTTGGAATACCTGAGCTTGTTAAAGGTGATTGGATTAAAGAAGGAACAATCGTTATTGATGTTGGAATTAATAAAACAGAAAAAGGAATCGTTGGAGACGTGCACTTTGAGGAGGTTTCGAAAGTAGCAAAAGCTTTAACTCCAGTGCCGGGTGGAGTTGGACCTATGACGATAGCTTGTTTATTAAAAAATACAATTGACTGTTTCAAAAGATCGCAAATTTAGTATTTAAATCAGTAAATAATTTTTGTTAAATTAGTGTATGAAAAAACCCAGATATCCATATAGGATAGCCATTCTAATGGCCATACTTACTATTCCGCCAATTGGAGCCACACAATTGGGTTGGCATTTATATGATCAACAAACTGGATTTGATTATGGTATGATAGTTGGAACATTTTCGGTTATATTTGCAGCTTGGCTAATGTATGAAAAAAATTGGAGAGAAGATGACGAGGATTAATTAATGGAAAAAGTAATTTTTTTTGGTTTAGTAATACCGATATTTGCATTTGTACTTTATTTAGGGGGCAATGCTATTATGAATGGTATGAGTGCTAAAAATGCAAATAAAAAAGATGAAAACTTAGAAAGCAATGAAATTGAAAATTCTACCGATACTCAAAAAAACTTAAGTGAAGAATTAAGTAAGTTAAATGATCTTTTAAAAGAGGGTGTTTTAACCCAAGAAGAATTTGAAAAGGCTAAAAGAAAATTATTAGATAATTAAAATTTTGCTGTCTTTAATTAAAAAAAAACTTCATATTTTACATAATATTTATTTAAAGAATAAATTCTTTATTAAAAAAAAGACTTATTCCATGGATAGGGAAGATTTAAATATTTTAAACTACTTTGGAAATAAGAAAAATGGATTTTATGTTGATGTTGGATGTTTTCATCCTATAGACAGAAATAACACTTATTTATTATATTTAAAAAATTGGAGGGGAATAAATATTGATATAAGTCAGTTTTCTATCGATTTATTTAATTTTTTGCGTCCAGATGATCATAATCTAAAATGTGCGGTTTCAGAAAAAGAACAAATCGTTAAAATTTTTTTTCAAAAAGAACTTAGTCAATTAAGTACTATTGATGAGGAACAAGCTAAAAAAGTTTTTCAAGGAGAAATTAAATCTAAAGAAATTAAAGCTTATACTTTAAACCAAATTATTGAGAAAAGTATATATTTTGATAGGGAAATTGATTTACTAGATATTGATGTTGAGGGAGCAGACCACAGAGTGTTGTTAGGCCTTAATTTTGAAAAATACAAACCTAAATTGATCTGTATTGAAATCCATAATAAAAATATTAAAGATGATATGATATACAAATTTTTAACGAATAAGGGTTATATTCTTATTTGGTCAAATA
The DNA here is from genome assembly GCA_014653535.1 of Pelagibacterales bacterium SAG-MED43. GTDB lineage: Bacteria > Pseudomonadota > Alphaproteobacteria > Pelagibacterales > Pelagibacteraceae > Pelagibacter. The sequence goes on from JACWEK010000002.1 coordinate 9,333, forward strand.
TTTTTAGTCACTTGTTTAAAATAGCATAAATGAAAGACTAATTTTCCATTAACCACAAACTATTATTGGCTAAGAAATAAATTTTTCCATTTAAGGGATGCACTTGAATATCTCTAATTCGACCTATCTTATCTTTAAAAATTATTTGCTCTTTTACGTTATTAAGATTTTCAAAATCTAATTTTCTCAGTGATTGATCTTTAAGTGAAGTAACTAGTGCTTTTCCGTTCCATTCTTTGAATTCTAAACCATTATAAATTGTAATCGCACTAGTGGCTATTGAAGGAACCCAATATTGAATTGCTTTAGTAAACCCAGGTTTCCATTTTGGACCTATTGGAATACCTGAGTAATTTTTTCCTCCCCATCCTAATATTTTCCATCCATAGTTTTCTCCTTTTTTAGCTTCACCAAACCAGTCCCCTCCTTTCGCTCCATGATTACTCATATATATTTTTCCATCAAATGGAGATAGGGTTAAACCTTGAGGATTTCTAATTCCTATTTGATAAATTTCAGGTAACCAATCTGGTTTATTAACAAACCTAGGGTTATCTTTTGGAATAGTTCCATCTAAATGAATTCTTATTATACTACCTGGATGTTTAGTTGGATCTTGGGCAATCATTCCTTTTCCTCTTTCTCCAGCTGAAGCAAAAAGAAAATTATCTTTAACGACTAATCTTGAACCAAAATGGTAACCAGAATCAATAGGTGGATTTGCCTGAAATATATTCTTGAATATTAAATTTTTTTTATCAAATTTTGCTTTTGCAATGGAGGTACTTGTTTTCCAATTACCTCTATTTTCAGAGTAGGAAACATAAACAAAATTTTTGTCAAAAAGAATATCTAAAAGACCACCTTGACCATATTCAAGAAAATTTAAGTTATGATTTATTAAATTAATATTTTTAGTATTTATGTTTATTAATTTAATTGCCCCACTTTTTTCGGTAATAAGTAAATTATTTTCATCAATAAATGTTGAGCCCCAAGGGTCATTCAGATCTACTAACTTTTTAAAATTTAAATTTTCTGCGCTAGCTAAGTTTGCAAAAATAAAAATAAATAATATGAAAATAATTTTCATATTTTCTAAAAAACTACTTTAAAACCCTCAAAATCTGGTGGACCTAAATATAAATCTCTATGTTGAGCTGCATTTTTATGAGCTAGTCTAAAAGCCTCTGATTTGGTCCAATTAATAAAATCTTCCTCAGATTTCCATGTGCTATGAGATGAATATAAAGAATACTTATTGTTAGTATCACCTTTAATTAAATGAAAATTATTAAATCCCTTAACTCCTTCGAGATGTGTGTCTCTGTTTTTCCAAACATCTTCAAACTCTTTTTCTTTACCTAAAACAATTTTAAATCTATTCATCGCAATATACATATTTAACTAAGATAATTTTGATCTTCCTCCATCAACAGCTATTATTTGACCAGTAACCCAAGAACTGTCCTCTGTTAATAAAAACTTTGCTAGAGCAGCAGAGTCTTTACCCTCTCCCAATCTCTTTAAAGGATGTGCTTTTGCAATACCTTCTGCGATTGCAACATTCTTTAACATTGGTTCAGCAATTTTAGATTTTGTTAAGCTAGGAGCCACACAATTAACTCTAATATTTGGAGCAAATTCAGCAGCAAGAGAAACAGTTAGACCTTCAACAGCTGCTTTTGTAGATGCTATTATTGCATGATTAGTAAATCCTCTTTGAGCAGCAACGGTTGAAAACATAACAATTGATCCTTTATTTTTCTTTAAACTTTCTTGATATCCTTTAATTGCTTCAACTGCTGAATAAAGATTTAATTTCATACATTTTTGAAAATCTTGTTCCTGAACCATTCTTAAAGGTTTTAAATCAATTGAACCTACACAATATGCAAGACCTTTAATTTCAGAAATATCTGATTTAACCTTTTCTATAAAACCATCCTCTAAAACATCAGCAACTGTATGAGAACAACCAAGTTTATCAACAATTGGACTAAGTTCACTTTCATTTCTCGCAACTAAATGAATATCTAGCTGAGAGTTTTTTAATTGTTCAGCCAAACTAGATCCAATAGAACCTGTCGCACCAAAGATTAGATATTTTTCTGACATAAAATTTTTTATTAGTTATATTTATATATGAAATTATTTTTTATACTTGGTAATCAATTATTTCCATTAAAATACATAGACCGCTTCAAAAAAGACCATTTATTCTTTATGGCAGAAGATAACGGTTTATGCACTTATGAAAAACATCATAAGCAAAAAATACTACTATTCTTATCTTCTATGCGGTCTTATGCAGATAAGCTCAAAAAGAATAAATTTAAGTTAGATTATACAAAAATTGAAGATAAAGAATTTAAAGATGATTATCTTAAAAAATTAAAAAAAATTATTGATTTTAAAAAAATTAAGGAGATTTCCAGTTTTGAAATTGAAGATAAATTTTTTGAAAAAAAGATTACTCAATTCTTAAAAAAAGAAAAAATTAATTGGAGTGTTGTTCAAACTCCTATGTTTTTAAATTCAAGGGATGAATTTAAAAATTACTTAGGAAAATCAAAAAAACCTTTTATGGCGACATTTTATAAAGAAGTTCGAAAAAAATCAGGAATATTGATGGGTGCGGATGGTAATCCAATTGGAGGAAAATGGAGTTATGATGATGATAATAGAAATAAATTGCCTAAAGATATTTTGATACCAAAATTTCCCAAAATTAAAGAAACTAATCATACAAAAAAATTAAAGCCTATCGTTGAAAAATTTTTTAAAGATCATCCAGGTAACACAGAGAACTTTTGGTTAGCAACAGAATTTGATGACATAGTCAAACTCCTAAATTTTTTTATAAAAGAAAAATCAAATTTGTTTGGTGATTATGAAGATGCAGTAAATCAAAAAGACAACATTTTGTTTCACAGTGCTTTAAGCCCCTACATTAATCTAGGATTAATAACTCCTGAGTTAATTATTCAAAAAGTTTTAGATTTTCATAAAAAAAATAAAATAAGAATGAATTCGTTGGAAGGTTATATCCGCCAAATAATTGGTTGGAGAGAATTTATGAGAGGTATTTATCAAAGTTATTCAGAGGAAATGGAAACTAGAAATTTCTTTAAACAAAATAGAAAAATGAAAAATTCTTGGTATGAAGGAACTACTGGTCTTCCACCATTAGATTATGCTGTTAAAAACGCAGTTAATTATGGATGGTCTCATCATATTGAAAGGCTAATGATTTTGTCCAACATAATGAACCTTTGTGAGATTAAGCCAACAATTGTCTATAAATGGTTTATGGAAATGTTTGTAGATTCATCTGATTGGGTAATGGTTCCAAATGTTTATGGAATGGGATTATTTAGTGATGGAGGTATTTTTGCAACTAAACCATATATTTGTGGATCAGCTTATTTTATGAAAATGATGGATTTTAAAAAAGGAGACTGGTGCAATACAATGGATGGATTATATTGGAGATTTATAGATCGGAATAGAAAATTTTTTTTAACAAATCCAAGACTATCAATGATGGTGAGAATTTTTGATAAAATGAAAACGGATAGAAAAAAATTAATTTTATCTGAGGCTGATAAATTTATTAAACAAAATACAATTTAATGAGAAAAGAAAATTTACCATCTAAAACCTGTCCAGTTTGTAAAAGGCCTTTTACTTGGAGAAAAAAATGGAAGTTAAATTGGGAAAAAGTTAAATATTGCTCAAATAAATGTTCAAGTAAGAAATATTAGAGTCGAGATGGTGCATTAGAAAAATTTAATCAGTCAGCCAAAAAAAACATGCAAGATATGAATAATTATTCAAAAATTTTATATAATAGTTTTAAAAAACTCCTATGAGTAAAAAAAGAAAAAAATTAAAAAAGAAAAATCTAATGGCAAAATTATTAAGCTCACCAATGTTAAGAAATAAAATAGTAAAAAATAAGAAAAAAATTTATAATAGAAAAAAGTTAAAATTAGAAAATGAATAATAAAATTTTTGAATGGGCAGGGGTTATTACTGCAATCTTATATTCATTATTTGTAGCGATGAATATTGGTATAGAGTTTTTTGGTTTTTGCTTATTACTTATATCTGCAATCTTAATTGGAATTTGGGCATATAGGGATGGTCATAGAGGAATATTATTTTTACAATTTTTTTATGCCACAGCTGGAATTATCGGAATGTTTAGGTGGTTTTAATTTGATATTTAATTAAAAGTTGAAATTATTTTAGGAATATAATTCTTAAAATTAAAAAAACCTTTGTTACAATATTGCCAAGAATATTGATCAAGTGTTCTATATAAAAAATCTAATTTTATATTATTAGAATTTAAATAATCTAAGTTTTCACCAACAGTCGGATATAATCCAATTATCTGTTCATTTATATTATTAATTTCACTTATATCTAAGAGCTCATAATCGATAGAGTTATTTTTTAATCTTTGCTCCTGATCACTAATAAGTAGAGATTTAAATTTTACTACTTTTTCACTTAATTTAATGGACCTATTTTCATTTTTATTTGAAATTATATAAATTTTTTTAAATTTATTATTCTGAAAATCAGAGGTTTCAAAGGAAAGATTGTTTTCAAAAATTAATAGATTTTTATCTTCAATATTTTGCGGATTATCAAAATCTTTTTTTACTATTGAGTAAGTTTTTTCAGATACTTTTGAAGGAGCATTTTCATTTAATTTGATATTATTAAATCGATTATTGGTAAATTTTTTAATATTCCATTCACTTGCTAAATAATGTTTTCCCTGTGTTTGAACTCCTGCAACCCATCTCCAACCAAGAGTATTTGATGCAGCATCCCCATCGTAAAGATGTTGCATAAAAAATTCTGCACCTAATTGCCAAGGTAGTTGAAAAGTAAAAATCCAAATACTAGCAAACCACATTCTTGTGTGGTTATGTAAATAATTGTTTTCCTTTAGTTCATTTACCCATGAATTAAAGCATTCAATATTTGTTTTACCTTCTATTGTATTTAGATAATTCTTATTATTTCTAAATTCTTTCCTGATTTTACTTAATTCGATCAAATAATCGGACCAAACATTTGGTCTTAATTCTAACCAACCCTTCCAATATGTTCTCCATAAAACTTCTTGAATAAATTTTTCACTTTTTGAAAAAGAAAATTTAGATAAAGATTTTTTAATTATCTCTTGTTCATTAATTATTCCATGAGTTATATAAGGAGATAAACAAGAAACATTTGATCTTTTTTCTGGTCCAAAATCAAAATTCCTTAATTTTGAATATTCGTAGAGATTTTTTTCAATAAACTCGTTTAATTTTTCAATGGCTTTTACCTTTGAACTTTCAAATTTCATAGTGATTTATGATCGTAATTTTTTTTTGTGATATTTAATAAATCTTTCAACATTTGATTTATTGAAAGTTTTATTTTCTTCAAATGAAACTTTTTTCATGGAGTAAGCCGAACTATTTGTTTGTCTAGACTCAATTATTATATTTCCTTTATAAAGTTTAAGTTTCACCGATCCATTAACTTTGTTTTTTTTGAGGTCTACAATTTTTTGAAGTTTAAATCTTTCTTTAGAATACCAATAACCGTTATAAATCAGTTCAGCATATCTAGGCATAATCTTATCTTTTTTATGCATTGTTTCTTTATCTAAAGTTACAGACTCAATTGCTCTGTGTGCATGAATTAATAAAGTTCCACCTGGTGTTTCGTACACACCCCTGGACTTTATTCCAATAAATCTATTTTCAACTAAATCAACTCTTCCTATTCCATTTTTTCCAGCAACCTTATTAAGTTTTTCTAATAGTTTTGAAGGAGACATTTTTTTCCCATCGATTGCAACTGGGTCTCCTTTTTTAAAATTAATCCTAATAAATGAGGGTTTGTTTGGGGCTTTCTCAGGACATTTAGTTCTTTGGTAAATTAACTCAGGAGCTGAATTTTTAGGGTTCTCTAAAACTTTACCTTCTGTTGAAGTATGAAATAAATTATCGTCTATTGAAAAAGGTGGAGCCCCCTTTTTATCCTTAGGAATTTCTATTCTATACTTTTTTGCATAATTTATTAAATCAGTTCTAGATTTTAATTTCCAAATTCTCCAAGGGGCTATAACTTTTATTTTAGGTCCAAAATAATGATAACCTAACTCAAATCTAATCTGGTCATTTCCTTTACCAGTTGCACCGTGAGAAACAGCAAATGCTTTAAATTTTTTTGCAACTCTAATTTGATCTTTTGCTATTAGCGGTCTTGCAATTGATGTTCCTAATAAATATACACCTTCATAAATAGCATGCCCACGTATCATTGGAAAAATATAATCTTTAACAAAAATATTTTTTAGATCTTTAATAATAATTTTTTTGACACCAAACTTTTTGGCATTAGAAATAATTTTTTTTTTATTTATTTTCTGGCCAATGTCAGCAGTATAACAAATAACTTCAGCATTATAATTCTCTTGAAGCCACTTCAAAATTATAGATGTGTCCAAGCCTCCAGAGTAAGCTAGAACAATTTTTTTTTTCAATTTCATTAATTAACTGCAAGCTTTTTTTGCAGCATTATAAGCTTTAGTAAAACCTAATAGTGAATAATGGTCAATTGTTTGTGAACCTTTTTGATTATATCCAGTGATCATAATTCTTGAACCTTTTTTCATAAGTTTAACCATCTTTTTTTCAATCTTGTTATCAGCTATCCAAGCAAAGCCTTGCTGAATAATATCAAATTTTATCTTATTTTTTCCAGATGTTGCTGTAACAGAGTTTTTTTTGTTAAACTCATAGCCGGGACTAGCACTTATTTCGTCTACAATTTTTTCATTTGGTCTAAAAGTTACAAATAATTTTGAGTCTCTTTTATTTGATTTGGGTGCCTGTAATACAGGAGAAGATTGTGCAAAGCAAACCGTACCACTTGGTTCAACCAAAACCATAGTTTGCCAATCTTTATATTTTCCAATTTCCTTTAAATCCTCTGCCTTTAATGGTGACAAGCTGAATAAAAAAATTATTGAAAAACAAATGGAATATTTTTTAATTATGGACATGGATTTGGGTAAATTTTTTGAACTTCATTAATTTCATTAATAACATCATCAGTTAAATTTATATTTACACTTTCTATGTTAGTTTTCAACTGATCCATTGTTGTGGCGCCAATAATCACACTTGTCACAAAAGGCTGAATTTCTAAAAACTTTAAAGACATTTGAGCTAAATCTAACTTATTTTTTTTTGCTATTTTATAATAAGATTCTATTACTTTGTCGGTGTTAGGCTTGTTGTACCTGGTCCAAAAATCTTTATGAAGTTCAATTCTAGATCCTTTTGGCAGTTGATTATTCATGTATTTTCCTGAGAGATATCCACAAGCTAAAGGAGAATAAGCTAACAAACCTGCTTGTTCTCTAACTGATATTTCTGCAAGACCAACTTCATAAGTTCTATTTAATAAGTTGTAAGGATTTTGAACAGATAGCATTCTAGGAAGATTCTTATTTTTAGATAATTCTAAAAACTTTGATAATCCCCATGGAGTTTCATTTGAAAGACCTATATATCTAATTTTTCCTTGATCTATAAATTTTTTTAAATCAGCCAATATATCTTCAAATCGAGTCCACTCATTACTGTCTTCATGCTCATAACCTAATTTTCCAAAAAAATTTGTTTTTCTTTCTGGCCAGTGTAATTGGTATAGGTCGATATAATTTGTCTTTAATCTTTTTAAACTGCCCTCTAAGGCCTCAGTTATGTTTTTTGTACCAAATTGATTTCCACCACCTCTCACGTATTCCCTCATGGGTCCACAAACTTTTGAGGCTAAAATTACTTTGTCTCTTTTTTTTGTTTTTTCAAACCAGTTTCCTATGATCTTTTCAGTATCCCCAAATGTTTCCTGTTTTGGAGGAATAGAATAAATCTCAGCAGTATCCCAAAAATTTACTCCTTGATCTAAAGCATAATCCATTTGTTGAAAACCTTCCTCTTGAGTGTTTTGTTCACCCCATGTCATTGTACCGAGACAAATTGTGCTTACATCTAGGTCAGTATTTCCTAATTTTTTGTAATTCATTAAGGTTTTGTAGTATTAATTTTTTTGATAATCTTTTAAGGCATCTTGAATAATTAGTAAAAGACTATATATCTTAACATCATGGAATTTGATAAAAAAGGAATTTTAGGCAGAGCAAAAGCAGCTCAGCAAACAGCAGTGGTTATGGATGAAGGCTTAAGAGCCTACATGCTAAAAGTATATAACTACATGGCAACAGGAATATTGTTAACTGGTATAGTTGCTCTGGTGACGTTTAAAATGTCAGTAGTTACAAATGATGCTGGATCAATTGTAGGACTTACTCAAGTCGGTAATGCAATTTACATGTCTGGATTGAAGTGGTTAGTTATGTTGGCACCTTTAGGAATTGTTTTTTATATGAGCTTTGGAATTAATAAAATGAGTGCATCGAAAGCTCAAACAACTTTCTGGGTTTTTGCTGGATTAATGGGTTTGTCATTATCTTCTATCCTATTAGTTTATACTGGAATGAGCGTTACTAGAGTTTTCTTTATTTGTTCAGCAACTTTTGGAGCGATGAGTATTTATGGTTACACTACCAAAAGAGACTTAACTAAGTTAGGTTCATTCTTAATAATGGGATTGATTGGAATTATAATTGCATCTATCGTTAATATTTTCATGAAATCTTCTATGATGTATTTTGTTATATCAATCTTAGGTGTTTTGATTTTCGTAGGTTTAACAGCTTATGACACTCAAAAAATTAAGAATATGTATGTAACAAGTGACTCTGGTGAAATCATGGGTAAAAAAGCAGTAATGGGTGCTCTAACACTTTATTTAGACTTCATTAATTTATTTATAATGCTTTTAAGATTATTTGGTCAAAGAAGATAATAAAAATTTTAAATTTTTTTCCAGTTAGTATTTTTCAATAGATTTTTTAGTTCAAAAGAATTCTTTAAAATTTTCCCATTTGTATCTGTGATCATATATTTTAAATTTTTGTTTTTTGGTTTAAAGTTCTTGCATATTTTATATAGAGCATTTTCAGCAGCATTTTTAAAAACACTAAAACTTACTTGTTTACTAGAAATACTTAGCCCATAATCTTTCCAAGAACCGTCAGATACCATTTTTGCATATAAATCTAATATTATTTGTAATTCCTCTTTCTCAAAAAAATGTTTCTCTTCAATTTTATTTTGAGAATTATTTACTATTAATCTTAAATTATTATTCATTGATTTTATATTTGTTAATTAAACTAATTTGAAAAGCAGTAAAAACTAATGTTATTGGCAACATTCCCCATACTTTAAAGTTTACCCAAAATTCCTCTGTTTGTGTCCTCCAAATAAATTCATTTAATAAAGCAAGACTAAGAAAAAAATACATCCACCTTTTATTAAGAATTTCCCAACCAACATCATTTAAGGGTATCGATTTACCCATGATTTTTTTAAGAATTGGCTCTTTTGTGAAGTATTTTCCAAAATACAATACAATAGCAAACATAATATTTATAATAGTTGGTTTTACATAAATAAATATTGGATCATTAAAATAAATGGTAAGCCCTCCAAAAAAAGTAATTAAAATTCCACTTACCAAAGGCATTGGGGGTATTTTTTTTTCAAATAACCAAACAATGATTAGTGCAACTATTGTCGCAACTATGAGGGGAGGAATTGCTATAGATAAATTTTTATCATTATTATAATAATAGAAAAAAAATATCGCTAAAGGTCCAAAATCTGTGATAAATTTTAAAAAAGATTTGTTCACTTAAAAGATATTAACATAATTAACGGTTTGATAAAAACTTTATATTTTTTCCTATTGATTTTTAATTTTAAATCTCCATATTCAACTTAATGGCAATACAAAAAGCAAAGTTTTCAATTGGAGATATTGTAAAACACAAGCACTTCGAATTTAGAGGAGTTATTTATGATGTTGATTTTGAATTTAATAATTCTGAAGAATGGTATCAATCTATTCCAAAAAATGTAAGACCTAGAAAAGATCAACCATTTTACCACTTGCTGGCAGAAAATGATGAAATTACATATGAGGCATATGTCTCAGAGCAAAATCTTCTTATTGATGATTCTGACGAGCCAATTAAACATCCTTTAATTGAGGAAATCTTCTCCGGTAAAAGAGGATCCAGTTATTTTAAGCCCTCTAATTAAAACAATCATCATTTAAACACATTTAGTTCAAATCTTCGACATAGAGAATTGTTAATAATTTAACATTATCTGGTCAAGAGTGTTTAATTTTACCCTCATTATTATCTCCCTCTACATTCTTGATCAGATATATCATTCATATTAAAATCATTCTAATATAATTTATGTTAAAATTTTTTGAACCAAATAAGATTTTTTTGATTACATCAAAAGCACCAAAGTACGTAATGACATTATTTATAGTAGTACTTTCAATTGGTTTAGTTGAATCTCTAATTTTATCTCCAGAGGATTATAAACAAAGTCATTCAGTTAGAATTATGTATGTGCACGTTCCTGCGGCATGGATTTCTTTAGGAATTTTTTCATCAATCACAATTTTATCTTTGAGTGGTTACATATTTAAAAATAAAAATTTTTTTTTAATTGCAAAAAGCTTAGCTCCATCAGGATTAGTTTTTAATATTGTTGCATTGGTTACTGGATCTATATGGGGAAAACCTACTTGGGGAACTTGGTGGGCTTGGGATGCAAGAATCACTTCTATGTTAATTTTAGTTTTATTTTATTTAATGTATTTATTGGCATGGAGAATCTTTGAGAATAAAGAAAAAGTTTTTAAGATAACCACTATTATTACCATTTTTGGAATAATTAATGTTCCTATCATAAAATATTCAGTTGATTGGTGGAATACTTTGCATCAACCAGCTTCTATCAATATACTTTCTAAGTCTTCAATACATTCCTCAATGTTATTTCCATTGATAATAATGACTGCGGCATTTGCCCTTTTTTCTTTGCTGATTTTTTTAATGAAATATAATACAGAACTGATAAAAATTAAGAATAAAGGATTAGATAGATTATGATGAATGAGTTTTTATACATGAATGGTTATGGATCTTATGTATGGTCTGCATTTTTTTTTACATTCTTAAGTTTTTCAATTTTATATTTAGTTATAAAAATCCAATACGTAAAAGAGAAAAATAAATTTATTTCTAAATTTGGAGCCCTAGACTCTGAAAAAGCACAAGTAGCGAGAATTCAAAATATCAATAAAGAAATTTTATCTAGCAGCCAAAGTATTTAACTTCTAAGCCATGTATGGTCGAAAAGTTAAATTTAGATTTTTTTTCATAATTTTAATTTTATTATCTTTAATCTTATCAGTTTTTTTAGTTTTAAAATCTTTAGAAGAAAATGTTATTTTTTTTAAGTCTCCATCTGAAGTTAAATTTTTAGAGGAAGTAAAAAATAAAAAAATTAGAATTGGTGGAATGGTGAAATTAGACTCAATAGAAATGTCAAGTGATGAAGTAAACTTTATAATCACAGATTTTAAAAATGAAATTAATGTTAGTTATTCTGGTGTTGTGCCTAATCTCTTTTCTGAAGGAAAAGGAGTGGTAGCTGAAGGATACTTAAAAGATAGGATTTTTTTTGAAGCTTCAAAAATTTTGGCAAAACATGACGAAAATTATATGCCTCCAGAGGTAAAAGCAGCTTTAGAGGAAAATTAAATGCTTTATAGTTTAATTGGACATTATTCATTAATTTTAGGACTATCTGTTTCTTCTCTTATTTTTTTTTCCTCAATAAAAAATTTTAGAAATAATGAAATATTAGATATAAAAATTATTAATTTTTCTTTTCTTCAATTATTTTTGGTAATTATAAGTTTTTTTGCACTTGTATTGTCTTTTATATATTCTGATTTTAGTAATGAAACAGTTTTTAACAATTCTCATACTACTAAGCCATTATTTTATAAAATTTCAGGTACGTGGGGCAATCATGAGGGCAGTCTACTATTATGGCTACTTGTTTTAAATTTATTCATTTTTGTATTTTTAATTAAATCAAAAAATTTATTAAAGAAGTACAGAATTCTTACAGTATTATTTCAACAGATAATTATTATTGGTTTTTTTGTCTTTTTATTAAGTTCATCAAGCCCATTTAATTATATATTTCCAATACCAGAAGAAGGACTAGGTCTTAACCCAATTTTACAAGATCCAGCTTTAGCAATACATCCACCAATTTTATATTTAGGCTATGTTGGTTCATCAATAATATTTTCCAGTGTGCTAGCTGCGACTGTTTTAAAATATGTTTCAAAAACTTGGGCCATCCATATAAAGAGCTGGGTATTAACTTCATGGATATTTTTAACTCTAGGAATATTACTTGGATCAATATGGGCTTACTATGAATTAGGTTGGGGTGGTTTCTGGTTTTGGGATCCAGTTGAAAATGTATCATTAATGCCCTGGCTTGCATTAACTACTTTAATGCATTGTATCTTAGTTTTAGAAAAGAGATCAACTCTTAAATCTTGGGTAATAATTTTATCTATAACAACTTTCACACTTAGTATGAGTGGAACTTTTTTAGTGCGTTCAGGAATTCTGAATTCTGTTCATACATTTGCAAATGACCCTGAAAGAGGTTTGTTTATATTGACATTTCTATTTATATTAATTTTTATATCTTTATTTGTCTTTTTTGTTTTCCATAAAAGTGAGAAACAAGACTCAATGTTATTTTCTTTATTAAGTAAAGAGACTTCAATTTTAATAAATAATTGGTTTATGATGTATTTTTTGTCCGTTGTTTTAATTGGAACTGTATACCCAATATTTTTACAAGTTATCTCCTCTGAGCAGATATCTATCGGTCCACCTTTTTATCATAAATTAATTGTTCCTTTTTTAATTCCTTTTTTAATTTTTATGGCAATTGGGCCTAGATTAAAATGGATTAAATCAAAGTTAGATAAAAAAATGAGCTTAGTGGTACTTTTTGTCATTTCTATTTTAATATCTTTTTTAATTTTAAAAAATCTAAGCGCCAATTTTTTAATAAATACAATATTGGTAGGAAGTGCATTTTACTTGTTTCTCATGACTACAAGAGATTTTTTTTCAAAAACAAATAAGAATATTTCTCAGAATTTATCACATTTTGGATTTAGTCTATTAATTTTAAGTATTTTATTTAATAATATTTTCTCTAAAGAAGTAATAACCAATCTTAAAGTTGGTGAAAAATTTTATGGTGAGAAATTTCAAATAGAATTTAGTGACCTTAAAAAATTTGAGAAGCAAAATTTTATATCTTTTAAAGGTTTTCTTTTAGTTACAGAACAGGGAGTCAAAAATGAGTTTAATCCTGAATTAAGAGTTTATAATCAACCAAATATAATTACAAGTGAGGCTGATATTCTAACTACATTTTGGACAGATAAATTTATTACAATGAATACTTTACAAAATGAAGAGTACTTTAACATAAGATATCAAGTTAAACCTTTCATGCTCTGGATATGGGTGTCTGTTTTGTTAATTTCTTTGGGAGGATCAATAAGTTTATTTAATAGGAAGATTAAATGAAAAATAAAATAACCTATTTTATATTTATTACTTCCTTAATATTTACATTCGTAATTTTTTATAAAAGTCTTAATAAATCAAATTTATATGAGCCCAAAAGTAAAATAGAAAATATTCCAGAATTTAAAGCAAAAATTTTTTTTGAAAATAAAGAACTAACATCAAAACAAATTTTTAGTCAAAATAAGTTTTATTTACTTAATATCTGGGCCTCATGGTGTATTCCTTGTAGAGATGAACATTCTTTATTATTAAATTTAAGTAATTATGATCAATTAGAAATCATCGGATTAAATTATAAGGATAACTTAGAGAATGCAAAAAAATTTCTTAATGAGTTAGGAAATCCTTATAAAAAAATTTTACTTGATAACGATGGAACAAAGGCAATCGAATGGGGTGCATATGGGGTTCCTGAAAGTTTTTTAATCTATCAAAAGAAGATAGTGAAAAAATTTGTTGGCCCACTAAATTTTGACTCAATAGAGGAAATTAAAAAATTAATAAAATGAAAATATTAAAAATTTTTGTGATAATTCAAATATTATTTTATTTTAGTCCATTAAAGGCTGATCAAAAAATATTTCAAAATAAGATAACAAAAAATTTAAGATGTTTAATTTGCCAAGGGCAGTCAGTTTATGATTCTGACTCAGAATTTGCGACCAGTTTAAAACTAGTTGTAAAAAACAAAATAGATGAGGGTTTGTCAGAAGATCAAATTTATAAGTTTTTGACAGAAAAATATGGTGAATGGATTTTGTATGATCCTCAATTTAATAAAAATACATATTTATTATGGTTTTTGCCTCTATTGCTCTTCCTATTTGGTGGTACAATGATTTTTAAAAAATTAATAAAAAAACAAAGATAATCTGTTAAATAGAAACATGTTTTTGAAAAGAATAATTTATATTTTAGCCTTTATGATGACATCAACAAATTTAGTTGTTGCTCAAGAGGAAAATAGTAAAGAACATCAAATTAATTTGTTTACAGGAAATTTTGATTTTAGTGATCATAAACAAAGTGCACTGTTAGTTGGATTTCAACATCAAAATGAAAATTTAAATAGAGATACATTTTTAGGAAATGTTTCTCCAATTACTGGTGGATTTTTGACAGAAAATTCTGCAGCTTACGTTTATACAGGAGTAGAATGGAATGTAGACATTGGGGAATTAATGTTTACACCAAGTTTTGCTCCAGGATTATATCACGAAGGAGACGGTAAAGATCTTGGGCATGCATTGGAATTCAAATCTGAAGTGCAATTATCGTATTCTTCATCAGATAATACAAACTTTGGTGTCTCATATAATCATGTATCTAATGCTAGTCTAGGAGATAAAAATCCTGGGGCAAATAGTTATATGTTTAATTTCATTAAAAATTTCTAATATTCTTTTTATGAATTTAAAAGATTGCCATAACTTTAGTGATTTTAGAAAATTAGCTGAAAAAAAATTACCGTCTCCAATATTCCATTATATCGATGGTGCGGCTGATGATGAAATTACATATGCTAGAAATACAAGTGCTTTTGATGATGTTGATTTAGTTCCAAATGTTTTAAGAGGAGTAGAAAATGTTGATTTATCTACTACAATATTTGGAAAAAAAATAGATTTACCTTTTTACTTATCTCCAACAGCACTTCAAAGGCTTTTTCATTATGATGGTGAGAGAGCAGTTGGTAAAGCAGCAAAAAAATTCAATACTATGTTTGGTGTTTCAGCGCTGGCAACAGTTAGCGTAGAAGAGATATCATCAATGATTGATACTCCAAAAATGTTTCAGTTTTATTTTCATAAAGACAGAGGTTTAAATGACTCGTGTTTAGAAAGAGCCAAAGCAGCAAATTTTGATGTGATGGCGTTAACGGTTGATACTATTACTGGAGGAAATAGAGAGAGAGACTTAAGAACAGGATTTACCTCTCCACCAAAGTTAACTTTAGCAAGTTTATATAGTTTTGCTACTAAACCAATGTGGGGAATTAATTATTTAACAAAAGGTAAGTTTGAATTACCTCATTTACAAGATTTTGTGAAAGAAGGTACTGATGTTAACTCATCAATTGGAAATTATTTTTCAACCATGTTGGATCAATCTATGAATTGGAAAGACGCTGAAAATCTTTGTTCTAAATGGGGAGGTCATTTCGCACTTAAAGGAGTTATGAGTGTGGAAGATGCAAAAAGAGCAGTAGACATAGGATGCACAGGTATAATGGTATCAAACCATGGTGGAAGACAGTTAGATGGATCTAGAGCGCCTTTTGATCAACTTGCAGAAATTGTTGATGCAGTTGGTGATAAATTAGATGTTATATGCGAAGGTGGAATTCATAGAGGCACACATATGCTTAAAGCATTGTCATTAGGTGCCAAAGCTTGTTCAGGGGGAAGATTATATCTTTATGCTTTAGCTGCAGGAGGACAAGCAGGTGTTGAAAGAGCTATAGAAAAATATAAAACAGAATTAGTCAGAGATATGAAATTAATGGGGTGTACAAAAATAAGTGATCTAAATCGAGATAACTTACGATTTAGAAGATAATGAGCTTGAAAAATTGTTATAATTTTGAGGACTTTAGAAAATTAGCAAAAAAAAAATTACCTTCACCAATTTTTCATTATATAGATGGTGGTGCAGATGATGAGTCAACACTTAGAAGAAATACGGATTCATTCAATGAATGTGATTTAATTCCTAACATTTTAGCAAGTGTAGGAAAACCAGATTTATCAACAACTTTATTTGGAAGAAAAATTGATATGCCAATTTTTTTATCTCCAGCAGCAATGCAGAGACTCTACCATCCGGACGGGGACCAAGCATCAGCCCGAGCAGCTGAAAAATTTAATACTTTTTACAGCATGTCCTCAATGGGTAATAATACCATTGAAGAGGTATCTAATATTTCAAGTGGACCAAAATTATTTCAACTTTATGTTCATAAAGATAGATCAATTTCAGATGATTTAATAGATAGATCAAGAAGATCTGGATTTGATGCAATGTGTTTAACCGTAGATACTTTAGTTGCTGGTAATCGGGAGAAAGACCACAGAACTGGATTTACCACACCACCAAAACTTACTCTTCAAAGTTTAATGAGCTTTGCAATGCGTCCAGGGTGGGTCTTTAATTATTTGATCGGTAAAAGATTTGAATTGTCAAATGTAAAAAAAAAAACTGATAAAGGTACAAATATTGCTAAATCAGTTATTGAATATATTAATGAGCAATATGATCCAGCCATGGGATGGAAAGATGCAGAATATTGTGCAAAAAAATGGAATGGACCTTTTGCTTTAAAAGGTGTGATGTCAGTAGATGATGCAAAAAAAGCAATTGATATTGGATGTACAGCAATAATGATATCAAACCATGGTGGTCGGCAATTAGATGGATCACGTTCACCATTTGATCAGGTAAAAGCAATTTCAGATGCTGTTGGTGATAAGTTAGAAATAATTTTAGATGGAGGGGTCAGACGAGGAACCCATGTTTTAAAAGCTATAGCAGCAGGTGCCAAAGCTTGTAGCTTTGGTAAAATGTTTTTGTTCTCTTTAGCCGCAGGTGGACAGCAAGGTGTTGAACATTTATTAAAAAATATGCATGATGAAATAAGTAGAAATATGGTATTGATGGGATGTAAAAATTTAAAAGATTTAGATAGTTCAAAACTAATTTACAGAAAATAGAATAGAAAGGTACATTTTTATGAAACTAGCCAAAAATTTAGATAACTTAGGAACGGAAACTGCATTTAGTGTATTAGCTGAAGCTAAAGCTTTAGAAGCTAAAGGAAATCCAATGATACATTTAGGTTTAGGCCAGCCTGATTTTAAAACACCTAAACATGTCGTTGAAGCTGCAAAAAAAGCCTTAGATGATGGTCATCATGGTTATGTAATGTCAAATGGTATTCCTGAATGTAGACAAGCTGTAACAAGGTGGATTAAAAAACGTTACAACACGGATGTAGACTTTGAAAGAATTTTAATTATGCCAGGTGGAAAACCAACAATGAGTTATGCAATTCAATGTTTTGGTGAACCAGGAGCAGAAATAATTCACCCTACACCAGCTTTTCCAATTTATGAGTCGATGATAAATTATACTGGATCAACACCTGTTCCTTATGATTTAACAGAGGATAAAGATTTAAAATTTAATCCTGAAAAAATTTTATCTCTAATCACAGATAAAACTAGACTATTAATTTTAATTAATCCAAACAATCCTACAGGAAGTTTTGTGGAAAAATCTGATATAGATGTATTAGCTGAAGGGTTAAAAAAACACCCTCATGTAACGATTCTTAGTGATGAAATTTATAGTAGACAAATTTTTGACAATAAAGAGATGCCAACATTTTTTAATTACCCTGAATTAAGAGAAAGATTAATTGTACTAGAAGGATGGAGCAAAGCTTATTCAATGACTGGATGGAGATTGGGATGGAGCTTTTGGCCCAAAGAATTAGTTCCACATGTAAACAAACTTTTAATCAACAGTGTCTCGTGTGTAAATGCTGCTGCACAATTCGCAGGGATTGCTGCCCTTGATGGACCAGATGATTCAATTGATGCAATGATGGTGAAATTTACACAAAGAAGGGACTTAATTCATAAAGGTTTGAATGATCTTCCAGGAGTTGAATGCAGTTTACCTGGTGGTGCTTTCTATGCATTTCCAAATGTAAAAGGTACTGGAATGACAGGGGGTGAGTTTTGTAAAAGAGCTATGCACGAGGCTGGAGTTGCTATAGTGCCCGGTACTGCATTTGGTAAAACTTGCAATGATTATGTTAGGTTTAGTTTTGCTGCTTCACAAGATAATATTTCTCAAGCTTTAGAAAACGTAAAGAAAATGCTAATTAAATAAGCTGTATTTTTGTTAAAAATGTTATTAGTATTCTTTTAATGAATGATCAAATTCAAGAAGAATTAAAAAAAATTTTTAACGGAAGATTTTCTACTTCTGAATCGACAAGGGCAAATTATGCTAGAGGTGAAGATACATATGATCCTATTTTATCTAAAGCAGTAGTTTTTCCAGAAACAAATGAAGAAGTTTCTAAAATATTAAGCTTATGTAATAAACATAAAATTCCAGTAGTTCCTTTTGGTACAGGAACTTCTTTAGAGGGAAATGTCGTCGGAAATGACAAGGGAATAACGATATCTTTAGAAAAAATGAACAAAATTTTAAGTGTTAACGCTGAAGATTTTGATTGTCGGGTGCAGGCCTGCGTAACCAAAGAACAATTAAATGATTATTTGAGAGAGGATGGAGTTTTTTTCCCAATCGATCCTGGTGCAAATGCTGCTATAGGTGGCATGGCATCAACTTCGGCCTCAGGCACAATGGCTGTCAAATATGGCACTATGAAAACTGCAATAACAGGACTTACAGTTGTATTACCTAATGGTGATATAATAAAAACTGGAAGTAGAACTAAAAAAACTTCAGCAGGATATAATTTGACAAATCTTTTTATTGGTTCAGAGGGTACATTAGGTGTAATTACAGAAGTTCAATTAAGATTATCTCCTATTCCAGAGAGTATTATGAGTGCAGTTTGTCATTTTCCATCACTAGAGATGGCAGTACAAACAGCTCAACAAGTTACGCAATATGGAGTTCCTATAGCAAGAATTGAGATGCTCAACAAAGAGCAAATGGAAATTAGTATTAATTATTCTAAATTAAAAGATATTGAGGCAGTACCAACACTATTTTTTGAATTTCATGGCTCTGAAACATCTAATCAAGAAAATATAAAGATTGTTGAAGAAATTTCAAAAGATAATAATGGAAGTTCATTTAAATGGGCAAAAGATTTAGAGGAAAGGAATAAACTCTGGAAAGCCAGGTGGGATGTATATTATTCTGTTAAAGCTTTGATAAATAATGGAAGGGTTTACTCAACCGATGTATGTCTTCCTATTTCAAAAATAACTGAATGTGTAAATTTTGCTGAGGAAGAAACAAAAAAACTAGGGCTTAGAGCTCCTATGGTTGGCCATTTAGGCGATGGAAATTTTCATGTGATCTTACCTTATGATCCTAAAGAAGAGGGAACATATGATAAAATAAGGGATTTTAGTGATCTATTAATTGAAAAAACTTTAGAATTAAATGGAACTATAACAGGAGAACATGGAGTTGGACTTCATAAAAAAGCTTATTTACTACAAGAGCATGGTGACAGCATTCCATTAATGAGAACTATCAAAAGAAGTATCGACCAGAATAATATAATGAATCCTGGCAAAATATTTGATTTAAATTAATAAACATACAAATGAAAAAAATTTTAATAACCAGGAGATTAATTAAAGATAGTGAAGATAAAGCAGTAAAAATTTTTGACGCAAAACTGAATTCAAATGATGAATTATATTCTCAACAAAAGGTAATAGAGATGAGTCAAGGGTGTGATGGAGTTTTAACTTCATTGACTGATAAAATGGATAAACAAACAATAGATATGTTACCTGATACAGTAAAAATTATTTCAAATTTTGCAGTAGGTTTTGGAAATATTGATTTAGATGCTGCAAAAAAAAGAGGTATTGCAGTTACAAATACCCCTGAGGTATTGTCAGATGCAACTGCTGAAATAGGTATTCTATTAATATTAGGAGCATGCAGAAGAGCATCTGAAGGAATAGAGTCAGCTAGAGAAGGAGGATGGAAATGGTCAGCTGATTATTTAATAGGAAAACAATTGACTGGTACAAGATTAGGTGTTTTGGGAATGGGAAGAATTGGACAAAAGATTGCAAAAATTGCTAAATCTTTAGGAATGATAATTCATTATCATAATCGATCAAAATTAAGTGAAGAAAAGGAAAATGGTGCTGTATATCATGACAATGTAAAAAGTTTATTTTCTGTTTCAGATGTATTGTCTATTTGTTGCCCAGCCACAAAAGAAACAGAAAACATGATTAATAAGGAAACTGTCGAGTTTTTTCCAAAGGGTTCAGTAATTACAAATGTAGCAAGAGGAGATATAGTTGATGATGAAGCGTTGATAGATGCTTTGAATAGGAGAAAGATTTATGCAGTAGGCCTCGATGTATACAAAAATGAACCAAATTTAAATCCAGGTTATTTAAAAATTAAAACAGCTTTTATTTTACCCCACTTAGGAAGTGCCACCAAACACACTAGAATAGCAATGGCAAATTTAGCTATTGATAACATAGATGAATTTTTTAAAACTGGAAATTGCTCAAATAAAGTTAATTAATTCTACTTGAGATTGTATAAAGGTTGGATTATGCGACATCTACACCTTTTTTTTAAAAGACTCTATTCTGATTCTATGTTTAAATTATTATAGTTAATTAACTACTAGAGGAGAAATAATGACAAAAGAAAATAAATCATTGAAGATTAAAACTTCTTCAAGACGTAAGTTCTTTAAAACTGCTGCTAAAGCAGGAGCTGTTGCTGCAGCTACTGTTGCAATGCCAAACATTGCAAGAGCAGACGGTCATGTAACATTAAAGATGCAAGCAGCTTGGCCTTCAGGCGCTAACATCTTTTTTGAAATGGCTGGGGATTACTGTAACATGGTTAAAGAAATGTCTGGAGGTTCACTTAAGATTGATCTTCAACCAGTAGGTTCAGTTGTAAAAACTTCAGAAATAGGTGCAGCTGTTAGTGACGGTAACTTAGATATGGGTCACTGGGTAACAGCATATTGGTATGGAAAAAATCCTGCCGCTTCACTATTTGGAACTGGTCCTTCATATGGAATGTCATCTCAAGAAGTTATGGGATGGATGGAGTATGGTGGAGGAAGAAAACTGTATGATGAAGCAGTAGCTTCAGTTGGATTCGATTATATTGGATTCTTTCATATGCCTATGCCAGCACAACCTTTTGGTTGGTTCAAAAAGAACGTAACAAAAGTATCTGATGTTAAAGGTATGAAGTATAGAACGGTTGGTTTAGCGACTAACGTTTTGACTGCTATGGGAATGGTCGTAAGACAATTACCAGGTGGTGAAATTCAACCAGCGATGAAAACTGGTTTGATCGATGCTGCAGAGTTTAACAACCCTACATCAGACTCACAGTTTGGAATGCAAGACGTATCTAAACACTATCACTTAGGTAGTTTCCACCAGTCTCAAGAAATGTTTGAGATACCGGTGAACAAGAAAAGATACAATAGCCTTTCACCTGCTCATCAAGCTATCTTGAAAAATGCTGCTTATGCTGCAAACTCAGATAACTACTTTAAAGCTTTAGTTAGATATTCAGCTGACTTAGCTAAGTTGATGAATGAGCATAAGGTAAATGTTTACCAAACATCTGATGCAATTTTAGCTGAACAATTAAAAGGTTGGGATAAAATTGTTGGTGATTTTTCAAAGAAAGATCCTTTCTTTAAGAAAATTATCGAATCTCAAAAAGCATATGCTAAGAGAACTATGAAGTATCTGTTGATGAATCAACCGAACTACAAATTAGCTTATGAAAATGAGTTTGGTCCAATTGGAAAAGTTAAAATTTAATTAACTTTAAAAGATTTAAATTAAAGGGGGTTTAAAAACCCCCTTTTTTTTTGCCGAAATTTACTATACTTATAAATTATTATGGAATCTTACATTAAATTTGCAGACACACTAAGTACTTCAATGGGTAAGTCTTTCTCCTGGTGCATAGTTATTTTAATGGGAGGCACAGTCTACGAAGTAGTAATGGCTTATGCTTTTAATGCACCTACATTATGGAATTTTGATTTTAGTATGCAAATGTATGGAGCTATATTGATGATGTCTGGTGCATATTGTCTTGCAACTGAAGCTCATGTAAGAGGAGATGTAATTTATAGATTATTTAGCCAAAAAACTCAGGCATGGATAGATTTAATCCTATATTTTATTTTCTTTTTTCCAGGAGTTATAGCTTTAGCATTTTATGGTTATGAGTATGCAGCTCAAGCTTGGAAAATTAAAGAGACTAGCTGGAGCAGTCCAGCTCAAATTCAAATTTATATGGTAAAATCTATGATCCCTGCTGCAGGTGTTATGTTAATTATTCAGGGAGTAAGTGAAGTATTCAGATCTCTAATCTGCATAAAAACTGGTATTTGGCCTTCGCGAATGGTTGTCGCTGAAGAAACAGATAAAATTTTAATGAGAACTTCTCAAGCAGAGGATAAGAACAATGTTATTTAGTCTTACAAATCCAGAAGTTGCAATTCTAATGATGGGCGTTTTTTTATTTGCAGTATTATTAGGTTTTCCAATAGCTTTTACTCTGATGGCGATGGGAATAGGTTTTGGTTATTATGCTTATTACGATCCAGTTTTAATGGATCACCTTTTTGACAATAGAATATTTTCTTTATTCGTTAAAAATACTTACACAGTTATGGATAACAATGTGCTTACTGCAGTACCCCTTTTTTTATTTATGGGATATTTGGTTGAAAGAGCTGGGATTGTAGCTAAATTATTTTTTGCAATAAGACTTGCCGCTCATAGATTGCCTGCATCTATGGCTGTAGCAGCATTAATAACCTGTACTTTATTTTCTACGGCGACAGGAATTATTGGAGCAGTGGTAACATTAATGGGCTTATTAGCTTGGCCTGCGATGGTTAAAGCGGGATATGATAAAAAATTTGCATCAGGAATAATTTGTAGTGGTGGTTGCTTAGGAATTTTAATTCCTCCAAGCATAATGTTAATTGTATATTCAGTAATTGCACAATTATCACCATTAAGATTATTTGCTGCAGCAATTTTTCCAGGATTAATGTTAGCAGGACTATATATTGGATATGCAATTTTTAGAGCATGGCTTAATCCTTCAATAGCTCCACGACCACCAGCTGAAGATATTCCACCAAGAGCAGAAATTTTAAAAGAAGTCCTAGTTTCCTTTGTTCCTTTGTTTGGTTTGATAATGCTTGTGCTTGGAACGATTTTGGCGGGGATTGCCACCCCAGCAGAAGCTGCAGCCGCTGGAGCTTTTGGTGCTTTAATTTTATCTTGGTTTTATAAAACACTTAAATGGCAAAATTTTAAAGAATCTGTCTTTTTAACAGCAAAAACTACCGCAATGATTATGTGGTTATTTATTGGATCTTGGACTTTTTCTTCAGTCTTTTCTTATTTAGGTGGTCATGAGGTATTTGAACATTTCTTTACATCAATAAATATAACAACATGGCAATTTTTAATAATAACTCAAATAATAATTTTTCTTTTAGGCTGGCCCTTAGAATGGACAGAAATTTTAATTATATTTGTACCAATATTTTTACCATTATTAGAAATATTTAATGTTAATCCCTATTTTTTTGCAATGTTAATTGCATTAAACTTACAAACATCCTTTTTAACTCCTCCAATGGCTATGTCCGCCTATTATCTCAAAGGAGTGCAAAAAACTAACGTTGAACTATTAGAAATATTTAAGGGCATCATGCCGTTTTTGGGCATAGTTATTTTTGGAATGTTTTTGATGTATATGTTTCCTGGAATTGCTTTATGGCTTCCAGAAGTATTGTTTGCAGACTAAAAAAAATGATTGATATATTTTCGTTAAGTGTTGAAGATTTAGCCTCAAAAATCAAAGAAGGCCATTTAAGCTCAGTTGAAGTTTGCAAAAAATATATTGAAAGAATAAGTAAATTTGAAAAAGATATTAAAGCATGGACTCACTTTGATAAAAAAGTTTTATTGGAGAAGGCTGCTGACGCAGATGAGCACAGAAAATCAGGAAAACCTGTAGGTTCATTACACGGAGTTCCAATAGCTTTAAAAGATATAATAGGAACTGTAGATATGCCAACAGAGTGCGGAACAACTATTAGAAAAGGTAAATCTTATTCTCAAAATGCTGAGATAGTTGAACTTTTACATTCTGCTGGTGCTATTGTAATGGGCAAAACAGCTACTTCAGAATTAGCATATCTCAGTCCACCAAAAACTACCAATCCTCATGATTACTCACGCACGCCAGGTGGTTCATCTAGCGGTTCAGCAGCTTCAGTTGCATCTCTAATGGCTCCACTTTCAATTGGGTCACAAACTGGGGGATCAGTTATAAGACCCGCTTCCTATTGTGGTGTCGTTGGATATAAACCAACTTATGGTTTAATTTCAAGAAATGGTGTTTTGAGAACTTCCTACGCGCTAGATCATATTGGTATATTTGGAAGAAGTGTTCAAGATGTAGCTTTACTAGCAAAAGTTTTAATTAAAAAAGATCATCATGATCCAGCAACTATTTATTACTCAGCAGAAAATATTTTAGAAGAAACAAAAAAAGGTCCTGCATATGAACCTAAGTTTATTTTTTACAAATCAGACTATTGGAAAATAATTGATAAAAAATCTAGAGAGTCTTTTGAATACTTTATAAAGTCATTTAAAAATATTGAGGTATTTGATACTCCATCATATTTTAAAGATATACATAAATATCATCAGATTATTCATGAATCAGATTTGGCTAATAATTTTGCGATGTATTATAAAAAGTATAAAACAAAATTATCAAAATATATGCAAACTGCTATAACTAAAGGCAACAAGTATTCAGCAAAAGAATATGCTGAGGCAATTGATTTTAAAAAAAGAAGTTATGAGTCTTACCAAGAAGTATTTGAGGATTACCATGGTGTGCTATCGCCCTCTAGTCCTGGTGTAGCACCTAAAGGCTTGAAGAGCACTGGAACAGCAGAATTTAACAAAGTCTGGTCTTATCTAGGAACACCATGTATATCTCTTCCGTTGCTTGAAGGTGAAAATAATCTACCATTAGGGGTTCAGCTAATAGGAGATCGTTATGATGATCATAGGTTTTTAGGTGTTGCTAATTGGTTAGAAAAGGAATGTAATAATTAAGATGCAAAAATTTACTACGTTTTTAGGTTCTTTACTTGCGATTGCCTTTTTAGTGGGCCTTGCATTTACATTAACAAGATCATCGATGATAGGTTTTTTTGATGTATTGCCTGTTTATATTTTAATGGGTATCGCAATCTTTATGATGGTTTATGAAGCCTTCTTTGATAAAAAATAAATAATCCAAGTAAATCATTGAGCAATAAAACTAATAATCTTTTAGCACTCTCACTTTTGTTTATCCAGCCAATTTTTATGGCATCAAATTTAGTTGTAGCTCGAGGAGGTGTTGAGTATGTTCCACCAATTTCCTTAGCATTTTGGAGATGGACATTAGTTTTTTTAATTCTCCTACCCTTTACTTATGTAACCTTAAAAAAAAATTATAAAATTTTAAAAAAAGAATATAAAAAACTTTTTTTCTTAGGTGCAACTGGCTGCGGTATCTGTGGTGCGTTCCCTTTTTTAGCTGGTCAAACCACTACAGTTACTAATATGGGAATTATATATACGTCTTCTCCAATATTTATAATTTTGATTTCTAGTATTTTTTTTAATGAAAAAATTAATTTAACTAAGATTATTGGGCTTATAACTTGTTTAATTGGAGTCTTTGCAATTATTATAAAGGGTGATTTTTACTTATTAATAAATCTAAATTTTACAATTGGTGATCTTTGGATGTTAGCTGCTGCTATAGGATGGGCATTATATTCAATTTACTTGTTTTATTGGAAATCAAAACTTGAGATTTTTCAAAGATTTACTTTGATTGCATTTTTTGGTGCAGTTAGTTTATTTCCTTTTTATATTGGGGAAGAAATTTTTTTTGAAAAAACTGTATTTAATAAACAATTTTTAATGTGGGTAATTTTTGCAGCTATTTCTCCAGGTATAATTGCATTCACACTTTATACTATTACACAAAAAAAACTTGGTGCCTCTTTGACCGGATTTACATTATATATTTTTACAATCTATGGAGCGATATATGGTTATTTTTTATTTGGAGAAAAATTAGAAAACTATCATTTGATAGGAACAATTTTGGTATTTATTGGTGTATATTTAGCAAAGAAAAAAAATGTTCAAAAAATTTAGGAAGAATTTATTGCAATTAGTTTTAATTATCTTTTTTTTGTATTTTTTTGTTTTAGTATTTTTATACTTCTATCAGCGAAATTTACTTTATCATCCAAATGAAAATAACTATTCAGGAGATAAAATTTTAGTTGATATTAAAAAAGTTAAAATACGAACTTCAGATAACATTGAACTACTTGGATGGTATCATGAAAAAAATCTTAAAAACTTCAAAACTTTAATTTACTTTCATGGGAATGCAGGATCTTTAGAAAATAGAATTCATAAGCTGAATCATTTTCAAGATATGAATATCAATTTTTTAATTATAGCTTGGCGAGGGTTTAGTGGAAATAATGGTAAACCTTCTGAACAAGGTTTCTATGAAGATGGAAAAAGTGCAATTAATTGGATTACTGAAAAACAGGTGGATGAAAAAAATATTATTTTATATGGAGAGTCATTAGGCACAGGGGTAGCTACACATTTAGCTCAAAATAAAAGTTATGCGGGCGTTATTTTAGAAACCCCATTCACATCAATGATAGATGCGGCCAAAACATTTTATCCTTATATTCCAGTAAATTTATTACTTAAAGATAAATTTGAAAATTATAAAAAAATTAAGAATATAAATGCACCTATTTTAGTAATGCATGGTGAGGCAGATCAAATAGTTCCATTCTCAATGGGTAAAAAAATTTATGAATTAGCAAATGAACCCAAATATTCTTACTTTACCAAATATGACAATCATATGATGGAATACGATGAAAAGTTAGTTTTAGCACTTAAATCATTTCTTAAAAGTTTAAATTAAGACACATTCCAACCAAATAAAATTCAATATTATCTTTTAAGTTTAGAATATGAGAAGAATATTTTTACTAATTATTTTTATTTTTTCTTTAAAGAACGTTGTTAGTGCAAAAGATAATGAATTTTTAGCTGATGATTTATTTCATATTGATCACATGAATTCTCATAACAAAAATTTTGCCTTGTATTTTAAGGGTAGAGAAAAATCAATTTTGGCCAGAGGTGAAATTAGCAATTATATTAATGATTATCCAAAAGATCTTTATATTTATGATTATAATACTAAAACTTCATCTCCATTAATATCTTATGAATGGTTTCCGTCCCACGCAAAATATTATCTTCAGGAATATGACTTTCCTGTATTTCCAGACGATTTTGCATACTATCTTCTAAAAGATAATAAAACCTTAGTTATGATAAGTGCAGTAAAAAGTTTTAATGCTAACTTTAAATTTGATATTATAGAAAAAAAACTAGAGTTGTATCCTGCTAATGGAAAATTTGATTTTATCATATCTTCTTTTGCCAAAAATTGTGGTCATTCTAAATTTGAGGATAATTATAAATGTAGTTTTTACAAACCATTAATATCAAGCAACTTAATTAACTAGTTTGAGTAAAAGCCTCGGCAAATTTTTCAGCCTCAAATATTTGTAAGTCATCCTCTTTTTCACCTAAACCTAAAGCAATAATTGGAAGTTTATATTTTTTTGCCAAAGCTAAAAGAATCCCACCTTTTGCAGTTCCATCTAATTTTGTCATGATAATACCTGTTATTGGAATTATCTTATTAAATTCTTCGACTTGATTAATTATATTTTGACCAGACGTTGCATCTAGAACCAAGATGACATCATGCGGTGCATCTGGATCTATCTTTTTTGTTACATTGGCAATTTTTTTATATTCCTCCATTAAATTTTTTTTATTTTGCAATCTTCCAGCTGTATCAATTAGAACTTGATCAAAATTATTATTAATAGCTTCTTCAATAGCTTTGTAAGCAACCGAGGCAGGGTCAGATCCTTGTGATGATTTAGTTATTTGAACATCTATTTTTTTTGCCCAATTTTCTAATTGTTCAATAGCTGCAGCTCTAAAGGTATCAGATGCAGCAAACATAACTTTATTACCGTTAGTCTTTAAAATTTTTCCAATTTTACCAATACTTGTTGTTTTTCCAACACCATTAACTCCAGAAATTAAGGTTGCATTTAGTTTATCTTTTTTTTTGAAAAAATAACTATTCTCCAAAGGTTTCATAAGAGAAATTATATATTCTTTTAAAATGAGATTGATTTCTAATTTTAAATCTTTATTTGGATTAACTTTCTTTGTTGAAATTATATCCTTTATCTCAGAAGCAGCTTCAATACCAACATCTGATTGAATTAAAAATTCTTCAATTTTATTTAAATTTTTATCATCTATTTCTTTTTTTATAATAATTTCTTTAAGACCAGATGAAAGTGCTGAAGCACTTTTTTGAAAACCTTTTTTAAATTTATCAAATATTCCCATTATAATTTTATCAAAATTTCCTTTATATCTGAAACAGGACCTTTCATATGAATAGAATTTTTCTCATCTATAAAAATTGATAATTTTCCAGTTTCAAATTCTATATCTGTATTATGATCTGTGAGTTTATTTAATGTGCCAGCAAATGCTGTTGCGCATGCTGCAGTTCCGCATGCCTTCGTTAACCCGGCACCTCTTTCCCAGACTTTAACTTTAATTAAATTTTTATTTAAAACTTTAGCAATTGTAACATTACATTTTTCTGGAAACATTTTATGATTTTCAATTTGTGGACCAATTTTTTCTATGTCAAAGTTTTTTATTTCATCAACAAAAAAAACAATATGAGGATTTCCAACATTTATTGCAGTGCCACCTAAATGCTCATTGTTGTTTATGTCATTAATTTTAATATTAAGATTAAGAGTATTTAACTCCTCTGAAAGGGGAATTTCATTCCATTTAACTTTTGCATTTCCAATTTCAGTTGTAACTAAATTATTATTTAGTATTTCAGATTTTAAATTTCCAGATAGAGTAGTTAAAATTATAGTTTTGTTGCCGTTTTCTTTTGAAATCAAATCAGCAACACATCTTGTCCCATTACCACACGCTCCAGACTCACCACCATCAGAATTAAAAAACTTTAAATGAGCATCTGCAGTGTTATCTCTTTCAATTAATATTAATTGATCACATCCAATAAAATTTCTATCGCAAATTTTAATTATTTGCTCTTTTGATAAATCAGTAATTTTTTGTCTATTATCAATGATAACAAAATCGTTACCCAATCCATCCATTTTAAAAGCTTTAATGTCCATATATCTTTATTTAACTTATTTATTGACTTTTTGAACCTCTATTATAGTTTGTGGCAGTTTCCGCAAAACGTTAAATTTGCGGTGTCTTTGGAAACAAAGAGATCGACACTAGTCAGCGAGGGTTCGCCCACTAGTGTGATTACTGCTGTGTGTAATAAATATGTTTGAAAATTTAACTAATAAATTTGAAGAAATTTTTTCTTCTTTAAAAAAGGCTCCCTCCCTTGATGAAAATCAAGTTGATGAAGGTTTGAGAGGTATTAGACAGGCTTTACTTGAAGCAGACGTCTCCTTAGACGTTGCAAAAGAATTTATTGAAAAAGTTAAGCCAAAAGCTTTAGGACAAGAAATAATTAGATCAACATCACCTGGAGATATGGTAGTTAAGATCGTTTACGATGAGCTAGTAAGTTTATTAGGTGAAAAAAATAATGATGTAAATCTTAATGCGGTTCCTCCAGTGCCAATGATGCTAGTTGGATTACAAGGTTCTGGTAAAACTACCACAACTGCTAAACTTGCAAGATATCTTGAAAATACGAAAAAAAAGAAAGTTATGATGGTTAGCTTAGATATCTATAGGCCAGCTGCCCAAGAACAATTAAAATCTTTAGGGGAACAAAATAATATTTTAACGCTTCCCATAATTGAAGGCCAACAACCAGCTGATATTTGTCAAAGAGCTATTAGTGCAGCTAATTTAAATGGTGCTGATATTATATTATTTGATACTGCAGGCAGGACGCAGATCGATCTACAAATGATGAGTGAAATCAAACAAATTGAAAAAACAATTAATCCTGCAGAGACATTTTTGGTTGCAGATTCACTTACAGGACAAGTAGCGGCATCTGTTGCAAAAGAATTTAAAAATACTGTAAATATTTCTGGAATAATTTTAACTAGAGCAGATGGTGATGCTAGAGGTGGAGCAGCAGTTAGTATGAAGTACGTTTCTCAAGTTCCAATTAAATTTTTAGGAATAGGTGAAAAAATTGAAAATCTTGAAGTATTTCATCCAGATAGAATTGCAAATAGAATTCTGGGCATGGGAGATATCGTATCTCTTGTAGAAAAAGCTGCACAAGATCTAGGTGAAGAAAATATTAAAAAGGCTGAAGAAAATTTAAAAAAAGGACAATTTTCAATGCAAGATTATTTAACCCAATTAAGACAAATGAAAAAGATGGGTGGAATAGAAGGTGTAATGTCTTTTATGCCAGGTGTATCCAAGGTTAAATCCCAAATGGATGCAGCAGGAATAGATGAAAGTGTTATTACTAAAAATGAAGCAATAATTTTGTCCATGACAAAAAAAGAAAGAGAGAACCCAAAAATAATTGATGGTTCAAGAAAAAAAAGAATTGCGAGTGGCTCAGGTACAGACCCAGCTACTATCAATAAATTGTTAAAACAATTTAAAATGATGTCTGAAATGATGAAAAAGATGTCTAAAGGAAATCTGAAAGGTATGACTGATAAAGGAATACCGCCAGAATTATTTAATCAATTAAAATAAAAAAGGAGAATAAATGTTAAAGTTAAGACTATCAAGAGGTGGAACGAAGAAGAGACCCGTTTATAAAGTAGTTGTGGCGGACAGTAGATTTGCAAGGGATGGAAGATTTATTGAAAAGGTTGGTTTTTTCAATCCATTACTTCCTAAAGAAAAAAAAGAAAGAATTGGACTTGAGGCTGAAAGAATTAAATATTGGCTAGGTCAAGGTGCACAGCCAACTACAAGAGTAGCAAGAATTTTAGGAGAAAATGAATTAATGCCTATGCCTGCTAATGGAAATAATCCTCAAAAAGCGATTGCTAAGAAAGATAGAAAAAAAGAAGGATCTGAAGAAGCTCCTAAAGCAGAAGCAGCACCAGCAGCAGAAGCTAAAAAGGAAGAAGCTCCTAAAGCAGAAGCAGCGCCAGCAGCAGAAGCTAAAAAGGAAGAAGCTCCTAAAGCAGAAGCAGCACCAGCAGCAGAAGCTAAAAAGGAAGAAGCTCCTAAAGCAGAAGCTAAAAAAGAAGAAGCTCCTAAAGAGGAAAAAAAATAATCTAAAGTTTGTTTATGTTTCAAGCTCAAGTATTTACTCTTTATCCTGAGGTTTTTCCTGGCCCATTAGCTAAAAGTCTTTATGGAAAAGCTTTGTCTAATAAATTATGGAATTTAAACGTAATAAACATTAGAGACTCAGCTACTGACAAACACAAAACAGTTGATGACACTCCGTATGGTGGAGGAACAGGAATGTTATTAAAAGCTGATGTTTTAGCAAAAGCGCTTGATCAAAAAGTTAAAAAAGGAGAGAGAATTTTTTATCTTTCACCAAAAGGTAAAAAATTTGATCAAAAACTTGC
The DNA here is from genome assembly GCA_014653535.1 of Pelagibacterales bacterium SAG-MED43. Taxonomy (GTDB): domain Bacteria; phylum Pseudomonadota; class Alphaproteobacteria; order Pelagibacterales; family Pelagibacteraceae; genus Pelagibacter. The sequence continues at coordinate 41,495 of JACWEK010000002.1, forward strand.
TCAAAAATTATCAAAAGAAAAATCTATATCTTTGATATGTGGTCATTTTGAAGGAGTAGATGAAAGAGTTTTAACTACAAGGAATATTGAAGAATTAAGTATAGGAGATTATGTTTTGTCAGGGGGTGAAACTGCTGCGTTAGTAGTGCTTGATAGTATTTTGAGACTTTTGCCAGGAGTTATAGGAAATGATAAATCTTCACTCGATGAAACCTTTGAAAATGGTCTTTTAGAATATCCTCAATATACAAAACCTCAAATATGGGAAGAAAAATCAGTACCAGATGTATTATTATCAGGAGATCATAATAAAATTAAAGACTGGCGTTTATCTCAATCTGAGGCTATAACACGCGACCGAAGACCAGATTTATGGCAAAAATATAAGAAAAACTAGTTTGTTAAATATTAAAATGAAAACAATAGAAGAAATAAACCAACACAATGTTAAAAAGATTTTATCTGGAAAAAAAATACCAGAATTTTATCCAGGTGATGTTGTTAAAGTTGGTGTTAGAATTACAGAAGGTAAAAAAGAGAGAATTCAATACTTTGAAGGTGTGTGCATAGCTAAAAAAAGTAGAAACATAAATTCTTCATTTACAGTAAGAAAAATCTCTTTTGGTGAGGGTGTAGAAAGAACTTTTCCTTTATTTGGACCAGTAATAGACTCAATTAAAGTTATTAGATCTGGAAAAGTAAGAAGAGCTAAACTTTATTATTTAAGAGATAGAACTGGTAAATCAGCAAGAATTACAGAAAAGATTAGAAAAAAAATTGGAATTGATCTTGAAGTAAAACCAGAGACAGTAACCGAAGAAAATATTGTACCAGTAGCTGAAACTTCAAAAGAAGAGGTATCTAAAACAGATATGGCTTCAGCAACAGAAACTAAAGAAGTAAAAAGTGAAAAAGACTTTAAGTCTGAAAATAAAACAGACAATAAACTTGAAAATATACCAGAAAAAAAATAACTTTTTTTTCAATGCCCAATACTCTTTACGATAAAATTTGGAACGATCACTTAGTAGACCAACAAGAAGATGGCACAGCTTTATTGTTTGTTGATAGACATTTGGTTCATGAAGTAACTAGTCCACAGGCATTTGAGGGTTTAAGAAATTCAAATCGTAAAGTGAGACACCCAAATTTAACACTTGCAGTTGCTGATCATAATGTTCCAACAACTGATAGATCAAAAGGAATTTCTGATAAAGATTCAAAAATACAAGTTGAAACTTTAGAGGCTAATTGCAAAGAATTTGGAATTAAATTATTTGGAATGAACGATAAAAGACAAGGAATTGTACATGTTACAGGTCCAGAGCAAGGTTTTACTCAACCTGGAACAGTAATAGTATGTGGTGATAGTCATACAGCAACGCACGGTGCTTTTGGTTCCTTGGCATTTGGAATTGGAACTTCAGAAGTAGAACATGTTTTGGCAACTCAAACATTAGTTCAAAAAAAAGCCAAAAATTTTAAAGTAAATGTTAATGGTAAACTTCCATTAGGAGTAACCTCTAAAGATGTTATTTTACAAATAATTGGAAAAATTGGTACAGCAGGTGGAACAGGTTGTGTGATAGAATATGCTGGTGACTTAATTAGATCATTAAGTGTTGAGCAAAGAATGACAATTTGCAATATGACCATAGAAGGTGGGGCTAGAGCAGGATTAATAGCGCCAGATGAAAAAATATTTAAATATTTAGAAGGTAGACCAATGTCTCCAAAAGGTGAAGATTGGAATAAGGCTTTAGAATATTGGAAAAATTTAAAGACAGATGATAACGCTAAATTTGATAAAGAAATTGATCTTAAAGCAGAAGAGATTTTACCAATGATAACTTGGGGAACTTCACCACAAGACGTAATTACCATAGATCAAAAGGTTCCAAATCCTCAAAATGAAAAAGATGAGGACAGAAAAAATTCTTTAGAGAGATCCTTAAACTATATGGGTTTAAAACCTAATATGGCTGCGAAAGATATTAAGATAGACAAAGTTTTTATAGGAAGTTGTACTAATGGAAGAATAGAAGATCTAAGAGAAGCAGCGAAAATTTTAAAAGATAAAAAAATTGCGTCTCATGTTCAGGCCATGGTAGTTCCGGGATCAGGATTAGTAAAAGAACAAGCTGAACAAGAGGGGTTAGATAAAATATTTGTTAATTCTGGTTTTGAATGGAGAGAGCCAGGTTGTTCGATGTGTTTAGCCATGAATGCAGATAAGCTTAAACCCCAAGAAAGATGTGCGTCTACATCAAATAGAAATTTCGAAGGAAGACAAGGAAGAGGTGGCAGAACACATTTAGTAAGCCCTGGAATGGCTGCTGCTGCTGCAATTTCTGGAAATCTTGATGATGTTAGAAAGTACCAAAATTAAATGCAAAAATTTAATACGCTAAAGAGCATTCCAGCATATCTACCAATAGTAAATATTGATACAGATATGATAATACCAAAACAATTTTTAAAAACTATAAAAAGAACTGGTCTTGGCAAAAACTTATTTTTTGAGATGAGATATGATGATCAAGGCAAAAAAATAAGTGATTTTATTTTAAATAAAAATCCGTTTAATAATTCTAAAATTTTAATTGCTGGAAAAAATTTTGGTTGTGGTTCATCTAGAGAGCATGCCCCATGGGCATTGTTAGATTTTGGTATAACTTGTGTCATCAGCTCAAGTTTTGCGGATATCTTTTATAGTAATTGTTTTAAAAATGGAATTTTACCAATCATTCTTGAAGAAGATAAAATTAAGGAGCTATCTGAATATGCAAATCGAAAAGAGGAAATTTCAGTGGATCTCAATGAAAACAAAATTTTTTACGGAAATAATGAAATAAAATTTGATTTAGATGCATTTAAAAAAAAATGTCTCTTAGAAGGATTAGACGATATAGCACTTTCTCTAAAAAAATCGGAAAAAATTGAAAATTTTGAAAAAAATTTAAAAGATAAAAAACCTTGGATTTTTAATGATTAAAGTAAAAAAAAGAAAAATTTTATTATTACCAGGTGATGGTATTGGTCCTGAAGTTATAAGTGAAGTAAAAAAAATAATTAATTGGTTTAACGATAAAAAATCACTTGATTTTGAAATAGATCAAGATCTTGCTGGTGGGTGTTCATTTGACAAACACGGAACTCCTATAACTGATGAAGTATTTTATAAAGCTTTAGAAAGTGCTGCTGTAATATTAGGGGCAGTTGGAGGTCCAAAGTGGGATAATGTAGAATTTTCAAAAAAACCTGAAAGAGCACTATTAAAACTCAGAAAAGAATTAAAATTATTTGCAAACTTAAGACCTGCTATTTGTTTTAAACAATTAGTTGATGCGTCAACTTTAAAACCAGAAATTGTTTCTGGTTTAGATATTATGATAGTAAGAGAACTAACGGGTGGAATATACTTTGGTGAACCTCGAGGGATTAAACCAATTGAAAATGGTGAAAGAAAAGGAATTAATACTCACACATACACAAGTAGTGAAATAATTAGAGTCGCTAAAATTGCTTTCGATTTAGCAAAAAAAAGATCAAACAAAGTTACATCGTGTGAAAAATCAAATGTTATGGAAGCAGGGCAACTATGGAGAGAAGAAGTCCAAGCATTACATGAAAAAGAATATAAAGATGTAGAACTAAGCCATATGCTTGCTGATAACTGTGCTATGCAATTACTAAGAAATCCTAAACAGTTTGATGTAATTGTAACAGATAATTTATTTGGAGATATGCTATCTGATCAGGCATCAATGCTGACAGGATCTCTAGGGCTTTTACCATCTGCATCTTTAGGTGCTAAAAATGAAGATGGAGAAATGAGAGCAATGTATGAACCAATTCATGGTTCAGCCCCAGATATAGCTGGTAAAGGAATTGCAAATCCAATTGCAACTATATTGAGCTTTGCTATGGCTTTAAGGTATTCTTTAGACCTAGATAAAGAGGCTGAAGCTCTAGAAAAAGCAGTACAGGATGTACTAAATGATGGATTAAGAACAAAAGATATTCTATCAGATGGAACGAAAGAAGTATCAACCTCTCAAATGGGAGATGCGATAATTTCAAAATTGCAATAATCTATTAATTATCCTAAACTAAATCTATGCCAAGCTACACTGCACCAGTAGAGGATATGATGTTTCTTTTTGAGAAACTAAGAGATAATAAAAATTATAATGAATTAGAAAAATATAAAGAAGTCAGCTCAGATTTAGTTAAAGATATTTTAGAAGAAGCTGCAAAGATAAATCAAAATTTGATCTTACCACTTGCTAAAGTTGGTGACGAAAATCCTGCAAGTTTAGAAAATGGAGTTGTAAGAACACCTCCCGGATATAAAGAGGCCTATCAAAAGTATATTGAAGATGGGTGGACTTCTTTATCTTGTGATCCAAAATATGGCGGCCAAGGAATGCCTAAAACTGTTAGTGCTTTTTTTGATGAAATGCTCTCATCTTCAAGTTTATCTTTTAAACTTTATAGTGAACTTAGTATAGGGGCATATAATTGTATAAATCATCATGCTTCAGATGAGATAAAAAATAAATATTTACCAAAAATTGTTGAGGGTAAATGGAGTGGTACAATGTGCTTAACAGAACCAGTTTGTGGAACTGATTTAGGGCTTCTAAAAACTAAAGCTGAAAAACAAACTGATGGAACATATAAACTTACTGGACAGAAAATATTCATTACTTCTGGTGATCAAGATCTTACAGAAAATATTATTCATTTAGTAATTGCTAGATCGACTGACTCTCCAGCTGGCACTAAAGGCATAAGTTTATTTTTAGTACCTAAATGTATAGTCAATGAAGATGGAAGTGTTGGTCCTAAAAATGGAATATCAACGGGTTCTATTGAAAGTAAAATGGGAATTAAGGGTTCAGCAACATGTGTTCTGAATTTCGACGGTGCAACTGGTTATATGATTGGAAAAAAAGACAAAGGTTTAAGTGCGATGTTTACAATGATGAATCTTGAAAGAATTGTTGTTGGTATTCAAGGACTAGGAATTTCAGAAATTGCTTATCAAAATTCTCTTGCTTATGCCAAGGAAAGAAAACAAGGTAAAACTAACAATACTAAATCATCTAATGGAGCAGATTTTATAATTGAACACGCTGACATTAGAAGAACATTATTAAACATGAAATCAATTATAGAAGGTGAGAGAGCATTATGTTTTTGGCTATCTCAACAGACAGAAGTCAGCTTGTATCATCACAATGAAAAGATCCGTCAGGAGGCTTCAGACTTTGTTTCATTAATGACACCTGTTGTAAAATCATTGTTTACAGATCTAGGCATGGAAATTACTAACGATGCAATGCAAATTCATGGAGGCTATGGCTATACAAAAGATCAAGGAATAGAGCAATTATACCGTGACAACAGAATAACACCTATATATGAAGGGACTAATTCAGTACAAGCAGCAGATTTAGTTTTTAGAAAATTAAATAATAAAAATGGAAATATCATTAATAAATTTTTAGATTTGATTAAATCTGAGATTAATTCGAACAACGATCAAATTAAGCCATTTACAAAAGAATTTACTTATCATTTAAATATTTTAAGTAAGTTTAGTGAGTGGACAATTGAAAAAGCGAAAACAGATAAAGATGATGTAAGTGCTGCTGCTAATGATTATCTAAAAACACTTGGGTACGTATCAGTTGCCTTTGCTTGGATAAAAGTTTTAGAGGTAAGCTTTAATAATTTTAATGAAAATAAAAAATTCTATGAAGAAAAAATAAATACTGCTAAATTCTATTTTGATAAAGTTTTACCAAGAGCTGAGCAACACTATAAATCAGCTATTTCTGGTAGTTCAAATATAATGAATTTTAAATTTAATTAATATGAATCCTTATGATTCTAATTTAGATAAAAATAGAGCAAATTATGTTCCGTTAACGCCATTATCATTCTTAGAAAGAGCAAAAGAGGTTTATCCTAATTATGAAGCTATAGTCTATGAAGATAGAAAATATACTTGGAGCGAGGTACATAAACGAGCTACTAAATTTGCTAGTGCTCTGGAAAAAATTGGTATAACCAAAGGAGATACTGTTTCATTTTTAGCATTTAATACACCAGAAATTTTTGAGGCACACTACTCTGTTCCTATGACGGGTGCAGTGTTAAACACAATCAATATAAGATTAGACGCTAACACAATCTCATATATTTTGAATCATAGTGACGCAAAAGTATTAGTTGTCGATAGACAACTTCATACTGAGGTTAAAAAAGCATTAAATAAATTAAATAAAAAAATTATTATAATTGATATTCACGATCAGTTTGCAGATCAATCTAAATTAGAAAAAATTGGAGAATTGGAATATGAAAGTTTTTTAAATATGGGCGATGATAATTATATTTGGAAAATGCCAGAAGATGAATGGCAAGCTATATCATTAAGTTACACTTCAGGGACAACAGGAAATCCAAAAGGAGTTGTATATCATCATAGAGGATCTTATCTAATGTCAACTGGAAGTGCTGTTGCATGGAATATGCCAAATAGACTAAATTTTTTAACAGTCGTTCCTATGTTTCATTGTAATGGATGGTGCTATCCTTGGACAGTTCCAATGTTAAATGGAAGAACTATTTGTTTAAGAAATATAGATGTAAAAAAAATTTTTGAATTAATAGACAAATATAATGTAACTCATTTTGGCGGCGCTCCTATAGTATTAAATATGTTAACAGGTGCTCCCGAAAGCGATCGAAAAAAATTAAAACATAAAGTACATGTTCTTACGGCAGGAGCTCCACCACCAAGTATAATTTTCAAAAAGATGAAAGAACTTGGCTTTGAAGTAATGCACGTATATGGCTTAACTGAGACTTATGGGCATGTCACTCAATGCGCCTGGAATGATGATTGGAATAATTTTGATGAAGATAAGCAGAATGAAATTAAAGCAAGACAAGGAGTTAGGTATCCTAATCTTGAGGGCGCAACCATAATGGATCCTGAAACAATGAAGGAAGTGCCAAAAGATGGAAAAACAATTGGTGAGATAATGCTCAGAGGAAATGTGGTCATGAAGGGTTATTTTAAAGACAAGGCTGCTACAGATAAAGCCATGGCTGGTGGCTGGTTTCACTCAGGAGACTTGGCTGTAATCCATCCAGATGGATATGTAAAAATACAAGATAGATCAAAAGATATAATTATTTCAGGTGGAGAAAATATATCTTCAATTGAAATTGAAAATACTTTATCAAAGCATCCCTCTGTATCAATAGCGGCAGTTGTAGCTAAACCTGATGAAAAATGGGGAGAAGTACCCTGTGCATTTATTGAAATGGTTAAGGATAAACCTACCACCGATAAAGAATTAATTAATTTCTGTAAGGAAACATTAGCTGGTTTTAAAGTTCCAAAACAAGTAGTCTTTTGTGAATTGCCAAAAACTTCAACTGGTAAAATTCAAAAATTTGAATTAAGAAAAAAATTTTAGGTAATCAGTTGATAATTGACATAGAAAACAAAAGTGTTCATGCATCTGATGCTGGACAAGGTATAGATAGCTCGAAAGATACGATAGTATTTCTTCATGGAAGTGGTCTCTCTCATATTGTTTGGTCTTTAACCGAACAATTTTTTTCAAGTAAAAACTTTAATGTTCTTGCAATAGATTTACCAGGTCATGGTAATTCAGATGGTCCATGTTTAGATAGTATTGAAAAAATTACAGATTGGTTGGAAAAAGTATTTGAGAAACTAAATTTAAAAAATTTGACAATAATTGGTCATTCACAAGGATGTCTAGAAGCTCTTGAATATTCTTTTAAATATAAAGCAAGATTAAAAAAAATGGTTTTAATGGGTGGTTCATATCGAATGCCAGTAAATAAGGATCTAATAGATTTAGCGTCCAATGGTGACTCTGATGCCGTTAAATTAATGATGAAATGGGGTTATAAAGGTTCTAAAAATTTTATTGGTGGAAATCCAATTGAAAGAATTATTCAATCACCTAGGGACATAAGTGAAATTTTAGCAGTTGATCTTATTGCCTGTAATAATTATGCCAATGGGTTAGAGGCAGCTAAATCAATTAGTTGCCCAATCATGTTAGTTTTTGGTGAGTTGGATAAAATGGTTAATTTAGAAGCTGGAAAAAAATTTGCAAACTTAGTTAATAATTCGATCACTCATATAATACCTGGATCTGGACATATGATTATGATTGAAAAAGCGTTTGAAATGAGAGAGAAGGTCTTAGAATTTTTAAAAAAATGAAAAATTTCCCTATTGTAAAATCAAGAAGATTAAGAAGCACTCCTTATACAGATAGAATAGAGTCTCATGGAGTAAGCAGCTACACAGTTTATAACCATATGTTACTTCCAGCATCTTTTAAGTCTTTAGAGTCAGATTATGAACATTTAAAAAAATTTGTTCAAGTTTGGGATGTAGCAGCAGAAAGGCAAGTTGAAATTACTGGAAAAGATTCAGCAAAATTAGTTCAATTAATGACATGCAGAGATTTATCAAAATCAAAAGTTGGTAAATGTTACTATGCTCCACTAATTGATGATCAAGGATTATTAGTTAATGATCCAATCATTAATAAATTAGGAGAAGAAAGATGGTGGTTATCAATTGCAGACTCGGATGTAATTTTTTTTGCTAAAGGACTTGCAGCAGGAAATAAATTTGATGTTGATATCCATGAACCAAATGTAAATATTTTAGCAGTACAAGGTCCACTTTCAGATGATTTAATGGCAAAATTGTTTGGTGAAGAAATAAGACAATTAAAATTTTTTAACTTTAAATATTATGAATTTAAAAAAAAAAAATACTTTATTGCTAGATCGGGCTGGTCAAAACAAAGTGGTTTTGAGATTTACGTTGAAGACAATTTAGCTGGTCAAGACCTTTATGATTATTTATTTGAATATGGAGAAGAATTTAATGTAAAAGCTGGATGTCCCAATCTTATAGAACGAATAGAATCAGCATTGTTATCTTATGGAAACGATTTTGATAACAGAGACAATCCTTTTGAAGCAAATTTTGATAAGTTTGTAAATCTAGATAGTGAGGTTGAATTTTTAGGCAAAGAAAAACTCAAAAAATTAATGCAAGAGGGTATTACAAGAAAATTGATGGGAGTTATGATTGATCATAATAAAATTGATATGTATTGTGAAAAAACATTGCTAGATGATAATGATAATATCGTGGGCTATGTAAGATCAGCAACTTATTCTCCAACCTTCAAAAAGGTTATTGGTATTGCCATGATTAATAAACCTTATTGGAATAATAAAACCCAATTTAAGATAGATATTAATGAGAAAATATTTGTAGGAACAGTTTGCGATTTACCCTTCATTTAGTATAAAAATAAATCATTATCATGAATATAGCAATTGTAGGAGCAACAGGAAATGTTGGTAGAAAAATATTAGAAGTTCTTGAAAAAAAAGATCTATCTATAGATAATCTTTATTTAGTTGCTTCATCAAATAGTGCTGGAAAAAAAATTATATTTAATAATAAAGAATATGAAATTTATAATTTAGAAAACTTTGATTTCTCAAAAGTTAAAATTACTTTTTTTGCAGCTGGTGGAAAAATTTCTGAAAAATTTGCTGAAAAGGCAGCAAAAAGTAGTTTTGTCATAGATAACTCAAGCCACTATAGAATGGACCCAGATGTTCCACTAATAGTACCTCAAGTTAATTCAGATTCTTTAAAAAATATAAAAAAAAATATTATAGCAAATCCAAACTGCTCAACTGCACAATTAGTCATTGCTCTTAAGCCTTTACATGATTTGTTTATAATTAAAAGAATAGTTGTCTCAACTTATCAATCAGTTTCAGGTGGTGGTAAAGCACCTATGGATGAACTAATTGAACAAACTAAATTAGTATTAGAGGGAAAAAAAGTTAAGTCAAAAAATTTTACCCAGCAAATAGCTTTTAATGCAATTCCTCACATAGATGTATTTTCAGAAGGTGGTTATACAAAAGAAGAACTTAAAATGACCAATGAAACAAAAAAAATTTTAGATAATAAAATAGACCTTACAGCCACATGTGTAAGGCTACCCATATCTGTTTCTCACTCTGAGTCAGTAAATGTTCAATTTGAAAAACCTTTTTTAATAGAGCAAATAAAAGAGGCTTTAGACAACTTTGAAGGTTGTCAAGTAGTAGATCAAAGAGTTGATGGAGGGTATTCAACTCCCCTTGAAGCTGAAGGAAGAGATGAAACTTTTATTTCAAGAATAAGAGAGGATAATACTGTAAAAAATGGATTAAATTTATGGATTGTATCAGATAATTTACTTAGAGGCGCGGCCTTGAATGCTGTAGAAATTGCTGAAGCATTAATTAAGAATAAATTTTATGGAAAATAAAAATCCCTTATCTCCTCATCTACAAATTTATAGATGGCATATTTCTTCATTAGTTTCTATTGCTCATAGAATCACTGGCATTATAAATTTTGTGGCTTTAATATTTATTTGCATTTGGGTATTTTTACTTTTTTCAGGAGAAACAAATTATAATTTAATTGATCATTTTTTAAAATCGATATTTGGAAAATTTATTATTCTTGGTTTAATTTGGTCTTTTAGTTTTCAAATATTAAGTGAAATTAGACACTTGATTTTAGATATGGGCTATGGCTTTGAACCCAAAATGACTAAAATAAGTGGTCTACTAGTTATTTTTGGTTCATTTTTTTTAACAGTTACAATTTTTATGGTGGGAAAAAATTTATTTTAATGAATGTCTCTACAAAAAAATGGATTTGCCTGAAAATTAGTTCGCTCATTTTAATCCCATTAATGTTGTGGTTTATCCTAAATTTTGTATCTATTTACGATAGAGATTTTGCTGAAATTAATGACTTTTTTTCAAATACGACATCAAAATTTTTGTTTAGTTTGTTTTTAGTTTTTGGCTTCCTATTCTCTGCATTGAATATAAGTGAAGTTTTTGAAGATTATATTGAAGAAAATAATTTCAAAAATGTCGCAAATAGACTGCTGTATTTATCTGCTATAATAATTCCTTTATTTACAATAATATTATTATTTATTTAAATTTATGAGCTCATATAAAATAATTGAACATGAATACGATGTAGTTGTTCTAGGAGCAGGAGGATCGGGACTTAGAGCTGCAGTAGGTTTAAGTGAAGCTGGTTTAAAAACTGCTTGTATTTCGAAAGTATTTCCAACGAGAAGTCATACCTCAGCAGCGCAAGGTGGAATTTCTGCTGCTTTAGGGAATATGGGAGAAGATGATTGGCGATGGCATATGTACGATACTGTCAAGGGAGCTGACTGGCTTGGCGATCAGGACAGTATTGAATATTTATGTAAAGAAGCACCAAAAGCAGTAATAGAATTAGAAAAATACGGAGTTCCATTTAGTAGAACCGATGAGGGTAAAATATATCAAAGACCATTTGGTGGAATGACTAAAAATTATGGAAATGGAATAGTACAAAGAACTTGTGCAGCAGCAGATAGAACAGGTCATGCAATTTTGCATACACTTTATGGTCAAGCTCTTAAACATAATACAGAATTTTTCATTGAATATTTTGCTCTAGATTTGTTAATGAAAAATGGTGAGTGTAAAGGTTTGATAGCGTGGAATTTAAATGATGGAACAATTCACAGGTTTAGAGCTCATACAGTAATTATTGCAACAGGTGGGTATGGAAAAGTTTATTATTCAGCCACATCAGCACATACATGTACAGGAGATGGAAATGCAATGGTACTTAGGGCTGGGCTCCCACTTCAAGACATGGAATTTGTTCAGTTTCATCCAACTGGAATATATGGTCACGGTACTTTGATTACTGAAGGTGCTAGAGGAGAAGGAGGATATCTTACAAACTCCAAAGGTGAAAGATTTATGGAAAGATATGCTCCAAAGGCTAAAGATTTGGCATCGAGAGATGTAGTTAGTAGATCAATGTCAATTGAGATTAATGAAGGTAGAGGTGTAGGAAAAGATGGAGATCATGTTCATTTAAATTTAAGTCATTTAGAAAAAGATATTATTGAAAGTAGATTGCCAGGAATAACTGATGCAGCAAGATTATTTGCTGATGTTGATGTAACCAAAGACCCAATTCCCGTTGTACCTACTGTTCATTATAATATGGGTGGAATACCAACCAATTATAAAGCTGAGGTTTTAACGGTAAATGGCTCTGAAAAAACTGTTCCTGGCTTAATGGCAATAGGAGAAGCAGCATGTGTATCTGTACATGGGGCTAATAGATTAGGCTCAAACTCTTTGATTGACTTAGTTGTTTTTGGAAGAGCAGCTGCAAAAAGAGCCAGTGAATTAATTAAACCAGGGGCTCCTCATGAAGAAATTGGAGAGTCCGAAACTCAAAAATGTTTAGATAGATTTGATAAATTGAGAAATGCCAATGGTGAAAATAGTACAGCCGATCTAAGATTATCAATGCAGAAAACGATGCAATCAAAATGTGCAGTTTTTAGAACAGAAAAAACTTTGAAAGAAGGTGTTGAAGAAATCAAAAATACCTACGACGGAATGAATTCTATCTCAGTAAAAGATAAATCATTAATATTTAACACTGATTTAGTTGAAACTTTAGAGTTTGATAACCTTATTAGACAAGCTGTTGCGACAGTTGACTCTGCTTATAATAGAAAAGAAAGTAGAGGAGCTCACGCAAGGGAAGATTTTCCTAAAAGAGATGACGAAAAATTTATGCAACACACTCTTTCATGGTGTGATGGCAAAAACACTAAAATTATTTATAGACCAGTCCATAAATCTACATTAACAAATGAAGTACAATACTTTCCACCCCAGGAAAGAGTATATTAATGGTTCAATTAAATTTACCTAAAAATTCAAAAATCAAAAAAGGTAATTATTTTAAAGATAAATCTGGTGCTAAAAATATAAAAAAAGTTAATGTTTATAGATGGGATCCTTCAACGGAAGAAAACCCAAGAATAGATACTTACGAAGTTGACATAGACAATTGTCCCTCAAAAGTTTTAGATGTTTTAAATAAAATAAAAAATGAAATAGATCCAACTTTAGCTTATAGGAGATCTTGTGCCCATGGTGTCTGTGGTTCTTGTGCTATGAATATGGGAGGAAAAAATGGATTGGCATGTACTACTCCACATGCTGAGATTAAAGGAGATATCGATATCTATCCATTGCCACATTTAAAAGTTAAAAGAGATTTAATAGGTGACTTAGATGGGCTTTACAAACAATATCAATCAATAGAACCTTGGTTAAAATCAAACTCTAAATCTGAAGTAACAGAAATCTATCAGTCAAAAGAAGATAGAGCAAAACTAGATGGTGCTTATGAATGTATAATGTGTGCATGTTGCTCAACTTCTTGCCCAAGTTATTGGTGGAATGGTGATAAGTATTTAGGTCCTGCAGTTTTACTCCAAGCTTATAGATGGATTGTAGATAGTAGAGATGAGGAGAGAAAATCAAGATTAAAAAAAGTTGCTGATGAATTAAAGCTTTATCGATGTCATACCATATTAAATTGTACTAGTGCCTGTCCAAAAGGTTTAAATCCTGCAAAAGCAATAGCAGAAATAAAAAAAATGTTAGCAACTGCTAACGTTTAAACAATAGACTAATAACTTTTTTTGCTCTAAAAGATCGTATTCATGAAATTAATAGAGCATTATGTTGGTGGAAAAGTAATTTCTGGTGACTCAAAAAAAAAAGGTAAAGTTTTTAATCCAGCGACTGGCGAACAAGAATCTGAAGTAAGATTGGCATCAAAGGCTGATTTAGATCAAACAGTAGTTATCGCAAAAAAAGCGTTTGATACATGGTCTCTTAAACCTTCTTTGCAAAGAGCAAGAGTTATGTTTAAGTTTAAAGAACTAATAGAAAAAAATTCAGATATTTTAACAAAATTAATTGTTTCTGAACATGGAAAAGTTTATGAGGATGCCAAAGGTTCTTTAACTAGAGGTCTAGAAGTAGTTGAATTTGCTTGTGGTATTCCACATTTATTAAAAGGTGAATTTTCAGAAAATGTTGGAACAAATGTAGATAGTTGGTCCATGAGGCAGCCATTAGGAGTAGTAGCGGGCATAACACCTTTTAATTTTCCTGCAATGGTTCCTATGTGGATGTTTCCTATTGCTATAGCCTGTGGAAATACATTTATTCTGAAACCATCAGAAAAAGACCCTTCTTGCTCTATCAAATTAGCAGAATTACTAGCTGAAGCTGGATTACCAGATGGTGTATTCAATGTAATAAATGGAGATAAAGAGGCAGTTGACGCTATTCTAAAAAATCCAGATGTTAAAGCAGTAAGTTTTGTAGGATCAACAATTATTGCTAAATATATTTATGAAAATTCAGCCAAAAATGAAAAAAGAGTTCAAGCTCTAGGTGGAGCTAAAAACCATTTAGTAGTTATGCCTGACTGTGATTTAGATGGTGCTGTAAATGGATTAATGGGGGCAGCGTATGGTTCTGCAGGTGAGAGATGTATGGCTCAATCTGTTGCAGTAGCTGTGGGAGATATAGGTGATGAGTTAGTTTCAAGATTATCAAAAAAAGTAGAAGCTTTAAAAGTTGGTCCTGGTATGGATAAAACATCTGAAATGGGACCTTTAGTAACGGATGAGCATTTAGAAAAAGTTAAAAGCTATGTGGATCTTGGTGTTGAAGAGGGAGCAAAACTAGTTGTAGATGGAAGAAAATTAAAACTTCAAGGTTATGAAAATGGATTCTATATCGGTGGTTGTTTATTTGATCATGTCACAAAAGACATGAGAGTTTATAAAGAGGAAATATTTGGTCCAGTTCTATCAGTCGTTAGAGTGAAAACTTTTGAAGATGCAGCTAAATTAATTAATGATCACGAGTATGGAAACGGTGTAAGTATTTATACTAGAGATGGAGATGCAGGTAGAACTTTTGCAAGTAAAATTCAGGTGGGTATGGTTGGTATTAATGTTCCAATCCCAGTACCAATGGCGTTTCATAGTTTTGGAGGATGGAAAAGATCTTTATTTGGAGATAGTGCAATGCATGGTATGGAAGGAATTAAATTTTATACAAAATTAAAAACAGTAACATCAAGATGGCCTTCAGGTATCCGTTCAAATGCGGAGTTTGTAATGCCAACAATGAAATAAGGAAAAAAATGAGCAAAATATCTTTGATTGGCGCAGGTCAAATAGGTGGAACTTTAGCACACTTAATTGGAACAAAAGAATTGGTAGATAAAGTAGTTTTATTTGATGTTGCAAGTGGAATTGCAAAAGGAAAAGCGCTTGATATAGCACAATCTTCATCAGTTGATGGTTTTAATGTAAAATTTTCAGGTACTGATGACTATAAAGATATCAAAGATTCTGATGTAATAATTATTACTGCTGGTGTGCCAAGAAAGCCAGGTATGAGCAGAGATGACTTATTAGGAATTAACCTAAAGATTATAAAACAAGTAGCAGAGGGTATTAAGCAAAATGCTCCTAACGCATTTGTAATATGTATTACTAATCCTTTGGATGTTATGGTAATGGCATTTCAAAAATTTTCAGGTTTACCAGCGAATAAAGTTGTTGGCATGGCTGGAATTCTAGATAGCTCAAGATTTAAATTATTTTTATCTTTAGAATTAAATGTTCCAGTAAAAGAAATAGACGCAATGGTGATGGGTGGACATGGAGATACCATGGTTCCAATGCCGAGATTTACGAAAGTTTCAGGAAAACCTTTGCTTGATTTATTAAAAGAGGGAAAAATTTCTCAAGAAAAATTAGAAGAAATAAATCAGAGAACTAGAGATGGTGGAGCCGAAATAGTTAAATATCTTGAAAAAGGATCTGCATTTTATGCTCCTGCAGCATCAGGAGTTCAGATGGCAGAGGCATACTTAAAAGATGAAAAAAAATTACTACCGTGTGCTATTCAATTAAATGGAGAGTATGGTGTGAACAATCTTTATGCGGGTGTACCAGTTATTATCGGAAAAGATGGAGTAGAAAAAATTGAGCAAATTGATTTAGATGATAAAGAAAAAAAAGAATTTATGCATTCTATCGATGCAGTTAAAGCTCTTTGGGAAGTAGCATCTAAAATAGATACTGATCTTTCTAATTAATAATGAACATTCACGAACATCAAGCAAAACAAATTCTGAAAAAATATGGCGCAACTGTTCCAGAAGGTGTATTTGCCCTCACTGTTGATGAATTAATAGAGAAAGCAAAATCATTAAATACAAAAAAATATGTTCTTAAAGCTCAAATCCATGCAGGTGGAAGAGGAAAATCAGGAGGAGTAAAAATATTAGATACTATTGAAGAGTTAAGTGAGGCAGCAAAAGAGATGATGGGAAAAACTTTAGTTACTCATCAAACAGGTCCTGAAGGAAGAGAAGTGAAAAGATTATATGTTGAAGAATCATCAAATATTGACAAAGAGTTTTATTTATCTTGTTTGATCGATAGGGCCAGTTCTAAAATAGCTTTCATATCTAGTGACCAAGGTGGAATGGATATTGAAGAAGTAGCAAGTAGCTCACCTGAAAAAATCATAACAACTAAAGTTGATGTTAGTAATGAAATTTCAGAGAAAGATTGTGAGCAAATAATTAAAATATTTAACTTAGGGGATAGTCCAAAAATACAAGCAATTTCTCTGATAAAATCAATTTATCAAATGTTTATAAGTACAGATGCAAATATGGTCGAGGTCAATCCATTAATCTTAACTAGGGAAGAAAAAGTAATTTGTTTAGATGCAAAAGTAAACTTTGACTCAAATGCTTTATTTAGACATCCTGAAATTGTTGAATTAAGAGATTTAAATGAAGAAGATCCAACAGAAATAGAAGCAAGCAAACACGATCTAGCTTATATAAAATTGGATGGAAGTATTGGTTGTATGGTTAATGGTGCAGGTTTAGCTATGGCAACTATGGACATAATTAAACTATATGGACAAGAGCCAGCTAATTTTTTAGATGTTGGTGGTGGTGCTTCAAAAGAAAAAGTTTCAGCAGCTTTGAAGATAATTCTATCTGATAAAAATGTTAAAGGAATTCTAATTAATATTTTTGGAGGAATAATGAGATGTGATGTTCTTGCTCAAGGAGTAGTAGACGCAGCCAAAGAAATAAATATTAGTGTTCCATTAGTTGTTAGACTTGCTGGAACAAATTTTAAAGAAGGAAAAAAAATATTGGATAACTCAGGATTAAAATTAATATCTGCTGAAAATTTAGATGATGCAGCAAAAAAAATTGTAGAGGCAATTAAATAAGATGTCTGTTTTAGTTAACAAAAATACAAAAGTAATCTGTCAAGGCTTTACAGGTGCACATGGTACTTTCCATTCTGAACAAGCAATTAAATATGGAACTAATTTAGTTGGTGGTGTGACTCCAAAAAAGGGAGGTCAAAAACACTTAGGTAGACCTGTTTTTAATACCGTTATTGAGGCAAAAGATAGTGTTGGTGCAGATTCATCAATGATTTATGTGCCTGCTAAATTTGCTGCAGCTGCAATTATAGAAGCGATAGAAGCATCAATAGAATTAATTGTTTGTATCACTGAAGGTATTCCAGTTCAGGATATGCTTAAAGTAAAGCAAAAATTAAATAATTCAAAAAGTAGATTGATTGGACCAAATTGCCCAGGAATAATTACTCCAGATGAATGTAAAATTGGAATTATGCCAGGAAATATTCATAAAAGAGGATCAGTTGGGATTGTATCAAGATCTGGAACTCTTACTTACGAGGCGGTAGCACAAACGACCGAGAATGGCTTAGGTCAATCAACCTGTATTGGTATTGGAGGTGATCCAATTAATGGAACAAATTTTATTGATTGTTTAGATTTATTTTTAAATGATGAAGAGACAGAGTCTATTTTGATGATAGGAGAAATTGGAGGTACAACTGAAGAAGAAGCTGCAGAATTTGTTAAAAATCATAAAATCAAAAAACCAATAGTTGGTTTTATTGCTGGGATTACAGCTCCTCCTGGACGTAGGATGGGTCACGCAGGAGCTATTATTTCAGGAGGAAAAGGTGGTGCTGAAGATAAGATTAAGAAAATGGAAGAATCTGGCATTACAGTCGCAAAATCGCCTTCAATAATTGGAAAAACTTTATTTAATAAATTGTCAAATTGAAAAATAAAATTAGTGGACTATATTAAATAAATAGATGTCAGCATCAAAAAATCTTGAGTATAAAAAAACTTCATTTTTAAATAAATCGAATAGCGCATTTATTGAGCAAATGTATCTTAGGTTTATAAAAAGTGATCCAGATTTACCAGATAGCTGGAAAGATTATTTTGAAGAAATTGGAGATGAAATAAATATCATTGCAAAGGAAATTAACGGTCCTTCGTGGGGGCCAAAAAAAAACAAAATAGATATTGATGAACTTCAAAGAAAGATGGATCAAGGAGATCAATATTCTGATGAAATTTCTGAAAACATTAATATTACTGACGCAAAATCTTTTAGATCAAATGAATACTCAATAAAAGCTGTTTCAATGATTAGATCGTATAGACAAAGAGGACACCTTATTGCTAAATTAGATCCACTTAATTTATTAAAATCAGATTATTTAGATGAATTGCACCCAGAGTCTTTTGGTTTTAAAAAAGAAGATTATAAAAGAAAAATTTATTTAGGAGGAATTACTAACAAACAGTCTTCTAGTATTATTGAAATATTAAAATTCCTTAAAAAAACTTATTGTGGACCAATTGGGTATGAATACATGCATATATCAAATCCTACAGAAAGAAAATGGTTTAGAGACAGAATAGAGTTGTCTCAAGATAATTTAAATTTTACGAAAAATGGAAAACAAGCGATTTTAAATAAACTAATTCAAGCTGAGGGTTTTGAAAAATTTCTTCATACAAAATATGTTGGAACAAAAAGATTTGGATTAGACGGAGGAGAAAGTTTAATACCTGCATTAGAACAAATAATAAAAATCAGTAGTCAGTCACAGGTAAAAGAAGTTAAAATTGGAATGTCTCACAGAGGAAGATTAAATGTTTTAGCCAATGTGTTGCAAAAATCATATAAAAGAATATTCAATGAATTTGCTGGAGAAATTGGTATTTCATCAGATGAAGGTGCAGGAGATGTAAAGTATCATTTAGGGGCATCGTCTAATAGAGAGTTTGATGGAAATTCAGTTCATGTTAGTTTAACTGATAATCCCTCACACTTAGAGGCTGTTAATCCAGTTGTACTTGGTCAAACAAGAGCTAAACAATATTTCCATAAGGATAAAGATAGAAATAAGGTAATTCCAATATTAATTCATGGTGATGCTGCTTTTGCAGGCCAAGGTGTTGTAGCTGAATGTTTTGCAATGTCTGGATTACCTGGTCACAACACTGGTGGTACAATTCACATAATAATTAATAATCAGATAGGGTTTACTACTAGTCCGAGGTTTGCTAGGTCCTCCCCATACCCCTCCGATGTAGCAAAAATGGTTGATGCTCCAATAATTCATGCAAATGGAGATGATCCAGAGGCAGTAGTTTATGCTGCTAGAATAGCAACAGAGTTTAGATTGAAGTTTAATAGAGATGTGGTTGTAGATTTAATTTGCTACAGAAGATTTGGTCATAACGAAGGAGACGAACCATCTTTTACTCAACCTTTAATGTATAAAAAAATTAGATCTCATCCTTCAACAACAAAAGTTTATGGAAATAAACTTGTAGATGAAAATGTTATATCAAATAAGAATTTAGATAACTCAATTAAGACTTTTAAAAATTTGCTTGATGAGCAATTTAAAAATGCAAAAGATTATAAACCAAAAATTGCTTGGTTTGAAGGCACGTGGTCAGCTTATAAACCAGAAAAAGGGAAAGACAAAAGAGGAATAACTGGAGCAGACATTAAAAAACTCTTAGAAATTTCAGAAAAGATAAATTTATTACCAGATAATTTAAATTTACATAAAACAATTGTCAAAATATTCAACAACAGAAGAGAGGCCGTAAAGAAAGGAGATTGTATCGACTGGTCTACAGCCGAAGCTCTGGCATTTGGATCTCTATTAGAAGAGGGATATCCGGTAAGATTAGTTGGTCAAGACTCGGGCAGAGGAACTTTTAGTCAAAGACACTCTGTATTAAGAAATCAAAAAGATAATAGTCGGTATGTTCCCCTTAATAATATTTCAAATAACCAAAAACAATTTGAAGTGGTTGATAGTTTTTTATCTGAATTAGCTGTTCTAGGATTTGAATATGGTTATAGTTTAGTTGAACCAAATACTCTTTCACTATGGGAAGCTCAATTTGGAGATTTTGCAAACGGTGCTCAGGTTGTTATTGATCAATTTATTGCATCAGGGGAAAGAAAATGGAGAAGAGCTTCTGGATTAATAATGTTATTGCCACATGGTTACGAAGGACAAGGTCCAGAACATTCATCAGCTAGATTGGAAAGATTTTTACAGTTGTGTTCTAATGATAATATGCAAGTTATGAATTGTACAACACCTGCAAACTATTTTCATGCTTTGAGAAGACAAATGCATAGAGATTTTAGAAAACCATTAATTATGATGACACCAAAATCATTACTCAGAAACAAATATTGTGTTTCAAATTTAGAGGATTTCAGTAAAACGAATTCCTTTCATAGAGTACTTTGGGATCATTCGATTGATCCAAAAACTAAAGGTTTTATCAAATTGAAAAAAAGTTCTGAAATTAAAAGAGTAATTATGTGTTCAGGTAAAGTTTACTTTGATTTATTAGAAGCCAGAGAAAAATTGAAAAAAAATGATGTTATATTATTTAGAATAGAACAACTCTACCCATTCCCAGCAAAGACTCTTGTTAAAGAGCTTAAGCCATATGCAAAAAGTGCTAAATTTTTTTGGTGCCAAGAAGAGCCTAAAAATATGGGTGCATGGTTTTCAGTTAGAGATTATATCCAATGGACATTAGATAATATTAAAGCTAATAATAACGAAATTTCTTATATAGGAAGAAGTCCGGATGCATCCCCAGCAACAGGTTATGCTAAAAGGCACATTTCTCAACAACAAGAAATTATTAAAAAAGTGTTTGAATAAAATAATGATTGAAAAAATTATAGTTCCGGTTTTGGGGGAAAGCATTACAGAAGCAACTGTTTCTAAATGGTTAAAAAATGAAGGTGAAAGTGTTGAAGCAGATGAACCTATTGTAGAATTAGAGACAGATAAAGTAAATTTAGAAGTACCGTCACCAATTAGTGGTATTTTATCAGAAATAAATTCAAAAGATGGGATGGTAGTAGAAGTAGGGGCTTTACTTGGCTCAGTATCAGAAAATGGAACCGACTCAATTAAAAAGAAAGAAATAAAAAAAATTGAAACAACTCAAGTAGAAAATAATATTGTAAATTTAGAAGTTTCAACAAAAGAACCTAGAGTTTTTGATGAAAAATTGGATGAGAAAATCTCAGCTGAAGAACCATTAATTTTACAAAATGAGATAAAAGAAGAACCGGACCTAGAAATTAAACAAGAAAATCAAATCTTGTCTCCTGCGGTTAGAAAAATTGTTGCTGAAAATAAAATTGATATTCAATCTATTAAAGGCACAGGTAAAGATGGAAGAATTTTAAAAGGTGATCTAATAAGCCTTATGGGAGTTAACCCTCAACCCTCTGAAAGAAAAATTCAATATGGTCCAGAGGAAAAAATTAAAATGACTAGATTGAGACAAACAATTGCTAAAAGATTAAAGCAAGCTCAAGAAAATGCTGCCTTACTAACAACTTTTAATGAAGTTGATATGTTTAACATCATGGAAATGCGAAAAGAAAACCAAGAAGATTTTCAGAGTAGATATGGAACTAAATTAGGTTTTATGTCTTTTTTTGTTAAAGCATGTATAGTTGCACTTAAATCCTTTCCAGCAATAAATGCCGAGATTGATGGTGAGAATATTATTTATAAGAATTATTATAATATTAGTTTTGCAGTTGGAACTGATAAAGGGTTGGTTGTTCCAGTTTTAAAGAATGCAGATGAATTATCCTTTGCTGATATTGAAAAAAATATTAAAAAAATTTCAGAAAAAGCAAAAGATGGAAAATTGATAATTGAAGATCTCCAAGGTGGAACATTCACTATAAGTAATGGTGGTGTATATGGATCAATGCTATCAACACCAATTTTAAATTTACCTCAATCTGGCGTTCTTGGAATGCACAATATAGTTGAAAGACCAGTTGTAGTTGATGGAGAGATTAAAATAAGACCGATAATGTATTTGGCTTTATCTTATGATCATAGAATTATAGATGGAAAAGAGTCTGTTTCTTTTTTAAAGATGGTTAAAGAAAACTTAGAAGATCCAAGAAGGTTATTTTTAGATATTTAGATGTCAGAGAAATTTCAAGCAGTTGTAATTGGTGGTGGGCCAGGTGGATA
The DNA here is from genome assembly GCA_014653535.1 of Pelagibacterales bacterium SAG-MED43. Taxonomy (GTDB): domain Bacteria; phylum Pseudomonadota; class Alphaproteobacteria; order Pelagibacterales; family Pelagibacteraceae; genus Pelagibacter. Next base: position 64,006 of record JACWEK010000002.1, read on the forward strand.
TGTTTGTGCTATAAGATTGGCTCAATTGGGACTAAAAACTGCGTGTATTGAAGCTAGAGGGTCATTAGGCGGAACCTGTCTTAATGTTGGTTGTATACCATCTAAAAGTTTACTGAATTTATCTGAAGAATTTAATAAAGCTAAACACTTATTTAATAAAGGGATAGATATAGGTGAAGTTAGATTAAATCTTAACAAGATGATGAAAAATAAGGATAAAGCTGTGTCTGTTTTAACTAAAGGTGTAGAATTTTTATTGAAGAAAAATAAGGTTTCATATTTTAAAGGTCATGGAAGTTTTAAATCTAAAAATGAAATCATGATTAAAGATGATCAAGGTAAAGAAAGCATAATTCAAACCGAAAATACAGTAATTGCAACAGGTTCAATACCAACATCTTTACCAGGAGTCAAAGTTGATGAGAAGGTCATTGTCTCTTCAACAGGTGCATTAAAGTTAGATAAAGTTCCAAAAAAAATGGTGGTTGTAGGAGGTGGTTATATAGGTTTAGAGATGGGCTCTGTTTGGTCGAGATTAGGATCTGAAGTTCAAGTAATTGAATTTTTAGATCATATAACACCAGGAATGGATAAAGAAATTTCATCTGAGTTTATGAAAATTTTAAAAAAACAAGGCATAAGATTTAATATGCAAAATAAAGTTGAAACTATCAAAAAAAATAGTTCAGGAGCAGTTGTTTCTACAGTTGATAAAAATGGAAATAAAAATAATTTTGATTGTGATGTTGTTCTTATTTCAGTTGGAAGAAAAGCGAATACAAATGGTTTAAATTTAGATTCCATAGGAATTGAATTAGATGAAAAAAAAAGGGTTAAAACAAATAAAATGTTTAAAACTAATATTGATAATATTTATGCAATAGGTGATGTTATTAGTGGACCAATGCTTGCCCATAAAGCTGAAGATGAGGGAATTGCTGTTGCTGAAAATATTGTAGGTCAATTAGGCCATGTAAATTATGATACGATTCCTGGAGTTATTTATACAACACCTGAAGTTGCATCTATTGGAAAGACAGAAGAACAATTAAAAGAATTAAATACAAAATATAAAATAGGAAAGTTTTCATTTATGGCAAACTCAAGAGCAAAAGCAATAGATGATACAGAAGGATTTGTTAAAATTTTAGCAGACGAAAATACAGATAAAGTTTTGGGTGCACATATAATAGGCCCGCATGCAGGTGAGTTGATAGCAGAAATAGGTGTAGCAATGGAATTTGGTGCAAGCTCAGAGGATATTGCAAGAACTTGCCACGCCCACCCAACTTTTTCTGAAGCAGTTAAAGAAGCAGCATTATCAGTAGATAAAAGAGCAATACACTCTTAATATATTTTCATATTATTAAAATATGAAAGTACCGATTCTTTTACCAAATATATTTAATTATCCCTTTACATACGAAAGTGATTTAAATTTAAAAGTGGGTGATTATGTTGTTGTGCCTTTTGGAAAATTCGAAATTACAGGAGTCGTATGGGATGAGTTTGAAAAGAAAAATAATAAGAACTTTAAAGTAAAGCGTGTTTTAAAAAAACTCAATGTTACGCCTTTAAAAAGAACTACTATTAAATTTCTAAATTGGTTTTCTGAATATAATATCATTCCAAAAGGAATGGCACTAAAACTAGTTTTGTTAAGTAGCAATGCTATAGAAAAATTTCCAAAGGTCGCCTATGAAAATTTCAAATTTGACATAAAAGACAATTCAATAAAACTTTCTGAGCAACAAAAAAAATCTTTAAAAAAAATGAATATTTCTAATCAAAAGTTTAGAGTTCACGTACTTCAAGGAATAACAGGGTCTGGAAAAACAATGGTATACTTTGAAGCCTTAAAAGAGATTATAAATAAGAATTTTCAGGGATTAATTTTATTGCCTGAAATTGGTTTAACAGGTCAATTTGAAAAGAAATTTTTAGAATTTTTTGGTTTTATGCCTGCTGTTTGGCATTCTGGTATTTCAAAAAAAAAAAAGGAGATTATTTGGAGTGGAATATCAAATGGTGACATTAGAGTTATTATAGGTGCCAGATCATCGTTATTTTTACCTTTTAAAAAACTAGGCTTAATCATAGTTGATGAGGAGCATGATCAATCTTATAAACAAGATGAAGGCATTACTTACAATGCTAGAGATATGGCAATCTCAAGAGCGTCCTTTGAAAATATTCCTATAAACTTAATAACAGCCGTTCCATCAATCGAAACTTATGAGAATATTAAAAAAGGCAAATATACTATTTCAAGAATAGAGCAACGATATCAAAATGCATCTTTGCCAAATTATGAAATAATTAATTTGAATGAAACTAAATTAGAAAAACAATCTTGGCTTTCAAAAAAAATTGTTGATAGGGTAAATTCTCATCTTGAAAAAAATGATCAAGTTTTGTTTTTTTTAAATAGACGTGGATTTTCTCCACATGTTTTATGTGACAAATGTTTTAATAGTTACTCCTGTCCAAATTGTTCAGTAAATTTAGTATATCATAAAAAAAAAAATGATTTATTATGTCACTATTGTGGTTTCAAAACTCCTTTAAAAAGAACTTGCGTAAAAAATGGATCCTGTGAATTTATTTTTTGTGGTCCTGGTGTAGAAAGAATATCTGAAGAGGTTAAAAAAAAATTTTCTACCAAAAAAATTGAAATTTTTTCAAGTGATACAATGAACAAAAAAGATTCTAGAGTAAGATTAAAAAAAATTATTGATAATGAAGTTCAAATTTTAGTTGGTACACAATTAATTTCTAAAGGATTTCATTTTCCAAATTTGAATTGTATTGTAGTAGTTGATATTGATCTTTCATCTCAAGGACATGATTTAAGAGGAGCTGAAAAAAATTTACAGCTTTATCATCAATTATCTGGACGAGCTGGAAGAACGGGTAAGCCAGCAACAGTATATTTTCAAACTTATAATACTAATATAAGAATGATTTCAGATTTAACTAATAGCAACCCTAATATTTTTTTAGATAAAGAACTAGAAATTAGAAGAAAAAATAAACTTCCTCCATATCAAAGATTTATTTCATTAATTTTAACTGGTGAAGATGAAAAAAAATTAGAAAAAGAGGCTTTTTACTTTAAAAACTTTATTGAAAAAAAAATAGATGGAAAAGTTTTGGGACCAGTTAGTGCGCCCATATTTAGGTTAAAAAAAAAATATAGAATTAGGTTATTGGTTAGGGGGTATAAATCACTAAAATTACAAAATTCTATAGCAAAAAATATTCTAGATTATAAATTCTCAGTAGGAATAAAACTGTCAGTTGATGTTGATCCAATAAACTTCAATTAACCTTTAAAAAAAGGACTTTTTACGGAATGTGCTACTTGAAGACATAATGGTCATATGCTAATTAAAGCGTGATTTTAAATTAATCTTCAACATAACAGAGGTACTAAGTTGAGTAAAAATAAAGGATTTTCAATAACTTCAGCTGATAGATATTCGTTAGCTTTGTATGAGCTTGCAAGTGAAAATAATGTTCTTTCACAAGTAGAAGATCAATCTTTATCTATCTTAAGTTTGATTTCATCAAGCAAAGATTTTTCAAATTTAATTAAGGACCCTACAAACAGCCAAGAAGATCTTTTAAAAGTTATTAATGGTATTTCTGATAATAATAAATTTGAGAGTTTATTAAAAAGTTTCTTAAGTTTTTTAGTTACAAAAAGACGTTTTTTTTATGTAGAACAAATTTTAAAGAGTTATATTGAAACTTGTTCAAAAAAAAGAGGAGAATTAAAAGCAGAATTAAAATCTGCAAAAGAATTATCTGGTGACGAAATTTCTAAAATCACAGATGAGTTAACGAAAAACTTTAGCTCAAAAATAAAATTAAACTACAAACATGATCAAAGTTTAATAGGAGGCTTAGTAGTGCAAGTTGGAAGTACTATGGTGGACGCCTCAATTAAAAATAAATTACAACAAATTGAAAACAGAATGATAGAGGCATAAATGGAAATAAATCCTTCAGAAGTAACAAAGATACTAAAAGAACAAATAAAAAATTTTGGTGATAAAGCAGAAGTAACCGAAGTTGGGCAAGTATTATCAGTAGGAGATGGTATCGCTAGAATTTATGGTCTTGATAATGTTCAGGCTGGAGAAATGGTAGAGTTTGCTGATGGCTCAAAAGGTATGGCTCTAAACCTAGAAAGCGAAAATGTTGGTGTTGTAATTTTTGGAGATGACAGAAATATTAAAGAAGGTGATACAGTTAAAAGAACCGGAAACATTGTTGATACTCCAGTTGGAAAAGAATTGTTAGGTAGAGTTGTTGATGGATTAGGAAATCCAATTGATGGTAAAGGACCTTTAGATAAAAGTGTTCAAAAAAGCAGAGTTGAAGTTAAAGCTCCAGGAATTATTCCAAGACAGTCAGTTAGTGAGCCTATGCAAACAGGTTTAAAATCTATTGATAGTCTAGTTCCAGTTGGAAGAGGACAGCGTGAGTTAATTATTGGTGACAGACAAACAGGTAAAACTGCAGTTGCAATTGATGCCATTATTAACCAAAAGAAAATTAATGAGTCTGGTGATGAGAAACAAAAGCTTTATTGTATTTATGTTGCGATTGGACAAAAAAGATCAACTGTAAGACAAATTCAAAAAACATTAGAAGAAGCTGGAGCAATGGAGTACACAACAATCGTTGCAGCAACAGCATCTGACTCTGCGCCACTTCAGTTTTTAGCGCCTTACACAGGGTGTACAATGGGTGAATATTTTAGAGATAACGGAATGCATGGATTAATTATTTATGATGATTTATCTAAGCAAGCTGTTGCTTATAGACAGATGTCTCTACTTTTAAGAAGACCTCCAGGACGTGAAGCTTATCCTGGTGATGTATTTTATCTACACAGTAGGTTACTTGAAAGAGCAGCTAAATTGAGTGATGAGCATGGTGGAGGATCTTTAACAGCACTGCCAATTATTGAAACACAAGGTGGTGACGTATCAGCGTTTATTCCAACTAACGTGATTTCAATTACTGATGGTCAAATTTTCTTAGAAACTGAACTTTTTAACCAAGGGATCAGACCAGCAATTAATGTTGGACTATCTGTTTCTAGAGTTGGTTCTTCAGCACAAACTAAAGCGATGAAAAAAGTTTCTGGATCAATGAAATTAGAATTAGCACAGTACAGAGAAATGGCTGCTTTTGCTCAATTTGGTTCTGACTTAGATGCTTCAACGCAGCAACTTTTAAATAGAGGATCAAAATTAACTGAACTTCTTAAACAAAAACAATATTCACCTATGACAGTAGCTGAACAAGTTATTTCAGTATTCTGCGGAGTAAAGGGATATTTGGATGATATTGAATTAAAAGATATTGCTGAATTTGAAAACAAAATCATTGAAAAATGTAAGTCTGATAAACCTGAAATAATTGAGTCAATTCAAAGCTCGGGTAAACTTGAGGATGATAAAGAAAAAATACTAATCGAAGTAATTACTCAGTTAAAGGAAAACTTTAAATCTTAATTTATTATGGCAAGTTTAGACGACCTTAAAAAAAGAATAGCTAGTGTAAAATCTACTCAGAAAATTACAAAAGCTATGAAGATGGTAGCAGCGGCAAAACTTAGAAAAGCCCAGGAAAGTGCTGAGAAGGGAAGACCTTATTCTGAAAAAATGAATAATATAATTCTTAACCTTTCTAGTGGGATTTCAGATAAAGAAAATGCTCCAAAATTATTATCTGGAACAGGTAATGATAAAGTGCATCTTTGTGTTGTAATGACTTCAGACAGAGGTTTATGTGGTGGTTTTAATTCAAATATAATTAAAAAAGCAAAGAGCTACTTTGCAAAACTTTCAGAAGATGGAAAAGAATTAAAGATTATTACTGTAGGTTCAAAAGGTAATGATCAACTTAAAAGGGCTTATGGTGATAAGATAATTGCAAATATTTCATTTAAAGAGTCAAAACACGCTAATTACTTTGATGCTGATAAAGTTGGTAAAATGGTAATCGAAAAATTTGGTGCTGAAGAGTTTGATGTTTGTACTATTTTTTATAACCAGTTTAAAAATGTAATTACGCAAATTCCTCAAGCACAACAAATAATTCCATTAAATGTTGAAAATTCAGAGGAAGATAAATCTGAGGATAGTTACGAGTTTGAACCAGATGAAGATGAAATTTTAAGCAATTTATTACCAAAAAATATTTCAACACAAATATTTAAGGCAATGTTAGAAAATTCAGCTAGTGAACAGGGCTCAAGAATGAGTGCAATGGATAATGCAACCCGAAACGCAGGTGAAATGGTTGACAAGCTTACTATTGAGTATAATAGAAGTCGTCAAGCAGCAATTACAAAAGAACTAATAGAAATCATATCAGGAGCAGAGAGTTTATAATTATGAGCAAAGGAATAATTACACAAGTTATTGGAGCAGTAGTAGACGTTAAATTTGATGGAGATCTTCCAGAAATTTTAACAGCCTTAGAATGTAAAAATAGAGACAACAGACTAGTTTTAGAGGTTGCTCAGCATTTAGGAGAGTCTACTGTAAGAACTATTGCAATGGATGCTACTGAAGGATTAAAGAGAGGTGATGAGGTGACAAATACTAAAGCACCTATCCAAGTTCCAGTTGGTCCTGAGACATTAGGAAGAATTATTAATGTAATTGGTGAACCTATTGACGAAAGGGGTGAAGTAAAAACTAAAGAAAGTTGGCCTATTCATAGAGCTGCACCAGAATTTAATGAACAATCCACTGAGACTGAAATCTTGGTTACAGGTATTAAAGTAATTGATTTGCTAGCACCATATGCAAAAGGTGGAAAAATTGGACTATTTGGTGGAGCAGGAGTTGGAAAAACAGTTTTGATTATGGAATTAATTAACAACGTTGCGAAAGCACATGGAGGCTTCTCAGTTTTTGCTGGCGTTGGAGAAAGAACTAGGGAAGGTAATGACCTTTACCATGAGATGATAGATTCTGGAGTTATTAAAAAAGAGGGTACTGGCTCAAAAGCAGCCTTAGTATATGGACAGATGAATGAACCTCCAGGAGCAAGAGCAAGAGTTGCACTTACAGGATTAACAGTGGCTGAATATTTTAGAGACCAAGAAGGTCAAGACGTGCTATTTTTTGTGGATAATATCTTTAGGTTTACACAGGCAGGTTCAGAAGTATCAGCACTTTTAGGAAGAATACCATCTGCTGTTGGTTATCAACCTACACTTGCAACTGATATGGGTAACCTCCAAGAAAGAATTACGACTACTAATAAAGGGTCAATTACATCGGTACAGGCAATATATGTACCTGCAGATGATTTGACTGACCCAGCACCAGCAACATCATTTGCTCACTTAGATGCAACTACTGTACTCTCGAGACAGATTGCAGAAATTGGTATTTATCCTGCAGTCGATCCATTAGATTCTACTTCAAGAATTTTAGATCCTAGAATTGTTGGTGATGAGCATTACAGGGTGGCTAGAGAAGTTCAAAAAATCCTACAGACCTATAAGTCTCTTCAAGATATCATAGCAATTCTTGGTATGGATGAGTTATCAGAGGAAGACAAACTTGTTGTAGCAAGAGCTAGAAAAATCCAAAGGTTTTTATCACAACCATTTTTTGTTGCAGAAGTATTTACAGGATCACCAGGAAAACTAGTTGATTTAGACTCAACTATAAAAGGCTTTGCAGCTATCTGCAAAGGTGACTATGACCATTTACCTGAGACAGCTTTTTATATGGTTGGAACTATCGAAGAGGCAATAGAAAAAGCTGAAAAGATGGCGAAAGATGCGGCAGCTTAATGGGTGAAGAATTTAAAATAGAAATAGTCAATCCTGAAAGATCTTTTTTTTCAAATGAGGATGTAATAGAGGTTGTTGTACCAGCTTTTGAGGGCGAAATGGGAATACTTAAAGATCACATTTCAATAATATCTTTTTTAAAACCAGGAATTATTACAATTTATTCAAAATCAAGTGAAGAAAAGTTTTTTGTTGAAGATGGTATTGTCGAATTTAAGAATAATAATTTATCAATTTTAACAAGTTCTATTTTTAACTTGAAAGATATAGATAAAAATAAGATTCTAGATTTGATAAAAACTACAGAGGAAGAAATAAGACAAGCTGAAATAAGTGATCAAGCTAAATATTTGGCAGATCAAAAAATTGAAGTACTAAGATCTATCAATTAATATCTTTTGAACTTTTTTTTGAACTTCTTGATATACATGAAGTTTAAAATCCACCACTAATTCTGTTATTTCTTTCAAATCTACCCATTTCCAATCTAAAAATTCTGGTTTATTTGTTTGAATATTGACTTCATTATCTTCACCTAGATGTCTCATCAAAAACCATTTTTGTTTTTGTCCTTTATATTTTCCCTTCCAAATAATACCAAGTAATCGATCTGGAAGATTATACGTAATAAGACCATCTAATTCACTGATCAATTTTACATTTTTAATGCTAGTTTCTTCTTCTAATTCTCTATATGCAGCAGTCAAAAAATCCTCTCCATTGTCAACTCCACCTTGAGGCATTTGCCAAAAATTTTTCGGATTATCAATTCTTTTAGCAACAAAAACTTTGTTTTCTTTATTAAGCACAATAATTCCAACTCCACTTCGCAGTGGTAAATTTTGAAACTTTTTTTCCATGCTATCCTTTTAAAAGTTTTATTGCGTAATTTAGCTGATTATCAGTTTTTGATTTAATTTTAAACTCATTACCTTCTTCGCTAATTTCAATATCAGGGCTAACGCCTACTTCAGAGATGGATTTTCCTGAAGGCAAATAATATTTTGCAACTGTTAATCTGATTGCTCCTTTATTTTTCAAGGGAATTATCGACTGAACAGAACCTTTTCCAAAACTATTTTCACCTAAAATTATTGCTCTTTTATGATCTTTTAATGCGCCAGCAACTATTTCAGATGCAGAGGCTGACCCATAGTTGATTAAAACTATTAATGTTTTACCATTAGTTAAATCACCTTTCTTTGCAAACCATTTTCTATTTTCTGAAGATTGTCTACTTTTAGTAGATACTATTTCACCATTTTCTAAAAAAAAGTCAGAAATCTTAATTGCTTGAGAGAGTAACCCCCCAGGGTTATTTCTCAAATCCAAGATATAAGCTCTAATAGTATGATTTTTTTCTAAATCTTTTATTTTATACTCAATTTGATCACTACTATTTTCATTAAATGACGTAAGCCTAATATATCCAATATCATTATCTAATAAATCGGTTTTAACAGATTGAATTTTTATTATTTCTCTTGCAATATTAAATTTAATAGCTTTTTTCTCACCTCTACGTCTAACTGTTAATTCAATGCTAGTTCCTATTGGACCTCGCATTAGCTCAACTGCTTCACTTAAAGTTTTACCTTGAACTTGTGTATCTTCAATTTTTACAATGTAATCTCCAGCTTTAATCCCTGCTCTTGATGCTGGCGTATCATCAATAGGGGAAATTACCTTAACCACTCCTGACTCCATACTAACCTCGATGCCTAGCCCTCCAAACTCACCGCTTGTTTCTGTTTGCATTTCATTAAATATCTCTGGAGACATATAAGCAGAGTATGGGTCAAGTGATTGAAGAAGACCATTAATTGCAGAGTCCATACTTTCTGATTGGTTTACTTCGTCAACATATTCTTCATTAATTTTTTCCAATACTTCACCAAACAAATCAATTTTTTTATAAATATCAATTTCATTTGAAACAGAATGATTTGTAAAAAATAAACTTTTTAAAAAGAAAATTATAATTACATAGTATTTCATATCATTACCTTTTCTTTTGGTATCAGTTCTGACCAAATTTTTTCTAACTCATAAAATTTCCTTTTTTCAGGGTGAAAGATATGAACAATAAGATCTATACCATCAACCAATTTCCATTCATTACTTTCTTTACCCTCTATCTTAGAATTTTTTAATCCATTATCTTTAAATTTTTCCAGTACTTGCTCTGATAAAGATTGAATATGTCTTGAGGATGTTCCACTTGCTATAATCATATAATCCGCCATCGAGCTTTTATCTTTTAGATCAATACTTATAATGTCGTGAGCTTTATTCAAATCAAGAGTTTTAATTATGATGTCTTTTAAATCTAAGTTTTTATCCATTAATTAAATTAAGACTATCAAATTTTTCTTAATTGAGAAGATGAAATGTTGACTTTATTAAATTCAACAAATGTAACAGTTTTATTGGTAGAATTTTTGTATGTCTTTGAATTTAAAGATCTTTTTTTATAACCATGTCGATCAAAAACAATAAGTTTAGTTTTTTTTAGAATATTTTTCCATTTATACCATTTATGAAAGTTAACTAAGTTATCTGCACCTAGTAAAAAAAATAATTCATACCTATGAGTTCTATAGAAATAATCAACTAAATCTGAACTTTTGTTTGAATTAATAAAATCTTCAAAATATTTAACTTTTATAAACCTATTATTTCTAACTATTTTTTTGCAATAATTAATTCTTTTTTTGAGATTATTAGAAGTTTTTTTTTTGAATGGGTTTTGATTAGTAATTGCCCATATAACAGATTTTAAATAAAATTTTTTAATGGCTTCTTTTGAAATAGCTAAATGACCTTTATGGGCAGGATCAAATGATCCACCTAAAATTCCAATTTTAATTTTTTTTGGTTTCAATTTATTTTCTTACTTTACCATTACTTGAAACTTGATACTTGAAAGAAACAAGCTGATCTAATCCTACAGGCCCTCTTGGTGGAAGAGTGTTTGTTGATATTCCGACTTCACCACCAAAACCAAATTCCCCACCATCTGCAAATTGGGTAGAAGTGTTATGCATTGCTATTGAGCTTTTTACCTCTTTCAAAAATTTTTTAGCTGATTTCATATTTTGAGTAATTATTGAGTCTGTATGCATTGTTCCATATCTATTTATATGGTTAATAGCTTCATCTACATTCTTTACAGATTTTACTGAAACTATAGGCCCAAGATATTCTTTAGTCCAATCACTTTCTTTAGCATTTTTAATTTTACCTTTGTAGGATTTAACGATTTGTTTATCGCCTATTATTTGACAACCATTTTTTTCTAAATTAAATAAAATTGTGTTACAAAATTTTTTTAGAGCTTTTTCGTGAATTAATATTGTCTCTGTAGCACCACATATTGCAGTATTTCTAAGTTTTGCATTTAAGGTTATTTTTTTTGACATTGATAAATCGGCCCTCTCATCAATGTAAGTATGACATACGCCCTCTAGATGACCAATGACTGGTATTCTGGATAAGTCTTGTACTTTCTTAACTAAGCCTTTTCCTCCTCTTGGAATAATCACATCTACATAATCAACCATTTTGGTTAATAAAAAATTAACAGATTCTCGATCTTTTGACTCAATGAATTGAACATAGTTTTTGTTAACTTTGCTTTTTTCAAGAGCTTTTTTGAACAAATTGGTAAGCACTTTATTTGAGTAGTAAGCTTCTGAACCACCTTTTAAAATAACTGGGTTACCAGATTTAAAACACAAAGCAGCAACATCAGAGGTAACATTTGGTCGACTTTCATAAATTACCGCTATTACTCCAATTGGAATTGTTTTTTTTTCAATTCTAAGCCCATTAGGCCTTTTCCATTTTTTTAAAACTTGATCAACTGGGTCTCTAAAACTAGTAATTATTTTAATAGATTTTGTGATTTCTAAAATTTTTTTTTTATCTAACAAAAGTCTTTTGATAAGATTTTCTTTTATCTTATTCTTTCTGGCTTCATTTAAATCTTTTTGATTCTCTAAAATAATTTTGGACTGATTATTTAATATCAAATTCATATAATCTTTTAAGACTTTGTTTTTAATTTTTGTACTTATACTTTTCAGTGAAGCTTTTTTTGCATTTTTTCCAAGATTAAATAAATAACTTTTCATTAGATTTCTACCATATCATCTTTATGAACCACCTCAGATTTTGCAACATAACCTAGTATTTTTTCAATTTCGTTGGAGTGATGTCCTAATATTTTTTTAATTTCATCTGATGAAAAAGAACTTAATCCCCTGGCACATTCTTTGTTAGATCTATCCAGTATTCTGATATGGTCTCCTTTTTTAAAATTACCATTAACTTTTTTTATACCTGCTGCCAATAAGCTTTTACTATTTTTCAAAGCTCTTTTAGCCCCTTCATCAATGATTAATTCACCTTTGGGTGACACAGAACTTATAATCCATTTTTTTCTAGCATCTAATTTTGAAACCTCAGATGTGAATATTGTATATTCATTTTTTTTTATAATTCGATCTATAGGATTTAGATACAAACCGTTAGAAATAATCATATCACATCCAGATAATTGACATATTTTAGCAGCTTCAATTTTTGTATTCATACCACCACTTCCAAACTCATTTATTCCTTTTAAATATATATCTTTTAATTCTTTGTTAGGATTTTCAACTTTTTTTATCAATTTTGCATCTTTAAATATTTTTGGATTTTTTGAATAAAGGCCGCTTACATCTGATAAAAGAATTAAAGTATCAGCATTAGTTATTTGAGCAACGCGAGATGCAAGTCTATCATTATCACCATACTTAATTTCAGAAGTTGCTATGGTGTCATTTTCATTAACAATTGGAATAAAATCTAAATTAAATAAGTTCTCAAATGTTCTTTTAGCATTTAAAGATCTTCTTCTTTCTTCTGTATCCTCGAGAGTTAGTAAAATCTGAGATATATTTAATTTTTGTTTTAAAAAAGTATTAGAAAATAAATTCATTAACTCTATTTGACCAATCGAAGCTATTGCCTGACTTTTATCTAACTTTAGATTTTTTTTATTATAATTCATTTTGATACAACCCAATGCGATTGCACCAGAACTTACAATTACAATTTTTTTATTCTTACTTTTTAAGTTTTTAATATCTTTAGCAAAACTGTTAAGCCATTTTTTTCTGATTTTTTTATTCTCATCTACTAGTAAAGAAGAACCTATTTTAATTATGATTATTTTTGAATTTTTAAGAGACATAAGAGATTAATTTTGCTTTAATTTTTGATATTGATTTTTTCTCAAGCGTAGAAAGTAATAAAATTTCTCTATTAATTTTTTTTGAAAAATCATTGGTAATTTCTTTTACCAATTCTTCATCAACTAAATCTACTTTATTTAAAATAATTAGCTCCCTTTTTTTTATAAGATCTGGACTAAAGCTTAAAAGTTCATTTCTAACTTGATTGTAGGCCTTTTCAATATCATTAATTGTAATATCTATAAGGTGTAAAATAGTTTTGCATCTTTCAATATGTTTTAAAAATTGAATTCCTAATCCAGTTCCTTCATGAGCACCTTCTATTAAACCAGGTATATCTGCAATTGTAATTTCTTTATCATCATATGATGCTACACCTAGATTTGGATTTAAAGTAGTAAACTGATAATTTGCAATTTTAGGATTTGCATTTGTAATAGACGCTAACAAACTAGATTTACCAGCATTTGGTAGTCCAATAATTCCGATATCTGCAATTGTTTTTAACTGTAACCAAATTGTAAATTCCTCACCCAAAGAGCCCTTAGTAAATTTTCTTGGAGCTCTGTTTGTTGAGCTTTTAAATCGAGTATTGCCCAAGCCTCCTTTGCCTCCAGTTGCCGTTACGAATTCTTCTCCTGGTTTTGTAAAATCATATATTAAAGTTTTATTATCTTCTTCGAAAACTTGTGTACCTATTGGAACTTTAAGAATTAGATCTTCTCCACTTTTTCCAGTTTTGTTTTGGCCCATTCCGTTTTCACCTCTTTCAGCTTTGTGATGCTGTTGATAGCGATAATCAATTAAAGTATTTAAATTTCGTTCTGATTTTAAGATAACAGAACCACCTTTGCCACCATCTCCTCCATCTGGTCCACCGTACTCTATAAACTTTTCTCTTCTGAAGCTTGGTGAGCCATCGCCACCATTACCTGCTTTAACGTATATTTTTACTTGATCTAAAAATTTCATAATACAACATCTATTTTAGTTGTACTATTAATTGGGTTTTACTGAAACGAAAGTTCTATCTGCTTTAGTTTTTTTAAAAACTACTTTCCCTTTTATTACTGAGAAAATGGAATGATCTTTACCCATTCCAACATTTTCTCCAGGGAAAATTTTTGTGCCCCTTTGACGTACAATTATATTTCCAGGTATTACAGTTTCACCACCATATTTTTTCACACCAAGTCTTCTACCAGCACTATCACGTCCATTTCTTGATGATCCACCTGCTTTTTTTGTTGCCATAGATTACCTAATTATTTTTTATCTTCCTTAATAGTTACTTTTGTTTTTTTAACTGGTGTAACTTTTTTTTCTGCTTCTGATAAAACTTTACCATCTTTTGAAAAAATTTTGTTTATTCTTATCATAGAATATTCTTGTCTATGACCATTTTTTCTTCTTGAGTTATGCCTTCTTCTTTTCTTAAATATTAAAATTGTTCTTTTTTTTCCATTTTTAATTAATTCAGCTTCTACTTTTGCCCCATCAATTTTTGGTGATCCAATTTCAATAGTTTTATCATCACCATATGCAAGAATCTCATTAAATTCTATTTTTGTTTCAGGTTTTGAATCTATTAATTTTTCTATTTTTAAAATTTCACCAGATTTAACTTTGTATTGTTTTCCACCTGTTTGAATTATTGCATAAGACATAGTATTTATTGTTAAATTTTGTTAGCGCAATATAGACTGAGCATCTGTATAGTCAAGTTGAATAAGTTAAAAATTATCCTTTAAATCTCTGAGTTTTGAGAAACCCTCTAAATCCTTTATTTTTAAAAAGATATTACATTCTAATTCTTCTTTAATTGTTGATGGGATAGTGGGCAATCCATCTGAAATTTTTTTTTTTATATTTTCTATTTTTTTTTTCAAATTTAAATTTTTTGAATCATGCTCAATACAGAATCTCGAGTTATTAAGTGTGTATTCATGGCCACAATAAATTTTCGTTTCTTTTGGTAGAGATTTAATTTTATTCAAAGAATTAAACATTTCCTTATAAGTGCCTTCAAATATTCTTCCACAACCAAGAGAAAAAAGTGTGTCTCCTGTAAAAATTAGTTGTTCATTAAAAAAATGAAAACAAATGTGACCTGATGTATGTCCAGGCACATGAATTATTTTAGCAATAAAGTTTTCAGCTTTCCATATTTGATTATCTTTTAATAAAACATCTATTTTGGGTATTCTATGTGAATCCTCTTCAAAACCTAAAATAGTTGATCCAAACTTTTTTTTTAATTCTTCATTTCCACCAATATGATCAAAATGATGATGGGTATTAAGAATATATTTTAATTTGATATTATTTTTTTCTACTAAATTAATTATAGGCTGAGATTCACTAGGATCTATTACACAAGCAGAATTATTATTTTCATCAATAATTAAATAACTATAATTATCTTGAAGACAGGGTATTATTTCAATTCGCATATTATTTTTCAATTAAAAATATGCCTAAATCTGCAAATAAATTTTTAATTCCTAAATTACCTTCATTTATCAATGAAGTATTGAGATTATTCAAGGCTAATGACTTAAAAATTTTTATATCTCTAGATTTTACAAAATGAAAAAAATCTTTGATGGTACACATATGTAAATTTGGTGTGTTATACCATTCATCTGGTAAAGTTTTGGTAATTGGCATTGTGCCTTTAAACAACAAATGGAATCTTACTTTCCAGTATCCAAAATTAGGGATGGTAACTATTGCTTTTTTTCCAACTCTTAAAAGTTCATTTAAGACTAATTCAGGATTTAAAAAAGCCTGAAGTGTTTGACTTAAAACAACATAATCAAAGGATTTATTTGGAAATTGTTTTAAGTCTTTTTCAGCATTTCCTTCAATTACAGTTAAACCTTTTGCAATACATTCTTGTACTTTGTCTTTTGATATTTCTAATCCTCTAATATTTGTATTTTTATTATCTTTTAAAAATTTCATCAGAATTCCATCTGCACAACCAACATCTAATACTTTTTTATCTTGTTCAATTAAATCTGCTATTACTTTAAATTCATTTTTCATATCTAACTTTCTGCATAAGATTTATCTAAAAAGTTTTTAATTGCATTTAAAAAATCTGGTACATTTAATAAGAAAGAATCGTGGCCCTTATCTGATTTTATTTCAACAAATCCAACATCAGCCCCTATTGAATTTAATGCAATTACAATTTCTTTATTTTCTTGCGTTGGATAAAGCCAATCTGAAGTAAATGAAATGATAAAAAATTTTGCTTTAGTTTTTATGAATGCATTTGAAAGATTACCTTTGAATTGTTTTGCTAAATCAAAGTAATCCATTGCTCGAGTTATATAAAGATAACTATTTGCATCAAATCTATCAACAAAAACAGAGCCTTGATATCTTAAATAGCTCTCTATTTGAAAATCAGCGTCAAAACCAAATTTTAGATCTTCTCTTTCTTGTAATTTTCTTCCAAATTTTTCTTGTAACCCTTTTTTTGATAAATAGGTTATATGAGCAGCCATTCTAGCTACTGCTAATCCCTTTCCTGGATTTTTATTATTTGATGCATAATTACCATCTTTCCAATCACTATCAGCTGTGATTGCCTGTCTACCTAATTCATTAAAAGCGATATTTTGTGCTGAATGACTAGAAGTAGTTGCAATCGGTATTACTGTTTTAGATTTATCAGGAAAGTTACTAATGAACTGAAGCACTTGCATTCCCCCCATAGATCCACCAGCTATAGAAAATAGCTTATCAATACCAAAATGATCAAGTAAATTATATTGTGCATTGACCATATCGTTAATAGTGATAACTGGAAAATTTGTTCCAAATATATTTTGATTATCAGGGTCTTTGTTGCTTGGTCCATATGACCCCATACATCCACCTAGTACATTTGAGCAAATAACAAAATATTTATTAGTATCTATAGCTTTGTCCGGACCTACTGCATAACTCCACCAACCGTCTTTATTAGTTATGGGATTAATACCGGTTACATACTGATCCCCAGTTAGAGCATGAAAAACTAATATTGCGTTGTCTTTATTTGAATTTAGTGAGCCGTATGTTTCATAAGCTATCGGAAAATCTTTGATAGTTTTTCCACAATCTAGTTTAAGCGGTTTATTTACAATTAATTTTTTTATATTATTCTCAATATTCATATTTAGCTCTTATTTGAATTGTGAGAAAAAAAACTATTTTAGCGGTTTTTTTTAAGCGCTCGCAATTCAGTTAAATCAGCGCATAATTTTTTTACTAGAACTTATTTACTATGTCAATTTTTTAAAAATCGTCTTATTCTCTATAAAAATTTGTAATTTTATCTATAAAGAGCTCATAAATTAAAAAAATGGTTACTCCAAAATTCAAAAAATTTAAAATTGAAGCTTATAAGCCTGGCAAGTCAAAGGTAAGAAAGTTAAAAAAAGTTATAAAACTTTCAGCTAACGAATCTGCTCTTGGAATCAGTCCAAAGGCGAAGAAATTAATATTAAATAAAAAGATGATTTTAGATAAATATCCTGATGGAAAATCTCAAGATTTAAGAATAGCAATTTCCAAAAAATATAAATGTGATTTTAATAAGATTATCTGCGGTGCAGGATCTGACGAAGTGATCCAAATGTTATGTCAATTATATTTAAACCCAAAAGATGAGGTAGTAGTCTCAGAGTATAGTTTTTTGATGTATAGAATTTATGCTAAAATCGTTGGTGCAAAAGTTTTACTTGCAAAAGAAATAAATTTTAAAGTCTCAATAAAAGAGATTTTAAAAAATATTACAAGAAAGACTAAAATAGTATTTATTGCTAATCCAAATAATCCAACTGCAACCTATTTAACAAAAAAAGAAATATTAGAATTAAGAAATAAGTTAAATAAGAAAATTTTACTTGTGGTAGATGATGCGTATTCAGAATATATGAAAAACAATGACTACACCTCAGGCTTAGAATTATTTAGAAATAGAGATAATGTTTTTGTATTAAGAACATTTTCAAAGATTTTTGGATTAGCTTCTTTAAGAGTAGGCTGGGGGTATGGATCAAGAAAAATAATAGATGCTTTAAATGTGATTAAACCACCCTTCAATGTAAACGGTGTGGCACAACTTGCGGCTGTTGAATCACTTAAAGATAGTCAATTTATAAGTAAATCTATTAAGCATAATTTGTTTTACGCAAAAAAATTAAAAAAATTTCTTGAAAATTATAATATTTTTTCAAATAAAATTTCAGCGAATTTCCTCTTTTTAAATTTTGATAAAAGTAAGATTTCAGCAAAATATTTATATAAAAAATTAAAGCAAGAAGGTGTTATCTTAAGATCAACCGAGGATGGCTATGGTATTAAGAATAAATTAAGATTAACAATAGGATCTAAAAAAGAAAATTTAAAGTTTATAAATACTGTAAAAGGAATATTAAATTAATGAATAACATTTTAATTATTGGATGTGGTTTATTAGGATCCTCATTATTAAGGGGTATTCATAAAAAAAAAATTGCAAAGAAAATATTTATTTATGAAAAATCAAAATCAAATGTTTTAAAAATAAAAAAATTAAGGCTTCCAGGTATAATTATTGATAAACTTGATAATGGAGCAGCTAGTTATGATTTAATAATTTTTTGTACCCCGATGAGTGAGTATAAGAATCTTATCTTAAAGATAAATAATTTTATATCTTCTAAAACATTAATTACAGATGTTGGATCATCTAAAATGCAAACCTCAAAAATTATAAAAAAATTCTTGAAAAAAGGTGTACATTGGACCCAAAGTCATCCTATTGCAGGCTCTGAAGTAAGTGGTCCAGAGCATGGGAAAGAAAATATATTTCAAGATCGTTGGTGTATTTTAATAAAAGAAAAAAATACAAAGAAAAAAAATTTAAATATTTTAAATAACTTTTGGAAAAAAATAGGATCAAAAGTGATGGTTATGACACCAGAAAAACATGATAAAATTTTTTCTATAACTAGTCACTTACCACATTTAATTGCTTATAATTTGGTGAAATCAGCACAAGATTTTGAAAAGAAACAAAAATATGACTTAGTTAAATTTAGCGCCGGGGGACTTAGAGATTTTTCAAGAATAGCAGCTTCAAATGAAATTATGTGGAGAGATATTTTTTTTAACAATAGTAATAATATTTCAAAAGCTATTGATTTATTTATCAAAAATCTGAAAGCCTTTAAAAGGGATATAAATTTAAAAAATAATAAATCAATATTACAGAAATTGGTTCAAACTAAAAAAGTACGATCAAAAATTATTAAGTTAAAACAAGATATAAACAAACCTGACTTTGGTAGAAGTTAGAATTTTATTTTAGAAATTTTTCTAATTTTAAGATTGGCAGTATCCAGTATCTTTGTAATAGTTTTTTTTATAGGCATAATTATTACTTTTTTTTCAGGACCATAAGCATGAATTAACTCTTTAGAGTTTATACAAATTGCAACATGACCTTTCCAAAATATTATATCTCCCTTTTGAAATTTTTTAGATACTTTTTTTATAGAATACTTTATTTGATCTTTTGTATCCCGTGGATAAAATAAATTATTATAATAAAAAAATATTTGTAATAGAGCTGAACAATCAATTCCATTATAAGTTTTACCTCCCCAAAAATACTTAGTTTTCAGAAAAAGTTTAAATACTTTAAGAAAATTTTTCTCTTTATGAGTTATTTTTTTTATATCTTTCAGCATAACCCAGCAGTTCTTTTCAAATCTAACATAATGTTTTTTTTCTTCAATTATTGATAATTTTGATCCAAAAGGTAAAATTTTTTTTGTTTTGATATTGGGTTTTTTAAATATATTTGCCTGAATATTACTTACTTTATGGGTGATTTTTAATTTACTAACATATTTTTTATTATTAATGAAACCAACGTAATTATCAAATAAAGATTTTATTTTAATCCAACCCTTTCTTTTTGATAAAACTTTAAATTTTTCCCCGTATAATATTTGAGAAGTTACCTCTGAATTTTTATTAGGTAATTTATAAATATTTGAAAATGGTTCTTTAAAATAAAAATTATTTTTCACTAAGTTTTAGCTTATTCTTTATCATCCATAGACAAATTAGAGAAGGAATAACCATTATCGCAGTTAGTATAAAAAATATCCCCCAATCCCCATTTAACCAGTCAACTAGAGCACCTGAAGATGATGCGAGAGTTGTCCGACCAGCTGTTCCAATTGATGCAAGTAACGCATACTGAGTGGCTGTATATGTCCTATCTACCAGCAAAGATATAAAGGCAACGAAAGCAACGGTTGCAAATGCAGCGGCAATATCATCAAAAATTACCGCAAAAGCAAATAATAATT
>JACWEK010000020.1 GCA_014653535.1 Pelagibacterales bacterium SAG-MED43
ATCGAATGGCAAGACAGGGGTCAGAGCACTGGCGCACCTGTTGCAATTCACGAAGCAGATAGTGATATTGTAAGTCAAACGACTAGAGGTAAAGATTATAAAGATAGACTACCAAATGGTAATTATCTTGATAACACCGCTAATCACTTTGTACTTTTTTGTGGAGATAATCCTGGCACAGCGTTGATATCTATGAAGTCTACTCAATTAAAAGTGAGTAGAAAATGGAACTCAATGATGATGGGTATTAAAATGCAGGGTAAAAACGGTTTATTTACACCGCCTACTTACAGCCACATTTACAATCTAAAGACTGTTCAGATGTCTAATGACAAAGGAACATGGTTTGGTTGGGATGTTAGCAAAGTTGGTCCTGTCACAGATAAAAATCTGTATGACATGGCAAAAACTTTTGCTGTTAGTGTAGGTAAAGGTGAGACTGAAGCTAAGTTTAACTCAGACGAGA
This sequence comes from Pelagibacterales bacterium SAG-MED43, assembly GCA_014653535.1. Taxonomy (GTDB): domain Bacteria; phylum Pseudomonadota; class Alphaproteobacteria; order Pelagibacterales; family Pelagibacteraceae; genus Pelagibacter. The sequence goes on from JACWEK010000020.1 coordinate 467, forward strand.
GCGAAACTAAGCAACCATACTAGAATCCTAGGTCGTGGGCATTGATGCTAGCGTGGATATGCCCACGTAAATTGTGCTATGATAGAAAGATTTAAAAATATATTTATAGGATTAGAACGTGCTCATGGTGTCACTAAAGTTGGCCATTCAAATGGCAATGGCACAAAAGTTCAAGGCAAATCATTTATTAAAAGAGATACTGTTACAGATGAACTTTGGCAAAATCATTTACAAGGTGTAGAAAGTCTTGGGATAATTCCCATCAACGATGACAATCAATGTCAATGGGGATGCATTGATATAGATTCGTATGCAGGTTTTGATCACAAAAAATTAGTTAACAAAATAAAAAGCTTAGATTTACCGTTAGTAGTTTGTAGATCAAAGTCTGGTGGTGCACACGTATTTTTATTTACAGATAATTATGTAACTGCAAAACTTATGCAAGATAAGTTGACACAAATAAAAGCGGTGTTGGGATATAGTGGTTCAGAAGTTTTTCCAAAACAAACAGAATTGAAATCGGAAGATGATACAGGAAATTTTTTAAATTTACCATACTTTAATGGTGATGGAACAACAAGATATGCCTTTAACAATTTAGGTGAGGCTGTTAATCTAGAAAGTTTTTTTGGGCTGTATGATTCTACAAAAATTACAGCACAACAATTAGAAGAATTACAAATTAAAAGACCTGTATCAGAGCATAGTGATGGACCACCATGTATCGAACTTATGGCACAAAACAAAGTGGGTGAGGGTGGTAGAAATAATGCATTGTTTCATTATGGTGTGTACGCAAAAAATAAATGGCCAGACAATTGGAAATCAAAAGTAGTTGTATTTAACGAAACAGCTATGGAAAAACCTCTGTCAGATTCAGAGGTAGACATAATTACAAAACAACATGATAAAAAAGAATGGGGTTATAAATGTAAAGATGAACCCATGTGTAGTTTGTGTGACAAGTCTCTATGTAGAACTAGAAAGTTTGGTATAGGTGAAGAGATAATGTTTCCTAACTTGACTGATCTGCAAGTCATAGACTTAGAGGACCCATACTATTACATGAACGTAGATGGACAAAGATTAAAATTAGAAAGTGTAAAACATTTACGACAACAAAGTTTGTTTCAAGAGTCTTGCATGGTACAATTAAAATTTAGACCACCAACTTTAAAAGAAAAAGATTGGGTCGTTGTAACTAATCAATTATTGAACAATGCAGAGATCACAGAACCTGCAGAAGGATTACGTACAGAGGATCAATTACAAAACCACTTACAAGAATATTGTTTGAACCGGGTATCAGTAGATTCAAAAGATGATTTACCAAGAGGTGGTACATGGACTAACAATGGTTATCATCACTTTGTGTTTGATAAATTTTATCACAGTCATTTGATGAGACGAAGATGGGACTTAGGTTATTCAAGAACAGCAGAGATGCTACGAGAAAAATGTGGTTGTGAAGATAAACGTATAGGTAAAAATAAATTATCTGTGTATGTGGTAAAACAGTTTGAGATAAAAGATGAAGAGTACAAACAAAAAGTATTAAAAGAAGAGGCACCATACTAATGAAAACAATAGTATTAGGACCACCAGGTACAGGTAAGACTACTACGTTGTTAAATAAAGTTGATGACTATTTAAAACAAACAGATCCAGATAAGGTCGGATACTTTGCATTTACACAGAAAGCTGCATACGAAGCAAAAGACAGAGCTATTAAAAAATTTAATTTAGAAGAAGATGATCTACCATACTTTAGAACGTTACACTCTCTAGCTTTTAGAAGACTTGGTATAAAAAAAGAAGATGTCATGCAGCGAAGACACTACCAGGACTTTGGTAAAAAGATAAAAGAAGAAATAAAATATGCAGAGTACGAAAACGATCACAATGGAATTTTTACTACAGACAGTGAGTATCTTAGAATAATTAATCTTGCAAAACTACGAGAGATCACACCAGAACAACAATATAATTTACAAGAACACAACCAAGAATTAGAATTACAAAAATTAAAAATTATAGCATCAGAGTTAGAACGATACAAAAAAGAATATAATCTTATAGATTTCAATGACATGATTATTGAGTTTACAAAATCAGATGCCGCTGTACCAAAGTTTGATGTTGTATTTATAGATGAGGCACAAGATTTATCTAAGATGCAATGGCATATGGCTAAAACTATTTGGCAAAAGACAACAGATTCTTTTATTGCAGGTGATGATGACCAAGCAGTATTTAGATGGGCAGGAGCGGACGTGGATTCTTTCATAGCACAGAAAGGACAAATGCTACCTTTGCAGCAGTCTTACAGGATTCCTGCAAAGGTGCATGGACTGGCTATGGGTATAATAAATAAAATTAAAACTAGAATAGATAAAACTTGGCAACCAAGAACACACCAGGGTTCTTTGTCAAGATACTATGACTTTGAAGAGATAGATATGTCTTCGGGTCAATGGTTGGTATTAGCTAGAACTAAATACATGTTAGATAATCTAGAAGAAGATTTATATCTCAAAGGTTATTACTATCAAAACAAGTTTAGAAAACAAAGAGAACATACCTTACACCTTGCAGCAATAGATTGGGAGAACGCAAGAAAAGGCGGACACCTAACTTACGATCAAATAGAAAGAATCTATGGATACATGTCAGAGAAACATGCAGAGAAACAAAAATTAAAAGGTATGATCAAAGACAGTCTGTATGTTTTAGAAATGATGAAAACATACTATGGTCTTAACACAGATGCTGTTTGGTACGAAGCGTTTGATAACGCTCCACGAAGAGATGTACAGTATCTAAGAAAGATGAGAAAGAATGGGGAAAAGTTAAATGAAGCACCGCGTATAACTTTATCCACAATACATGGTGCAAAGGGTGGTGAGTGTGAGAATGTTGTCTTGCTTACAGATTTAAGTTTGAACACAATGAAGTCATACGAACAAAACCCAGATGATGAGAATAGGTTATTCTATGTTGGTGCAACACGGACCAAGGAACATCTACACATCATTGAACCAAAACAAAGATACAAAGGATACAATCTATGACAAGTAAAGATATATTTAATGATGCTTTTCCGCAAGACAAACAAATCGGAGGATCACATTACAAAAAAATGAAAATACAACCATACGAGTTTATTGCAAAGAATGATTTATCATTCTTTCAAGGCAACGTAGTAAAGTATGTATGCAGGTATAAAAACAAAAATGGTATACAAGATCTTGAAAAGATTATACATTACTGCGAGTTGGAAATAAAAAAATTGAAAGACACTAAATGATACAAAAACCAATGTTCTCACCTCAAGTGGAGTGGTTACCACCGGAGGAATTCAAAGATTTGTCAGGCTACGATGAGATAGCAATTGACTTAGAGACAAAAGACCCAGGTCTAAAAGACATGGGGTCAGGATCTGTTACAGGTAGAGCACAAATGGTTGGGATTGCTCTAGCTGTAAAAGATTGGTCGGGATATTATCCTATTGCACACGAAGGTGGTGGTAACATGGATAGTAAAAAAGTATTAGATTACTTTAGAACTGTTCTAAGTTTGCCTGCAATTAAGATATTTCACAATGCAATGTACGATGTATGCTTTATTAGAGCTGCAGGGCTAAAAATAGAAGGTCAGATAGTAGATACCATGATTGCTGGCTCTCTCGTGGACGAGAATCGCTTTCGTTACGATTTAGGTAGTTTGGGTCGGGATTACCTCGGAAAGGGCAAAAATGAGGCTATTTTGACCGAAACAGCCAAGGAATGGGGCATAGATCCTAAGTCTGAGATGTATAAACTGCCTGCAATGTATGTTGGTGAGTATGCTGAGCGAGATGCTGAGATGACTCTACAATTGTGGGAGGAGATGAAGAAAGAAATATACTCTCAAGATATAGAAGACATATTTAAATTAGAGACTGAACTATTTCCTTGCCTCGTAGATATGCGTTTTTTAGGAGTAAGAGTAGATGTCGAAGGAGCGCACAAATTAAAAGAAAACTTACTAGCACAAGAAAAAGAATGCTTACAAAAAATAAAAAAAGAAACAGGACTAGATACTCAAATATGGGCTGCACGTTCAATTGCGAAAGTCTTTCAAAAACTGAACCTACCATTTGACCGAACTGAAAAAACAAGTGCTCCATCATTTACTAAAAACTTTCTGCAGAACCATCCACACCCTATCGTTAAACAGATAGCTCGTGCTAGAGAAATAAATAAATCTCATACTACATTTATTGATACCATACTAAAACATTCACACAAGGGTAGAATACATGCAGAGATCAACCAACTTAGATCAGATCAAGGTGGAACTGTAACCGGTAGATTTAGTTAT
>JACWEK010000021.1 GCA_014653535.1 Pelagibacterales bacterium SAG-MED43
AAAAATTGACGGTAAAGATATCTCTAAATTATCTCCACAAGATAGAGTTAAAGAAGGAATATCTTTTGTACCACAAAATAAAAATGTTTTTGCTGGGATGACTGTCGAAGAAAATCTAGAAATGGGAGCTTTTCTTATTAATGACGAAATTAAAGACACAATAGAAGAAATTTATAATTTATTTCCTATTCTTAATGAAAAAAGAAATCAATTAGTTGGTGAATTATCAGGTGGTCAAAGACAACAAGTAGCTCTTGGTCGAGCATTAATGATTAAACCAACAGTTCTAATGTTAGATGAGCCAACTGCAGGTGTTTCACCAATTGTTATGGATGAATTATTTGATCATATAATAAAAGTTAAAAAAACTAATGTTGCTATTTTAATGGTTGAACAAAATGCAAAACAAGCACTTAATATTTCTGACAGGGGATATGTTCTAGTAACTGGAGAAAATAGATACTCAGGAACTGGAAATGAATTATTAAATGACCCAAGAGTAAGAAGCTCTTTTCTAGGAGGATAATGTGGATTTTTTAAATGCTATAATTCTTTTATTAAATTATATTTTTATTCCTGCTTTAACATATGGTTCCCAGTTAGCACTAGGTGCGATTTTTGTTACTTTAATTTATGGAATTTTGAGATTTGCTAATTTTGCAACTGGAGACATGATGTCTTTTGGGACAATGGTTACAATTTTATTTACCTGGTATTTTCAATCAATTGGAATTTCACTTGGAGTGTTACCAACAGCTTTAATAGCTATTCCATTTGCAATTTTATTTATGATTATTTACATGTTGTTTATAGATAAATTTGTATTTAAATATTATAGAGTTAATAAGAGCCCACCCGTTCAGCTGGCAATGGTTAGTATTGGGGTAATGTTTGTTACCCAGGCTGTGGTAAGAATAATTATTGGTCCATCTGATCAAAGGTTTTTTGATGGTGAAAAATTTATTATTAAAGCTCGAGAATTTAAGGAGATGACAGGTCTTAATGAAGGACTTGCACTGAAGTCCACTCAAGTACTAACAATATTTGTTACAATTGTTTTAGTTTCTCTTTTGTTTTGGTTTTTAAATAAGACTAAAACAGGAAAAAGTATGAAAGCGTACTCTGATAATGAGGATTTAGCTTTACTATCAGGAATTGATCCAAAAAAAATAGTGATGATTACATGGATAATAGCAGGGATTTTAGCAACTATTGGAGGCGCCTTATATGGTCTGGATAAAAGTTTTAAACCTTTCACTTATTTTAACAACATGCTTCCTATATTTGCAGCAGCAATTGTTGGAGGAATAGGAAATCCATTTGGTGCCTTTTTAGGAGGATATGTTATTGCATTTTCAGAAATATTTTTAACTTATGCTTACAAAAAATTCTTTATGTATATTTTGCCAGAAAGTATGGAGCCTGAAAGTTTAGTTCAGCTTTTATCTACAGATTATAAATTTGCAGTTTCATTTTCAATATTGGTTATAGTACTGCTTTATAGACCGTCAGGAATATTTAAAGGAAAAGTATTGTGATAAAAAATTTAAATGTTATAGCTGCTTATAGCATCATGATGGCCTTGATAATTCTTGTAGGGATTTTTCAATCTTGGAATGTTGCATTATCAATATTTAATCTTTGTTTGATTTCTGCGGTAATGACTATGGGAGCAAATATTCAGTGGGGTTATGCAGGACTAATTAACTTCGGAATTATGGGGTATACAGCGCTTGGAGGTTTAGCAGCAGTTTTAATCTCAGTTGACCCTGTACAGGAAGCGTGGCGTGCAGGTGGTTTTGATATCTTAATGTGTCTATGGCTAATTATTGCAATGGTATTTGCTATTAGATTTATTTTAAAAAATTTTGAAAAATCAAAATTTAGAACTTATGGAATAGCAGCAATTATAGTTGCAGGAATTGTAATCATTAGAATAACAGCTGAACCTGGGATTGAGGCGATAGAAGGGGTTAATCCGGCTAAAACAGGATTCTTAGGTGGCTTTGGATTACCAATTATCTTTTCTTGGATTGTTGGAGCATTTTTTGCAGGTGGACTAGCTTTTATAGTTGGAAAAGTTGCCTTAGGTTTAAGAGCTGATTATTTAGCAATTGCAACTTTACTTATTTCTGAAATTGTAATTGCAATAATAAAACATGAAGACTGGTTAACAAGAGGTGTTAAAAATGTAATAGGATTGGATAGGCCAGTACCTTATGAGGTTAATCTTCAAACTACAGATTGGTTCATAAATTTAGTTGCAAAATTTAATTCAGGCAAATTAGAATTAATTTCTAATGTTGCAGACAAACAGGCTGCACTTAATCAGTTAGTTATTGAAGGATCTTCAGTTTTTGTGAAACTTTGTTATTCAGGATTATTTTTGATTATCGTTATTATACTTTTAATTTTAACTCAAAAAGCACTTTATTCTCCATGGGGTAGAATGATGAGAGCAATTAGAGACAACGAAGAAGCAGCAAATGCAATGGGAAAAAATGTTGTAAAGCAACATTTGTTAATATTTATTTTAGGTTCAGCAATTGTTGGAATAGCTGGAGCAATGTTAGTGACACAAGATGGTTTGTTTACACCAGGCAGTTATAGGCCGATGAGATATACATTTCTTATTTGGGTAATGGTTATAGTTGGTGGTAGTGGTAATAATTTTGGAGCAATTTTAGGTGGATTTGCAGTATGGTTTTTATGGATTGAAGCAGCCCCAATTGCATTATTTTTAATTAATTTTTTCACAGTAAATATGTCAGATACAAACGTATTTAAAATACATTTAATTGAAAGCGTCCCTTACTTTAGATATTTGACGATGGGCGTTGGGTTGCTTTTGATAATGAGGTATCGTCCTAAGGGTATACTTCCTGAAAAAATAGAGATAAAGTAACTTTTTTATGAAATATATTATATTGGGTGCTGCAATTGCTTGGGCCATGTACATGGCTGACAAATACATGTTTTAGTAAATAAAATTCTTTAATTATTATTATTTATAAAATTTTAAAAACCTAATGAATCTTTTATATTATTTCAATTTTAGTCTTTCTGAATTTTGCTTATAGGTGATAAAGAAAAAATTATAATTGATTTGAATAGAAAAACCCCAGTAACATTTATTACTGGGGTTTTTAAATTTTTAGATTATTTAAAACTATCTTTGTTTTGCAGTCTCAAACTTTCCATTTTTGATTTCTTTTTCTAAAAAAGAGCCTTCTGCTTCACCAACTTCAGTAAAAGTTACTCCAGTCGCACCTTCGTAATTTATCTTTTTACCTTCAGCTAATAAATCTAATCCTTTTTTAAGTTCACCTGGATAAATTTTTGTTCCAGGTTCATTAGCTACATCCATTACATTTTTTGCAATCGATGCTCTATCAGCAGACCCTCCTGCTTGCATAGCAAGAACTATTAGAGCTGCAGCATCGTAAGACTCTCCAGTGTATGGTCCAGCGCTATCAATTCCTGCCGCTTTTGCTACGTCAGCAAATACTCCTGCACCTTTTCCAGTTGATCCAGGTAATGAACCAAATGATTTATTCAGGTCATCTCCAATTGCATCTACAATAGATTGCCCAATCATTCCGTCAGACATAATAAAAGTATCAAATGACCCAGCGTCTAAAGATGCTTGAATTACACCCTTACCACCTTGGTCAAGATAACCAATAACAGCTAATGCATCTCCTCCACCTGCGGCGAGTGTTGCTGCTTCAGATGTATAATCTGCCTTACCATCTTCGTGAGCAGACACTGCAGTTACTGTTATACCAAGAGCTTTAACTGAAGCTTCATAAACATCAGCTAAACCTTATCCATAGTCATTATTAGTGTAAGTAATTGCAACACTATTAATACCTCTATCTTTTGTAATTTGAGCTAAGATTTGACCACCTCTAGCATCTGAAGGAGCAGTTCTAAAAAAGAATCCCTTATCATCTAGAGTTGTTAATCCTGGAGAAGTTGCAGATGGTGAGATCATAACAATTCCATTTGGTACAGCTACATTTGTAGCAATTGCACCGGTTACACCAGAACAGTCAGCTCCCATAATTGCTGCTACACCTTGCGCAATAACACCTTCAGCTGCTGCTGTAGCAGCTGCTGAGTCAACACAAGTTGAATCTGCTCTTACAGGTGAAATAGTAGCACCACCTAATAAAGAACCAGATTCTGAAGCTTCTTTAAATGCAAGCTCTGCAGAAGAAGCCATAGCTGGCGTTAGAGACTCAATAGGACCCGTGAATCCCAATATAATTCCCATTTTAATTTCTCCACCCTTACCTGTTTTAGCAATTTTAGATTGCTGAGTAGAAAAATATATTACTATAGCGAGCACAACTACACCCACTAAAATTAACAAACTTTTATTTTTAGCCATATATCCTCATTAATTGTTAACAATTTATAAAAAGACAATTAAATGATGATTATCTTAACAATTCAATAAAAATTACTTAGTTTTTTGAAGTAAATATATTGATGTTATTACAACTATACCCCCAAATACTGTTATTAAAGAGGGTACTTCACCAAATATAAAGAAAGTTAATATCAGTCCAAAAATAGGAAATAGCGAATAAAAAGGCATAACCATTCCTACTGGATAAAATTTATAAAGATAAAACATCATC
>JACWEK010000022.1 GCA_014653535.1 Pelagibacterales bacterium SAG-MED43
TTGTCTTTGAAATAATTTGTGCTTCTTTTCTTGATCTATACCAATAATAAAAATCTTGATTTTTATCAAAATTTTTCAATACAGTTTTGGATCTTTCGTAATTTTTATTTGTGTATAAATTCTCTGCTACTAATGATAAATTAAAAACAAACTTAGGATTCAAATAATACGATAAACTTAGGTAAAAATTTGATTTTTCAAATTCTTTTTGTGATGAAAATAAATTAGAAATTAAAAATAAGAATTCTCCCACAATATCATTTTGATTTTTGCACGAAAAGACTTTGCTAAATTCTTTACTTTGACCTCTTTCAATCCAGCTTTTTCCCTGGGATAGTAAAAGTGTTGTGCTTATATAATCTAAGTCATCTGTGATTGCCTTTGCATCATCTATTCTATTTTTTTCAATTAAATACGTTAAGTAGAAAAAGGTATACCTTGAGTAGTCTGCTTCACTATTGTTAATTAATTTCGAAAAAAAAGAGTCAGTATTTTTGTCATCTAAGTAACATTTTTGGAAAGCTTCAGATATAGAGGATAAATTACCAAAATTTTTTTTTTCTTTGTTAATTCTATTATTTGTAAAAACTTCAGCATACTGAGTCAATGAATTAACAATTATAAAATTAAATCTATCTTTTTGAAATTTTTCAGGGACCTCGGATAAAATTTTTGTTAATTTATTTATATTATTCTTTTTTAGGCTGTCTAATGCTAACAAAATATAGGCTTCAAAAAATTCAGAATTGTTTTTTTTGCTATTAGCTTTAATAAAGTTGATGGCTTGTGAAACTTTATCTTCTAAAACTAAAGACATAACAAGCCTCTCTAAGTATGGCTCGTGTCGATTCACTAATATTTTAGAAGAATTAAAAAAATCTAATGCTTTAGAATTATTTTCATTTTCAAATGCTACGATGCCTGAAAAGTATTTAGATAAATTTTTTGAATTAAATTCATCTAAACTATTGCTTTTAGATAATAATGGGCTCTGATACAGTAAAGTTGAAAAAATTATAATTGCAATTTTTTTTTTAAACATAGAAATAGAATAATATGACCAAAAAGTCTTTAGATCAAAATATGTATTATAGAGAAGAGTTGTTAAATTCAATAGAACCAAATTTCATTTTCAGCAAAAAACCAATAAATAGATTTAAAATTCAAAAAACTAAGGGTGACAATAATTATAAAGGTAAAAAATTAGAAATTCTTGATTTAAAAAAACTTATAGATTCAATTCAAAATTGTAATCTTAAAAATAACTCTCAAAATTTAATTTTAGGAAGTGGCAACATAAATAGTCCGATAATGATTATTGGTGAAGCTCCAGGATTAGAGGAAGAAAAAACTGGAAAAAGTTTTCAAGGAGAGTCTGGGGCGTTACTTGAAAAAATGCTTAACGCAATCAATATTTCTTTGAAGGATGTATATTCTTGTTATGCAATAAATTTTAGACCACCAGAGGATAGAAAGCCAACAACTCAAGAAATTAAAAGATATTCTATATTTTTAAAAGAACACATTTCGATAATTGACCCAAAAATTATTATTCTTTTTGGAAGCACTGCGATGGTATCTGTTACCTCTACAAATGAAAGAATTTCAAATGAAAGGGGTAAATGGAAAGAAATTATTTTAAAAAATAAAACTTTTCCTATTATGGTTACTTTTAGTCCTTCATACCTGATTAGATTTCCTGAAAATAAAAAATATTCTTGGGAAGACTTAAAAAAAATTAAGAAAAAAATCCAAGATTTAAATATTAAAATTTAATGAAAATTGTTGCAGGAGTTGACGAGGTGGGTAGAGGTAGTTTAATTGGACCAGTATATGCTGCGGCAGTAATTCTAAATAAATCTATAAATAAAAAGTTATTAAAAGATTCAAAAAGTTTAAAAAAAACTAAACGAGAAATCTTATCAAAATATATTAAAAAAAATTCTATATGGGCAATAGGTAAAGCCTCTGTAAAGGAAATTGAAAAAATTAATATTCTTTATGCTAGCTTATTAGCTATGAAAAGAGCTATAAAAAAACTAAAAAAAAAACCTTCTCTTGTCTTGATCGACGGAAATAAACTGCCCAAAATAGAAAATTATAACCTTAAACCAATAAAAGGAGGTGATAAAAAAATACCATCAATTTCTGCAGCATCAATAATTGCAAAAGTTACACGTGATAAAATGATAACTAAACTTGGAAAAAAGTTTAAGGGTTATTACTGGGATCAAAATTATGGATACGGAACTAAACAACACTTAAAAGCTATAAAAAAGTTAGGAATTACTACTCAACATAGAAAAACTTTTTCACCAATTAATAAAACAAAATAGGTTTCACGTAGAAACACTATATCTTGTAATCTTGAAAATTTTTTACACAATTTGTATCTAGATAATTCAATCGCAGGTTGACCCAAGAATCTTTTTAGAGTCTAATTTATTTTTATAAATGAACTTAGATTTTAAAAATAAATTGATTAATGGTGACAGTCTAAAAGAGTTAAAAAAAATTCCTGATGAGTCTTTTAATTTAATTTTTGCAGATCCTCCTTACAACTTACAATTAAAAAATGAATTAACTAGACCTGATAGATCAAAAGTGAATGCAGTAAATGATAAATGGGACAAATTCAAAAATTTTGAAAAGTATGATGATTTTACGTATACCTGGTTAAGTGAGTGTAAAAGAATTTTAAAGAAAGACGGTGCAATTTGGGTAATTGGAAGCTACCATAATATTTTTAGAGTTGGTACTGCAATTCAAAATTTAGGCTTTTGGATTTTGAATGATGTTATTTGGAATAAAAAAAATCCTATGCCAAACTTTAGAGGAACTCGTTTTACTAATGCTCACGAAACTTTAATTTGGGCTTCCAAATCAGAGAAATCAAAATATACTTTTAACTATCAATCTTTAAAATGCTTAAATGATGATCTTCAAATGAGATCTAATTGGGATCTACCTATTTGTAATGGAGCGGAAAGATTAAAGAAGAATGGGAAAAAAGTGCATTCAACACAAAAACCAGAAGCTTTGCTTCATAGAATATTATTAGCAACCTCAAATAAAAATGATTTGATTTTAGACCCATTTTTAGGTTCTGGGACAACAGCCACTGTTGCCAAAAAATTAGGCAGAAATTATTATGGTATAGAAAAAGAAAAAACTTACTTTAAAGCTGCCGAACAAAGATTAAAAAATACAAAACCTATTGAAGATAACTACCTAGATACTCTTAAGAATAATAGATCTAAACCAAGAATACCTTTTGGTTCATTGGTTGAATTAGGAATAATAAAACCAGGTACAACTATTTTTGATAATAAAATGAAAGTTAGCGCAAAAATTATGGCTGATGGCAGTATAAAACATGCTCAAACAGAAGGTTCAATTCACAAAGTAGCAGCCACAATACTTGGAGCTGAAAGCTGTAATGGATGGACTTATTGGCATTATAATTTAGATGGCGCTGTAGTCCCAATTGATCATTTGAGACAAAGATTGATCTCTAATTATTAATTTCTATAAATTTTACCTAAATAGATCTCTAAAAATTTTCTTTTTTTAACCAATTTTTTCAGAAATAGATTTCTAAAAAAAGTTGTTAAAGGATTAGACAAATGGAAAAAAAACTGATTAAATTTTGACCTGGCATTAACCATCTTTGTTTTTTTAACTCTATTCTTAAAAAAATTACTTTCTGTATTATTTTCAATATTTTTAAATAATTCATAAGCACTTTCTATCGATTGAGATGCACCCTGAGCAAATGACGGTGGAAAAGCAAAAAAAGCATCCCCAATCAAATGAATATTATTATTTTGCAATTTAAAGAAATTGTCACTGACAAATACTGGAAATATTTTAAGATCTTTTAAATTATCCAGAAAATCCTTATTTTTTAATGGAAATTTATCTAAAACTTTTTTAATAAATGCTTTTTCACTAAATAATGAATAATTTTTTTGGTCTTCTGCTGATAGTCGGTATTTCATTATGGCTATAAAATTTAAATCCTCTGTCGAGTTCACTGGATAAATCACATGGTGAAAGTCTGAACCTAAAAATAAAGAAATATTTTTATTATCAATATTATTGTAGAATTTATTTAAGGTAGCTCTAATCGCTAGTGTACCATTATATTTAGCTTGAGTTTGTTTATTTGAAATAAGACTTTTACTTTTTGAAAAAACTCCATCAGAAATAATTAAATAATCACATTCTTTAATTTCATTATTTTCAAAAAAGAGTTTAATTTGTTTATCTTTTTGTTCTATTTTTGAAATATCATAACAAGTCTTTATTAAATCCCCCAAATCTCTTTTTAAAAAATTGATTAAAGAAGATCTTTTTAAAGTGGTATACATGCAGTCTTTTGAATTAAAGTCTGTAATATCTAATTCACATAATTTGTCTGAGCTATTATCTGAATAAAAATTAATTTTATTAGGAAAAAATTTTTCATTTTTATGTAGTTTTTTAAATCCGATCTCATTTAAAAGCTTAATACAGTTTACAGATAATTGGACACCATATCCCTCTTCTGAGTTAATTGAGGTATTTTTTTCATAGATTGTAATTTGATAATTAGGATTTTTTTTAAACAAATTAGCAAT
>JACWEK010000023.1 GCA_014653535.1 Pelagibacterales bacterium SAG-MED43
ATTACATGATCCTCTTTTGAAATTCCTAAATTGGAGTAAAAAAGATAAATCTAAAAAAGAGGAAGCAAAAAAAAGTAAGTTAGATTGGTTAAAAAAATTAAATATATTTAAAAAAATCTGAGAGCTAATAATTAAATGTATATTACTGAAGTCAGCATAAAAAGACCTGTTGTTGCTTGGGTAATGTCATTAATATTAATTATTTTTGGTATCTTTGTTTTTGCAGAGTTACCAGTAAGGGAATTGCCAGATGGTATACAGCCACCAGTTGTTCAAGTACAAACCGAATATAAATCTGCCTCAGCAGAAATTGTTGATGAAGAAATAACTCAAAAAATTGAGGATGTTATTGGTGGAGCAGAAGGAATTAAAAATATAGATTCAAGTTCTCTTAGCGGAAGAAGTAGAATAAATATTCAATTTAATACAGACATAGATTTAGACGATGCAGCAAACGATATTCGAGAGAGAGTATCCAGAGTAGTCGATAATCTGCCTAGTGAATCAAGTCCTCCTCAAATATTGAAACAGGCAGCTGGATTTACAACCACGATGTGGGTAGGCCTTTCCTCTCCAACCTGGAGCGACCTAGAACTTGGAGATTATGCTGAAAGATATCTTATCGATGCTTTTTCGAGTGTACCTAACGTTGGAAGAATAAGAGTTGGTGGATTAAGAGAGTTAAGTGTTAGAGTTTGGATAGATCCAATTAAATTAGGCGCGAATAACCTTACAATTCAAGAGGAAGCAAATAAATATAGATCTATATTACTCATCATTTCAATTGAGAGCCATCAATACTTTGAAAATTATACAAGAGCAATTAGATGACTATAAAAATGTTAAATCTGCTTGGCAACTCAATGAAAGACACTATGGATCTCTTACAGGTTTAAATAAAGATGAAATGAAAAAAGAACTTGGGGAAGAAAAAGTTCACCAATTTAGAAGGTCGTGGGATCTTAGACCTGACCCATTAGATAAAAATAGTACTTATCACCCCATAAATATTAACACATATAAAGATATACCTATCGATAAAATTCCAGATACTGAGTCTCTGAAAGATACTTATGAGAGAGTAATTAAATATTATAATGAAGATATTGAAAATAATTTAAAAAATAAAAATATTTTAATTTCTGCACATGGGAATTCCCTGAGGTCTTTATGTAAATATCTTTTTAAACTAGACAACAACAAGATTTCTAAACTAGAGATACCAACAGGTAATCCATTGTTTATAGAATTTGATGGAGACAATAAGATATTAAATTGTGAATATCTTGACTCTGAAAGAGCTAAAGATCTTTTAGTTTATTAAAAATATTTAAATCTGTTAAATGATAGAATTTTTGTTTACTTTCAAACCCATATAATTTTTTTTCATCTATTAATTTGTTCCAAATATTTAAAATAGAAAATTTACTTATAGTTTGATTAGCTAAGATTTTTTTATTTAAAATTTGACAACCAATATAAATAAAATCTAGGTTATCTTTTTTTGAGATTAAATTATTTGAAAGATTAAAATCTCCTGCTAAGCTTTGATCAAAACTTAGGTTTTTATTTACTAATAAAAGAATATTTTCTAATTTTTTTGAAAAATAAATTTCCTCCATTTTTATAATTTCATCTCTATATTTACTTAACCAAATTGTATCCGGATTAAAGACCATCAAATCATCTTCATCAGACTTACTGGCCATATTTAATATGCCACCCCCAGTGTCTAGAATACTTTCACCATCCTCAACAATATGAATATCTAAATTAAAATTTTTATTTTTAATAAAACTTGAAATATGTTCTTTTAGATAGAAAGTGTTGATAAAAATTTTTTTTATACCTATTTCCTTAATCAAGTTTATACTTTTCTCAAGCATAGTGACTTCTTTTATTTCAAGCAGAGGTTTAGGTTTTGTTAAAGTAATTGGATTTAAACGTTTTCCAAAGCCAGCACATAAAATTAAAGCAGTATTTATTTTCACAATTTATTTAACAAATTTAGGAAAATTGCGTTCTAATATTAATTTTAAATTATCAAATTCCCTATTTTTTTTCATCCTATAGTTAATCATTTCCCAAGCATAAGGTATCATTTTTACGTATTTTTTTTTATTATCTCTTTGTGCTAAACGCATGAAAATTCCTATTATCTTTAAATTTCTTAACACAGATAAAATTTCAAAGTCATTTACAAATTTATTTACTTCAGTTTTTTTTAATTTCTTAAAATAATTATTTAAAATTTTATTTTTAAGTTTATTAGATGTTTCAAATCTAACATCGTCAACGAGTGAAGCTAAATCATATGCTTTATTACCAATTAATGCATCTTGGCTATCAATCACTGCAATATTATTTTTAACATACATTAAATTTGATACGTGAAAATCTCTGTGAACAAAAGTATCATTTTTTAAATTCAATTTGGATAGTAATTTTTTCACTTCATTTTCGAATACTTTTTTAAATTTTCTAATCTTAAACTTATTTATTTTTTTAGTTGCATACCATTCCGAAAATAATTTTGCTTCGTTCAATAATATCTTATTATTATACTTCTGTACTTTATATTTCTGCCTATCAAGATTTACGACTTGTTTATCTTTAATTAATTGTAATCTGCTAAGAGTTTTTAAAATTTTTCTAAAAAAACTCTTTATTAGTTTTATTGTGTTTCAAGACTTTGAATAAAGTATTATCTCCAAAATCTTCAACTTCTATATAGTTATTTTTATAATTTTGATTTATTAACTTCGGTGCCAAAATTTTATTTTTATTTAATATTTTATTAACAGCATCATAAATCAAAAGATTTTTAACTTTATCTTTTTTAGCATAAACCACAATTGAACGATTATTCTTATTTCTATAAAATTTGCGAAACGAGGCGTCGCCCTTAATTTTCTTTAGCTTTCTAAAATTTAGCATATTACTAAAATAAATTTAAACCTTTTATCTCAACAGATCTATTTTTTATTTCATTTTCGTATGTAAATAATAAATCTATAGATTTTGCTTTATTATTATTTTTTAGCAATTGAGGCCACTCAACTAATGTAATAACTTTTTTATTGTTTTCAAAAATATCTAAGTCTTTAGTTTCTAAAATATTTTTTATCCTAAACAAATCGTAATGTTTAATTATAAAATTATT
This sequence comes from Pelagibacterales bacterium SAG-MED43, assembly GCA_014653535.1. Classification (GTDB taxonomy): domain Bacteria; phylum Pseudomonadota; class Alphaproteobacteria; order Pelagibacterales; family Pelagibacteraceae; genus Pelagibacter. Next base: position 3,164 of record JACWEK010000023.1, read on the forward strand.
AGTTTCGTACTCATTCAGTAAATTAAATGTAGGGCTAGTAACCTCTGTATGTTTTAGTTGCTCATCGGTCTGAAATTTATTAATAAAATATTTTACAAAAGTTGTCTTGCCTACTCCCATCTCACCAAACAAAAAAATATATTCTCCTCCTTTTAAATATGAAGTTAATTTTTCTGCTAATTCTCTTGTGGACTTCTCTGAAGTGATATCAATTTTGCTATTTTTAATAGCGGTAAGCATCTGGTTTAAAAGGACCTTCTGTTCCTACACTTATATAGTCAGCTTGATCTTTAGACAATTTCGTTAGTTTAGCACCAACTTTTTTAAGATGTAAAGTAGCAACTTTTTCATCCAAATGTTTAGGCAACACATAAACCTTATTGTCATAATTTTGGTGATTATGCCAAAGTTCAATTTGTGCAATTACTTGATTAGTAAAAGATGCACTCATAACAAAACTGGGATGACCTGTTGCACAACCTAAATTGACTAATCTTCCTTCTGCTAATAAAATAATTCTCTTCCCACTAGGTAATTCAATTTCATGAACTTGAGGTTTTACTTCGCTCCACTTATAATTTTTCAAAGCCTCAACCTGTATTTCATTATCAAAGTGACCAATGTTACATAATATTGCTCTATCTTTCATGTCTCTCATGTGGTCTGCAGTTACAATATCTTTATTTCCTGTTGCGGTTACAACTATATCTGCTCTACTTATAGCTTCTTCCATTAAAACAACCTCGTAACCCTCCATTGCAGCTTGAAGAGCACAAATTGGATCTGCTTCAGTGACTAATACTCTTGCTCCACTTTGTCTTAAAGATGCAGCACTTCCTTTTCCAACATCTCCAAAGCCTGCTACAATTGCAATTTTACCTGACATCATAACATCAGTTGCTCGTCTTATGCCATCTACTAAACTTTCTCTACAACCATATAGGTTATCAAATTTTGATTTAGTTACAGAATCGTTGACATTAATTGCTGGCACTAAAAGAGATTTATCTTTTTCCATTTTGTTAAGTGCTTTAATTCCAGTGGTCGTTTCCTCTGAAACACCTTTAACATCTTTCATTAACTCTTTATATTCGTTATGCATAATGGCTGTTAAATCACCTCCATCATCTAACAACATATTTGGTTTCCAATCAGATTTTCCAACAATAGTCTGCTTGATGCACCACAAGTATTCTTCTTCCGTCTCACCTTTCCATGCATAAACAGGAATACCTGCTTTAGCAATAGCAGCAGCCGCATGATCTTGAGTTGAAAAAATATTACAAGATGACCATCTTACTTCTGCTCCTAATTCAACAAGTGTTTCAATTAGTACAGCTGTCTGGATTGTCATGTGTAGACAACCGATAATTCTAGCACCTTTAAGTGGTTTT
>JACWEK010000024.1 GCA_014653535.1 Pelagibacterales bacterium SAG-MED43
AATGAAAACTAATATTTATAGATATGGTATTGCAATACCAAAAGGGGTTGCACAGGTTGCTAAAACAGTTTTAAGTCCATTTACACACATGCGTAACTTTACAAGTGCTGTAGCATTTAGTTTAGGCACAGGTAATTTATTTAAAAATCCTAAATTTGTTTTAGATAGTTTTAAACAATCTTTTAACACTATACAGCCACAATTATTATACAGAAATCAACCAAAGGACCAGGCTTTCTATCAGTTTATGTTAGAGGAAGGTGTGGTAAATTCTAGTTCTACGTTTCAAGATGTACAAGGTTTATTAAAAGATATTGCAAAAGGTGGTGATGTAATTGAAAGAGTATTTGGTAAGTTAGGTAAACGATTAAATAAAGTATTTAGAACATCACAAGATTTGTATGTTGCAGAGGACGACTTTTATAAAATATATAATTATCTTGCAGAGTTTGATAATTTAAAAAATGCATACAGAGGTACAAGACCTGACATAGAACTTGCAAGAGAAGCAGCAAAAATAGTTAGAAATACAGTACCAAACTATTCTTATGTATCAGATTTTATTAAAGGTTTACGTAGATCACCTCTTGGTAATTTTGTATCATTTCCTGCAGAAATAATTAGAACATCACATAATATTGTTCAACAAGGTATAAGAGAAGTTAAAGATCCTGCATTAAGAAGTATTGGTGCAAGAAGATTACTTGGTTTTGGTACAGCTGTAACTACAATTCCACCAGCTTTAGTTGAAATATTTAGAGGTATGTATGGTATTACAAGAGACGAATTATCTGCTATGAGAAGATTCTTACCTGAATGGTCAAGAGAATCTACAATCATACCACAAAAAGACAAAGATGGTAATTATTACTACACAGATTTTAGTCATGGATTTGCTTATGATACAATAGTTAATCCAATACAATCTGTTATAGCAAACGTTGAAGGAAATGATGAGGCACCATTAATAAAAGGACTTACAGATGGTACAATAAAAGCATTGGGTAGACTTGTTGATCCTTTCATAAGTGAATCTATTTGGGTACAAGCACTACAAGATTTATATGCAAGAGGTGGTAGAACAGATACAGGCTCTGAAATATGGAATCCGAGAGACCCTGAAGGAGATAAGATGTATAAAGGTATAGCTCACCTAGTCGAAGCGTTGGCACCACTTTCATACCCACAGATAAAAAGATTAGCACAAGCACAATTGTATGGAGAGGATCCAGATACAGGAAAAGATCTAGAAGTTGGTGGTGAACTTGGTGGATTCTTTGGTTTTAGAAATCAAAAAATGGATTTTGAACAATCACTTGGTTACAAAATATCAGAATACAATACAGCACTTAGACAAAGTAGAAAATTTTTACCAAGACCACAAGGTAATGTACAAGCAAAAGATATTATAGAAGGTTTGATACAAGGTAATCAATCATGGTTTGAAGCACAACAAGATATGAAAAAAGATTTAGGTGCAATGAAAGATTTAGGTTTTAATGACAAACAAGTTGGAACTATATTTGATAGACGTAATTTGGGTAGAGACTTTAATAGTTTACGTGCAAATAAATTTAAACCTTTTGAATTACCTGAAGGATTAATTGATGCTTACATAAGAAATGCAAAAGAAAATAATTATGCTAATCCTTTAACATCAAATACGTTTAGACAAATTAATAGTGTGTTAAGAGATTTATATAAATTATATTTAAATCAACCATATCCAAGTTTAATGAGAGAGCTAAATATTGGTAATACTACTGCATTACCACCAACACCTATGCCAATGGCACAACCAAGAGCACAAGTGGTAGACCCAAATACCAACTTGACACAAACAGAACAGGCGTTACTATCGCCGGAAGAACAAGTTATAGCGAGTAGAACATAATGAAAAAATCGGCGTTACAAAAAATAGAAGATCACGAAAAGCTTTGCAGGATAATGCAAAAGCAGACCTTTGAACAAATAAAAGAAATCAAAGAACGTGTATCAAGGATGGAGAAGATGATCATGGGTGGAGGCGGAGCTATAATACTTGCCTTAATCATGAACATGCTTAACTAATGCAACTCACACGTAATTTTAATTTACAAGAACTAATTAAATCAGACACTGCAATACGTAAAGGTATTGACAATAATCCTAACGCAGATCAAGTAGAAAAATTAAAGACACTTTGTGAAAAAATTTTACAGCCCGTACGGGATCATTTTGGCAGAGTAAAAGTAACCAGCGGATTTAGATCTCCTGAGTTGTGTGTAGCCATCGGATCGAGTTTGACCAGTCAGCACTCAAAAGCTGAGGCTTGTGATTTCGAAGTAATGGGCGTAGACAATGCAGAGGTTGCTGATTGGGTGTACTCAAACTGTGAACCAGATCAATTAATTTTAGAATACTACACACCTGGAGAACCTAACTCTGGGTGGATACATGCAAGTTACATACCATTTCAACCAAGAGGTCAATATTTAAGAGCATACAGAGAAGATAAAAAAACTAAATACAAACCAATTATTGGTAAAGCAGTAGATTTAGTTTAAATCCAATCTTTTAATTCTTCACCCAATACTTCAGATGCAATATTTATTTTTTTACGCAAAGCTTCAACAATTTTTTCGTCAACCGTATCTTCAGCGATTAGGTCGATATAAGTTACATTTTTCTTTTGTCCTATTCTATGTGCTCTATCTTCTGATTGTAGTCTTTTTTCTAAATCATAACCATTAGAATAATAAACAACAGTGTTTGCTTTTGTAAGTGTGATACCATAACCACCAGTTTGTGGTGTGCCTATTAAGAATCTACACTCTGGACCGTTTTGGAATTTACGTATATTATCTTGCCTATCTTCTTGTGGTGTTAAACCATAGTAGTCTACAATAGAACCTTCTCCGTATTTTTCAGTAACATTTTTTATTATTTGATTTACATCCCTTTGATAGTTAGCCCAGATAATAACTTTACCCTCAGTCTCTTCTAATATGTTCATCAATTCTGTAATTCTATTATTTGGTATAAGTTGTGTGGTGCCATCGTCTGCAGTAAAATGACCACAAGTTATTTGATGTAGTCTCATTAGTTGAGTTAATACTGTCATTGTGGTTGTAACGTTACCGTTTAACACAGCCATAGCAGCTTTTTTCATCTGTTCGTATATTTTTCTTTGATCGTGTGTAAGAATAATATGTCTCTTTGTAAAATTTTTAGGTGGTAAATCTAAACAATCTTCTTTTAATACTCTATCAGAAAATGTTTTTACAACATCTGATAACTCACTAAGATTTTGAAACTTACTTACAACTTGTATAGATCTTCCTCTAACATGCATTGTTTTCATTATAGCGTATCTGTTTCTAAAAGAATAATAAGAGGCATGATCTAATAAATAAGGATCTAAAAAATAACATTGCGTGTATAAATCTAAAGGGTTTTTTTTGTAATAGGGGATAAAGTTATACGCGGTG
>JACWEK010000025.1 GCA_014653535.1 Pelagibacterales bacterium SAG-MED43
CATTTCCATCTTTTAATGAAAAACATCTTAAGGTATTTGAAAAATCAATTATAAAAAATTTATCTTGATAAATTTTAATTTGAGAATTAAACGGTGCTAAATTACTTTTAGACCACAATAGTTCACCATTATTAAGATTTAACGCATAATATTTTGCAATATTATCTGCTGCTACAAGTTTATTATTATTATTTGCGAATTGCATTATAGGATTTAATTTCTTTTCAGATTTGGAATAGTAATTTTTTTTCCAAACTAATTTTGATTCTTCGTTAAATCTTAAAATTGAACCTTTGTTATCAAAAAATATAATATCTTTATATAAAAATGATAATTTAGGTTCGAATTGATAGAAGTTTTTTATTTTTGAAAATTTATATCTTGAAGATTTTTTAAGAACTCCATCATAATTTAATCTTCCATCATTGTTAAAATAATCTCTAATTTCAGAATTATTATTTAAGATATTTCCAAGATTAATTGTAATATTGGCATTGAGCTCCTTTTCCAAAGCCTCTTCTTCGATAAGTATTTCTTTAAAATTTAAGTTTTTATCTTCTTTAATATTTTTAGATGCTGTCCAAAATTTTGAATTTTCATTTAAAGAACAACCATTAATTAAAATTATAAAAATTAAATAAATTATGACCTTATTCACTTAAATCTCTATTCAATCTTTTTTGTGACTCTATTTTTAAATCTTGATTTGTAGTTTCTAATAAAAGTATTTGATTAAAAAACTCTTTTGCTTTTTGTTTTTCCTCTTTAGAATAAAAGTATTCTGCTATTAAGTATAATGCTTGTGATTTCCAAATACTGTCGGAATTTATGATCGGATTTAAAATATCTAATAGCTCATTTTCTCTGATATCATCTGCATTATAAAGAGCTTTTTTATAAATTATTAAATTTTTAATTTCTTTATCTAATGATGTATTTTTAATTATATTATCAAATAAAATATTAATATTTAATCTATCAGTAATTAATTGGTTATCAATTATGAAGTATAAAGATAGTGGCGAATAAGTAGGGTCATTTTTATAGATAATATCGACTAAAGAATTTTTGGTTTTTTCTTTTTTATCCTTCGAATATTCTGTCACAATAGAATTATATTCATTAGAAATTTTCAACTGTCGGTTTTCTTTATACTCCGCAAATGCAAAGTAACCTATTAAAATCACTAAAATTGCAGATAAAATTGCAATTAATATTTTTCTATTATTTATAAAAAAATTTCTAATTTTTTCATTTCGTGTATTACTATTAATGATAGCTGTTTCTTAAATTGTTGGAGAAATTAGGTCGAAAAAAAATTGTTTTAGACAGAGGTCCCTCACACCCAGAATATAAAAAAGCCAAACCTTGGATGAATAGATATTATGTTCTGATGCGCTATCGTCCAAAGTGGTTTCCATTTAATATACTAATACATGAAATGTTAGCAGATGATCATGGTGAGGGAGTTCATAACCATACTTTTCCATACATTACAATTATATTGCGTGGAGGATATTGGGAAACTCTAAAAACAGGAAAATTTTGGAGACCCCCAGGATATATAGGTTTCAGATCAGCAAATAATTTACATAGAGTGGATATTAAGCCAGGAACAAAGCCTTTGACATTATTTATATCAGGTCCATTTGGATTAAGAAAAGGCCCAAGATCTGAGTATGGAATAGACTTTAAAACAAAAAAATGAATTTAAAAAATTATTTCATAAATTATTGTAAGGAGCAACAATTTGAAATTAATCAAAATCAATTAGATATAATAAATTATCTTAAGATTTATTATACAGAAAATTTTAAACAATCTTTTTTAAACAAGGTTTTAAAAAAAAAAAATAAACTTGGCTTCTATCTTGTTGGAGATGTTGGTGTTGGAAAAACAATGATTTTAAATTTTTTTTTCAATGATTTACAAGAAAAAAAATTAAGATTCCACTTTAATGAATTCATGATTAAGTTCCATGATTTTTTTTTTCAAAACAAGGACAAAAAAAATGTAATTGATCTTTTTGTTAAAAATTTAAATAAAGATGCTCAGATTATTTATTTAGATGAATTTCAAGTAACTAATATTGTTGATGCAATGATTTTAGGAAAATTGTTTAAGAAATTATTTGAAGAAAAAATTAAAGTCATTTTTTCCTCAAATATAGATATTAATGATCTTTATAAAGATGGTTTACAAAGAGATCAATTTATACCATTTATAAAAATTTTAAAAAATAATTGTTACAAAAAAGAATTGTCAATTCAAGAAGATTATAGATCAAGTAAAAATATAAACCCAGATAGATTTTTATCTCCAATTGATACAGCTTCTAATTTTAGATTAAATAAATTTTTAAGAACAATTACAAAAAATAAAAAAAAAAATTCAAAAATTTTGGAAATAAAAGGGCGCAAGATTGTTTTAGAAAACTTTTATGAAAAGGTTGTCAAATTTGAGTTTGAAGAATTATGTAATAGAAACTTGGGATCTGAAGATTATATCAAGATTGCAGAAAATAGTGAATTTATTTTTATTATAAATTTGCCAAATTTTAATGACAACAACTCAAATCAACAACAAAGATTTATAACATTAATAGATATTATTTATGAAAAAAAAATTCCACTTATGATTCTATCAGAAGTTAATTTAAATTTAATAAAGTCATCAAAAAGTTTGGCTGGACCTTTTAAAAGAACTATCAGTAGATTATATGAGCTAACTTCAATAAATTATAACTAATTTTTATCTTTTATAAGGATCATAAGCCCATTGTAAAATTGCTTGTCTCTGTCTTTTCCTACAACCAAGATCACCTTTTTCACAATTTTTTTCTATCGCTAAGACATGCCTTTTAAAATTTTTCCATCTCTTTATTTGAATTTCATCCATATTAGGAATCCTTCTTCCATTAGTGAATCTACAGTACCATTGAAACCATCCCAAAGGATCTTCCTTAAAGATCCATCCTTTTTCAATCCAATGTTCTCTTGAAAGTCCTGAGACAACTTTAAATCTATTTAAATTAACATCAAAATTTTTACTCAATTTTACATTCTTAAACCATGATTTAGGAAATTCTTTTATATTTAATCCAAAATAGGCTCCTCCAAAAACACCTAATTCCATCATCCTTTTTGGTGTTAACTCAGGTTTAAAGATTTTATAAAAATCCACATTATCTAACTTTTTCTTTAAAACCTTTTTCATTTATAAGTTTTTATTGATTTATAAGTTTTTGGTACATTTCTTGATCAGTATCACCCTCACACCCAATTAATAATATATTTGAGTATTTATCTAAATTTAAGTTTTTTTTAATTTTTTCATCTTCACAGATTGTGATTAAACTAATTACTCCAGGTGCTGAATTTTCACCAGCTATAATTTTTTTATCACTAAAGCTAGCGTTTCCAAGTAATTTCATAGTTTTTGCAATATCGTCATCTGGCAAACTAACACA
>JACWEK010000026.1 GCA_014653535.1 Pelagibacterales bacterium SAG-MED43
TCATTAGTTTATTCCATGCAGGCCAATCATTTTCAGCAAAGGGGTCTTCAATAGATTTAATCTTATATTTTTTAATTATTTTTTTATATTCCAAAATTGATTTCTCTACAGAAATATAATTCGTTGAATGTATTGAGTATTTGTTTTTTTTGAAAAGTTCATTAGCAGCTACGTCCAAACATATTGAAACGTCCTTACCATTCACAAAACCAGATTTTTTAATTGCACTTACAATTAAATTTAAAGCCTGATTGTTACTACTTATCATAGGAGCAAATCCACCTTCATCACCTACCGAGGTGGAAAGTCCCTTATTTTTTATCAAATCACTTAAATTTTTTATAACAACAAAACAAATTCTCATTGCATCAGAGAAACTCTTTGCTTTATCTGGTCTAATCATAAACTCTTGTATTCTAAGACCATTATTTGCATGAGCTCCACCATTAATAATATTCATTAACGGATAGGGTAATTGAAAATTTTTTTTTACTATAAAACTTTTATATAAAGGTATTTTTTTTAATTTAGCCGATAGTTTTTTTACAGCCATTGAGACTGCTAAAATAGCATTGGCACCTAATTTAGATTTTTGTCTTGTTCCATCTAAATTAATCATAAGAGTATCTATTCTCTCTTGATTATGAACACTATGACCCTTTAATTTATTTGAAATTTTAGAGTTAACTAAATTAACGGCATTTAAAACACTCTTACCCAGGTATCTTTTATTATTCTTATCTCTTTTTTCAAAAGCTTCATAAGTTCCCGTAGAGGCTCCAGAAGGACAAATTGCCGTTGCGCTTAAATTTAATGCATAAACTTCTGCTTCAACTGTTGGATTGCCTCTGCTGTCAAAAACCTGACGTGCTATAACTTTAATTATTTTGCTCACTTATTTTTTATAAGGTTATCAATATCACTTAATTGTTCTAATAAATTCTCTAATTTATCTAATGGAACCATATTAGGTCCATCAGATGGAGCGTTATCAGGGTCTTGATGAGTTTCAATGAATACTCCTGCAACACCTACAGCTACTGCAGCTCTAGCTAAGTATTCTACAAATTCTCTTTCTCCACCAGATGACTCTCCTTTTCCTCCTGGTTGTTGCACTGAATGAGTAGCATCAAAAATAACTGGGTAACCATTCTTTGCCATGATTGGTAAAGATCTCATATCTGAAACTAAAGAATTATAACCAAAGCTAGCTCCTCTTTCAGTTACTAAAATATTTTTGTTTCCAGAATCTGAAATTTTTTTTGTAACGTTAACCATGTCCCATGGAGCTAAAAACTGACCTTTTTTAACATTAATAATTTTATTTGTTTTTGCAGCGGCTATTAGAAGATCAGTTTGTCTACACAAGAACGCTGGTATTTGTAAAACATCAACATGATTAGCTACTAAAGAACATTGATCTACATTGTGAATATCAGTTAAAATTGGAATGTTTAATTCTTTTTTTATTTTATCAAAAACTGGCAATGAAGCGTCAAGTCCTGCTCCTCTCTTTCCTTTTAAACTAGTTCTATTTGCTTTGTCAAAAGAGGTTTTATATATTAATCCAAGTCCAAATTTTTTCGTAATTTCCTGAATTTTACCAGCCATATCCATTGCATGTTGCTCAGTTTCAAGTTGGCAAGGTCCCGAAATGATACATATTTTATTATCATTTGAAATTTCTATTTGTCCACAATTTACTATAATACTACTCATTTATGATTTTTTGCTGCCTTGATAAAAGAGGAGAATAAAGGATGAGGAGCCAAAGGTCTAGATTTAAATTCCGGATGAAACTGGACTCCTATAAACCAAGGATGATTTTTTAACTCAATAATCTCTGGAAGCTTATTATCTGGCGACAAACCTGAAAAAATCATCCCCTTTTTTTCAAATTTACCTTTGAAAGCTATGTTCACTTCGTATCTGTGTCTATGTCTTTCTTTAATTAATTTAGATTTATATATTTTTCTAATTTGTGAATTCTCTTTAAGTTTAGCATCATAAGACCCTAATCTCATTGTCCCACCTAGATCTTTATCTGTACCTTTAATTTTTTTACCATCTTTAGTCCATTCATTAATTAAACCAACTATAGGTAAACCTTTTTTATCAAATTCACTTGATGTAGCATTTTTTAAATTTAATTTATTTCTAGCAAATTCAATGATTGCCATTTGCATCCCATAACATATGCCTAAAAAAGGAATTTTATTTTGTCTGGCGTATTTGATGGCTTCAATTTTACCGTCTGTCCCTCTTTTACCAAAACCACCTGGAATTAAAACCCCAGATATATTTTTAAGCTTTTTCTTAATTTCTGAAATTTTTAATTTTTCTGAGTCTATCCTAACCAAATTGACTTTAATCTTATTTTCTATTCCACCATGAGTTAATGCTTCATCTAGAGATTTATAAGCATCTTTAAGTTCAACATATTTGCCTATGATAGCAATATTAACATTTTTTTTATTTTGTAGAATAATTTTAGTAATTTTTTTCCACGGATTTAGTTTGACCGATTTTCTTGACTTTAATTTAAAATAATTCAATACCTGAATATCTAATTTTTCCTTATAAAAGCTCATTGGAGCTTCATAAATTGTTCTTACATCAACTGTTTCGATTACATTTTTAATATCAACATTACAAAATAATGAAATTTTCTTTCTATGTTCTAAAGGTATAGGTCTTTCTGATCTACAAATTATTATATCTGGCTGAATACCAATACTTCTTAATTCTTTAACTGAGTGTTGAGTTGGTTTCGTTTTAATTTCATCTGAGGCTTTCAAATAAGGTACTAACGTTAAATGTATAAATAATGCATTTTTCTTACCAACATCATTTGCAAACTGCCTTATTGCCTCTACAAAAGGTAAACTTTCAATATCTCCTACAATGCCACCTATTTCACAAATTATAAAATCCTCTTTTGATGACTCATTTTTAATAAATGTTTTAATACGATCGGTAATGTGTGGGATAACTTGAACAGTTTTTCCAAGGTACTGTCCTTTTCTCTCTTTTCTTAATACATCACTATATATTCTGCCGGTTGTAATGTTGTCTGATTTTTTTGCAAGAACTCCTGAAAATCTTTCATAATGACCTAGATCTAAATCTGTTTCTGCACCGTCATCTGTAACAAAAACTTCACCATGCTGAAACGGACTCATTGTTCCTG
>JACWEK010000027.1 GCA_014653535.1 Pelagibacterales bacterium SAG-MED43
CAAATGTATCTTTTAACTTCTCTTAACTTTAACTTTGCCATTTAATTTTCTCGCTTTCTCGTTTGTTAATACTTCAATTGTCTTTGATATAGATAGCCTACCATCGGGCAATATTACCTTTGATAACGCTTCTAAAACCTTGTATGTTTCTTTGGATAGTGAAACATTTTTGTATTTAGTCATGTCTGTCATTTGTGTTTCCTTTCATAATTAAGTTTTATATATAATATATTTTATAGGATTGTCAATGAAATTTATTTTAACTTTTATATTTTGTTCTGGTATGGCCGGTAAGTGTTTGGCACCCATGGAATATCCAGAAAAATATACTGATTTATACACTTGTTTAGATGCAGGATACAAACAATCTATCGTACAATTACAAACTATCGGACAAGAAGAAGTAAACAAAGAGCAGATATTTATTAAGTTTTTATGCTCTCCAATCCAGGAGACTTGACATTACCCACATTAAATGATAACGAAGTAAATCTTCTCACCATTTACCTACCCTTAATTATTTCCCTCTCTAGGGTAGGTGTTACTTACAGATACATCCCATCAAATTACCACTGCCATCATTCATGACATGTAGATTGAGTGCATCATGATACGTTGTTAATTTTAACCTTACGATATCGCATAGGTCGAAACAATCTACTTTTACCAATAACGACATATGTTCCATCATCTGCTTTGTTAATGGCACTAATTGATACAATCCGTCGTTTAATATTATGAGGTCCATTTGCAAACTCCTTTACTAGTTTGTACCAAAGATCTTTATACTTTGGATCTTTGGTACGATTCCAATTATTAGCAGCTTCGTCGATCTTGACTTGAAATTTAGTCAAAACCTTGTTCAGATATTTGTCCACCAATTTTAGTTCCCCATAGTATAGTTTTTTTTAAACCAGGGGCTTTGATTTCAACATCAACACCGTATGGTTTCCAAGCTTTCTTCATTAGATTTAATTCTAATAAAAAATTTACCCATTGTTTCTGAGTTATGTTCTTTGGTTTTATAGTTATTATTTTATCTTTCATATTTCCTTTCTGAGGGGCCCGAAGGCCCCACAATATTAGTCTTCTTTAATAGGTGTAAACTCAACCTTATATTTTTGGTTTCGTAGTTTATACACTTTTTTAATGACATCATACCATTGTAAAGTATTCACACAACCAGAAAACATCTTAGATCTTTTCTTTAGCTTACCCACAAAATGTTCTTTGTTAAAATTTTTGTGAGATATTGCATGCAGTAATGCAAACATGAAGAAACTATTCTTCACTTCTTTACCTAATACATCAAACACATTGCCTAAAAAGACTCCAATCTTTTCAGCATTCTGTTTAGCTGTATCTGATATATCAAACCTACCATCAACAAAGTCTACTTCCAGACCTCTTTCTCTTTTGTAAACACCATTTAATATGGTAGTCACAACAGAAAATTTATTATCTAAAGTATATGTTTCCATAAACTTTTTATAATAAATGTATGATGGCATATCTTTGTCTACATATCGTTGAAGATAATCTTTATTACCCCAACTTAACTTTGTAGAGTTCATACTCGGTACATCATTAATAGTCATGTAGTCCACGATTATGAATCTTATCGGTAGATCTAAAGTTTTATACGCTTCAAATCTGTGTTGACCATCGAGGATCGGATACTTTCCGTCTTTATTCATAGGTCCAACGTAGATTGGTATTTCCCTTAGATTCTTTCTTTTTATTTTAGCAATCAATTTATTAACATGTGATTGGTTAACGCCTCGATTACCTTTTACAAAACAGAACAAATCATATTGTTTTGTTTCGTTTACTTCACTAACTTTTTCTATAAAGTCAGTCATTTTAACTGTGCCATTGGCACTTTTCTTTTTAGCTTTCATATGTACTCCTTTGTTAGTTATTAGCTAAATGTAATTTAAATCTTCCATAATAGGGTGATTCGAATTACATGGATAATGTAGTATCTTGTGGGATATTTGTCAATAATAAAAAATAATTATTATTTGTTTGGGTCGCTGTGGGTCGTTAGCCCTTTCCTTGGCCTTTATAACGTGTTTGTTTTTTCTGTCTTTTCTCGTGTTTGTTCTTGTTTTTCTTGTGTTGACGAGCGCCTCTTTTCTTAGGCTTATCTCTTGTCTCGAACGATTTAAACTTTTTTGCCATCGAAATATTTATCTAGATTTGATTTTAAAGTTTTAGGAGTAAGTGTCGGTATATAACTTATCTTACCATTGATGTGTTGCTGTAGATCTGCACCGCAAGTTATACATCTAAAAAATTCTGGTGTAAGACCAACGAGTATTGTCATCTCCTCACACGTCGGACATTTCCCGTTCACTATCTCTGCTTTTAATTTTATGTAATCGTCTGTCATATTCTTTCTTAGACTTTACCACACGTTGATGATAGCGTCTATCCTTTAATTCTTTCGCAACCTTATTCGAGGATGAGTTTTTTGATTGACTTTTCACCTTGGTATATCTCTACTTCTGCTTTACTTTTTATACATTTATAACTAACAGTTTTATTTTTTAATTGTCTCTCTGCAACCCTCTTACGTTTTAAACACATACTAAGTGACTCTTGTATACGGTGTTCTTTTATCTCATGTTCTATGATCATCAACAGTGCAAATACAGTCTCAACCATCAGTGGTTACCGTTTGCTTTTTTTTGTAACATATCCACCTGCTCTTTTAAGTGATCTATGTTTACTTTGTTATATCTTGATGCATCTATTTCTTTTTCAATAGATTCTATTTGAGATGCAAGGTGTTCAATCAACATATACATTTCTAAATTTTTTGGTTCTTGCTCTGCCTTCTTCAATAGGTCAGCCTGGAAAAGGGTATCAGATGTTTCTAATTTATTTAATCTTTCTATCACACCAAAGTATGCCCATGCACCGATAGCTACTGCTGCGATGATAGCCAACATATTTCTTATTGGCATTGATACTGATGTGTTGTCGCTTACTTTCATTATTCTGGTTTAGGTAGTATATACCCTTTTGGTGGTATTTTCAACGTACTGTTATTGTTGTCTAAAGTCTTAGATTCTGGGTTT